>JAUPKJ010000294.1 GCA_030837505.1 Actinomycetota bacterium
CAGGGTCTGCCGGTCGGAGAGCGGAGTGAGATGGGTTACGAAGCGTCGGCCGGTCTTGTCGTCCAGGCCCCAGCTCACGGTGCGAGGACCTGCTTCACGCAGTGCCAGGAGCAACTCCGGGACCTGGCAGGCGCGGTTCACGATCTCGCTCTCCGCGGGGTCGGGCTGGCAGGCACGGGAGCCTCCCCGGGGCTCGACCGACCACCGGCCCTGTTCGTCGATCCTGGCGACCACGGCGGGGGAGGCCTCCACGAGCGCTTTCCACCGCGTGCTCTCCAGTTCGCTGCTGCAACGGGTGCGCGCTTCGGCGATGAGCCCGCTGCCGGCGTACAGAGCGGCCACGGCGCCGGCGAACATCAGTGCCTGCAGTCGAAAGGCCGAGGCGCCGTCCACAGCCCTGGCCTGCACGGCAGCTCCCATGACGACGGCGCACGCCGCCAGCACCAGGCTCCCCCGGACCTGATCGGTACGCAGGATCTGCCAGCCGACGGGCGCAAGGACCAGCGGGAGCAGGACCAGATCACAACCCCGCAGGTCGTGCTCCATGAGAAGCAGCGCCGGCATGAGCACGATCACGACCGATTGGCCGACGACGGCGAGTCTGCGCTGTCGGGGGAGGGCCGGCGCCACCTGCCGGCCGGTCGCCGTCTCCAGGAAAACCAGGACGAAGGCCGGGCAGATGGTCGCGATGGCGGTGGCGTTTCCCAAGGCCGTCCAGGCCCAGGCCACCGTTCCGAGGCGGACATCGTGGGTGAGTCCCACCAGGGAGGTGATGGTGGCAGCGCCGAGGGGGGCCACGGCCGTTCCGATGACCATGAACTGCATGAGGGAACCGAACGGGTACTCCGATTTCCACAGGCGTCGCAGGCTCTCGGCGGCGATGGCGTACCAGAGCGCGATGAGGACGTCTGTGCCGATCGTGTGCCCGGGAGACTGCAGATACCCGGTACCCAGGAGCAGGACGCTACCGAGGACCCGGGCCAGGATCACGACGCCGACCCCTGCGAACCCGGTCAGGATCAAGTACCCGAAGGCCAGGCCGGCGGGGGGGAACCACAGCACGCCGGCGGCCCAACCGCTGCGAGGCACAAGCAGGTACCCGATCGCCGACAGGCACAGGTAGGTGACGGACAGCACGGCCGAGGTCAGACGGTCGAAGGGTTTCCGATCATCGGGTTTCACAGGCCCCATGACTGAAGGTTAGGCGCCAAATACACATTGTCACGTCAGTGTCGGAAGAAACTGCAGCCGGAAAGAGGCTGGACCTGCGTTCGGAAGGCCGCCCCGACACCGCCCCGGTCGTCGCGAGCCGAAGCCACCTCGTGCCGGTCGCTCTCAGGACCTGTGGAACCGCGGAGCCCTGCGACGGTTGCTGTTCCACCACACCAGTGCCCAGAGGAGGGCCCCGGCCCCCAACGCCAGGGACATCGTCGGGATCCGCGGTGTGACCTGGTCGGCGACTCTCTGCCGCAGCCGGACCGGATGGTGGAAGTCCCTCACGGGCCACCCTCGGGCGGCCGCCTCCCGTCTCAAGGACCGGTCCGGGTTCACCGCTGTGGGGTGTCCCACGGTCAGGAGCATGGGCAGGTCCGTGGCCGAATCGCTGTACGCGAAGGATTCCTGCAGGTCGTACCCGTGTTCCTCCGCCAGCTCCCGAATTGCCACGGCCTTGTTCTCGGCGTAGGCGTAGAAGTCCATCCTGCCGGAGTACCGGCCGTCCTCCACGGCCATGCGCGTGGCCACGACCCGGTCGGCGCCGAGCATTGCGCCGATGGGCTCGACCACCTCCGACCCGCTGGAGGAGACGATGACGACGTCCCTGCCCGCGGCATGATGCTCAGCGATCAGTGCTTCGGCCTCCTGGTAGACGACCGGCTGGACCAGTTTCTCCAGGGTTTCCTCGACGATGTTCCGGACCTGTTGGACGTCCCACCCCGACACGAGGGCCGACAGGTACTCGCGCATCCGTTCCATCTGATCGTGGTCCGCGCCACCCGCCATGAACACGAAGTGGGCGTAGGCACTGCGGATCACGGCCTTGCGGGTGATCAGACCTCCGGCGTACAGGGGACGGGAAAAGACCAGGGCACTGGACCTGGCAATGATCGTTTTGTCGAGGTCGAAGAACGCCGCGCTGCGGGGGGCTGCATCGACGTCAGGGAGGGCGTCCGTCACGCCGCCAGCATAGGTGTCGGGTGTTCCGGCGCTCTTCACCAGCGTTCGGCGGGTCTGGGGGTCCGGGCGGCTTCCGGGGCCGGAAGAAGGAGGCGGGAGCCGGTGAGTTTCGCACACTTCCGATCGCCGTGCATTGCCTTGGGGTGTCTCTCCCGGAGCCTGTGGATCCCCTGTGTTCGAGCGGGACGTCCGAACGGGGCGGGAGGGCGCCGAGGATCGTGGCCGCGTGCCGGCGCAGGGCGTTCTCTTCTCGGGGGCGAGCGGGCGCCGGGAACAAGGGCGGAACGCCTGGCATTTCTTCATTGCAATGTATGTCAGCAATTCTGACATTACTTCGAATTTATGAGTTTCCGTGTGTTGGAACCACTGATTTCGTTGTTTCTTGCGTGTTGGGGTCGGCCAAGTGGTCTACCTGGTTGACGACAGTTGCCTCGCAAGCTCAGCGGGTACACACTGTCCGCGCCGGCCTTGTGCCGTGCCGACCGGTCCGACTCCTCCCCCCCGAGCCGGACCGGCTAGACGGCCCCCGCTCCCCCCCAGCGGGGGCCGTCGCATTTTTCGGGACCTTCGTCTCTCGCCCCGCGAGCCCTTCATCTCTCGCCCCGTGGGCCCTGATCGCTTTCGATACTTGCGCAATATCCGTTTTCCACAGCCCTCCCCCCGCTCGGTCCCTTCGTCCACAGTTCCCGACTGCCCCCTCCCGCAGACCGGCCTCGCAGCGGAGCATGGAAGGCACCACCGCTTCGGGAGGCCCAGCCATGCTTCATCACCAGTCCCAGACCCCCTGTCCCGTGAACCCCCACCGGTTGATCGGCTTTCCCCGGGCCTCTCCCGCGGCCGAACCGACGCCCTCCGGTTCCGTGGCACGGGCCGCACACCCGCCCGTTGCCCGTCCGTCTCTGCGAGCGCTCCCCGACGCCCCGGAACGCCCCGACGCCCCCGAAGCACCCGGGGCCCCGGAACCACCCGACGTCCCCGAACCACCCGACGCCCCCGTCCCCGCCGGACGCCTCACGGCGCCGACGCCGCAGGCCGTCCCCCGAGCCGTCCAACAGGCCGGCACGGTCCCGCCCGCTCCCGGTCCTTTTGCCCAGGACCGGCCTCCGCCGGCGTCCCCGGAGCTCCGCGCTCTCCACGACAAGGCCCGGTCCGAGCCTCTCCACCGCCCCGCGACAGCCCCTGCCCCCGCCACGACGCCCCATGCAGCCCGGACCGTGATCGCCGTGACCGCAGATCCCTGGCTCCTGGACCACTTGGCAGGCGTGGCCGCGACAGCGGGAATCCATCTCGAGCACCGTGACCCCCGCCTGCTCTCCCCCCGCGCGTCCTCCCCTCACCCAGGCTCCCGGGAAGGCGCCCTTCTGCGCCACGGGGACACCCCGGCCCTGCTCCTTCTGGGAACAGACGCCCTGGACCTGCGCCCCCCGTCCTACGATCAGGCTCCCGAAGGGGTCACCGGCCGCGCCGCCACGGGTCCTCCCACGATCGTGGTCACGGGCGATCCGCCCCCCGAGCACCTGTGGCGGCAGGCCATGGAGCTGGGAGCCGAGAACGTCGCCGTCCTGCCCCGAGCGCAGAGCTGGCTGCTGGACCGTGTCCTGGACGCCGTCCTCCCCGTGCCGGGAGCAGCCGTCCTCGGGGTGACGGGTGGCAGAGGAGGGTCGGGGAGCAGCACGCTGGCGGTCGCGCTCGCCCTCACCGCGGTCGCCGGTGGCCTCCACCCAGCCCTGGTCGACGCCGATCCCCTGGGCGGTGGCCTCGACCTCGCCCTGGGCGCGGAGAACATGCCGGGCGTGCGCTGGCCGGAGCTGCTGTCCGTGCGCGGGCGCCTGGCGCCCGGCCAGTTGTGCTCCGCCCTGCCCGACGTCGACGGAGTGGGCCTGCTCTCCTGGGACCGACAGGGACAAGACCCCTCCGCCTCCGTGCCCGCGGGCGCCGTCGCCTCGGTCCTTGAGGCTGCGGCGAGGGAATTCGACCTGATCGTCCTCGACCTGCCCCGGAGGCTGGACCCGGCGGCGCGGGCGGCGGTCTCGGCCTGTCACGCCACCGTTCTCCTCGTCCCGGCCGAGGTCAGGGCCGGCGCAGCTGCCGGGCGTGTGGCGGCAGGGCTGGAGCAGCTCGACCAGCACACGCTCCTGGTCGTCCGGGGTCCCTCCCCGACGGGCCTCCCGGCGGAGGCCCTCGCGGCCACGATCGGCGTCCCCCTCGTCGGGGAACTCCGGACCGATCCGGCCGTCGCCGCGGCTCTCGACCGCGGTGAGCCACCGCCCCTCCCCGAACGGGGATCCCTCAGCGGCCTGTGCCGCAGGCTGTTGACCGAGGCTTGGCCGCTGTGAGCGCGCTGCGACGGCGAGAGCCGGTCTTCCACCCCTCAGCCCCGCCTGCGCCGGCGGAACGGTTCGCGACGGACGGCCCGACCCCGCCGGGGGGCCGCCGACAGACCGCTGCCCGTCCGGCAGCCTCCCGGGAGCCGTCCACGTTCTTCCCGGACGACGAACAGCTCCTGGCGACCGTGCGCTCCCGGGTCGCGGCGGTTGCCCCAGAACCGGGCACCCCCGACGGCGTCCCCGCGGCCCGGCTCGTCGCCGAGATCCGGGCCGCCGCAGCGGCCCAGGGGCGGATCCTGGGGGCCGGCGACCTGAGCGCCGCCGTCGAACAAGTCCGCGACCACGCCTGGGGCCTGGGTCCCCTGCGAGGGCTGGTCGAGCATCCCCAGGTCACCGATCTCCTCGTGAACGGCGACGGCAGCATCTGGGCGGACAGCGGCCGGGGCCTGCGGCCCGTGGCGATGGCGTTCTCCTCGCCCGAGGAGGTGCGGCTGTTGGCCACCCGTTTGGCAGCGGCTTGCGGGCAACGTCTCGACGAGAGCCGTCCGTGGGTGGATGCCAGGTTGCCGGGGGGGATCCGCTTGCATGCCGTGGTCCCTCCTGCGGCTCCGGAGGGCACCCATGTGAGTCTGCGCATCCTGCGTCCGGGGCGGTTCGACCTGGACCACCTGGTGCGTTCCGGTGCCCTGCCGGGGATCTGGGCGGAGGTCCTGGTCCGTGTCATCGAGCGGAAGCTGTCCTTCCTGGTCACGGGGGGCACGGGGGCGGGCAAGACCACTTTGCTGGCTGCCCTGCTCGGGAAGGTCGCGTCGCACGAGCGGATCGTTCTCGTCGAGGACGTCGCCGAGCTGTGCCCGGCCCATCCGCACGTGGTCCGGTTGGAGGCGCGGCATGCCAACGTGGAGGGGCGCGGGGAGATCCGTCTGGACGAACTCGTCCGTCAGGCTCTCCGGATGCGTCCCGACCGTCTGGTGGTGGGGGAGTGCCGGGGCAGCGAGGTGCGTGAGCTGCTCTCGGCCCTCAACACCGGCCAGGAGGGCGGTTGCGGCACTCTGCACGCCAACGCGGCCACCGAGGTACCGGCCAGGCTCCAGGCCCTGGGCGGGCTGGGGGGCATGCCCCCGGCGTCGGTCCGTCTCCAGGCTGCTGCGGCCCTGGAAGCCGTCATCCATCTGCGCAGGCTTCCCGGGGGCGCCCGCCAGGTCTGTGAGGTGGCAACGGTCTGCAGGGGCGACGGCGAGGAGTTCCGGATCCTCCCGGCCCTCAGCGTGAGCGACTCCGAGGTCCCCGGGGAGCACTCCGCGGCCCCCGGGGAGCAGGGTCCCTCCGGCCGAGCCGCTGCGGAAGGGAGTCCCTCGGGTTCCTGGGAGGAGTTCGAAGCGGGCTCCGCGGCTCGCCCTCGGACCGGCCCCGGATGGCCTGCTCTGGCTCGCCGTCTGGGCTGTTCGGCAGGGGATCTTCCATGAGGAGCTGTCATGAGGCCGGTCGGTATCGGCCGGAGGCGTGCCGACCATGAATGTTCCCGTAGCCCTCTGCTGTCTGTTCGCGGCCTTGGCAGCGTTTGTTCTGCACGGGGAGAGCGCAGACCCGTGCCGTCGTCTTCCCCGGTGCGCCTCGGGGCCCACGTCCCGGTGGGGCGACGTCCGCGAGCCCGCGGGCGGCATCCCCGGGGGCCGAACGCAGCCGGTTCTCTCCTCGTACCGTGTCGGGCCGTGGGGTCGTTCCCGGGACGGTACCCGGGCACAGCAGGCGCGTCAGGCCTGCCGGTTCGCCGAGGAACTCGCGGCGGCCCTGCGAGCAGGGCTGCCCACCGTCAGAGCTTGGCAACTACTGGCAGACCGTCCCCGTGCCGATCCGAGGTACCGGGCCGCTGCCCGGTGCCTGGCCGCGGGGGGCACCGCGGGCGACGGCCTCCGGGCGCTGTCCGCACCAGGACCGTTCACCTGGCTGGCCGCCGTCTGCGATCTCTCGGAGAGGTCCGGCGCGCCCTTGGCGCGGACCCTCGACGGATTCGTCGAAGCGTTGAGGGCCGAGGAGACCGCTCGCAGCGAGATCGCTGCGGCCGTTGCAGGTCCTCGTGCCACTTCAGCCCTCTTGTCCTGGCTGCCGGGTGCAGGACCGGCCCTCGGACTGCTGCTGGGCGTCGACTGCCTCCACGTCCTGCTGTGCACTGCACCGGGGCTGCTGTGTCTGCTGGTCGCCTGCCTGTTGTGGGCTACAGGACTGACCTGGAGCGGCCTGCTGATCCGTCGGGCAGCGAGCGCCGCGGACCGTCCTGCCGGCCGGTCCTGGTGCCCCGGGTCGCCTCCGTCCGAGCCGAACGGAGGGAACCTCCCATGACCCCGTCGCTCTGGCAGCTGGGAGCATCCGCGCTCGCCGTTCTGCTGGTGGGCGCGTCCGTGTGGAACCTCGTCCCGGCGGCCGGGAACCCGGATCGGCTGAGGGCGACCGGCCGCGGGCCGGTTCCCGGTCGGACTCGCTCCGGACCTGACCGCTTGCCGGGACCCCCGCAGGAGGTACCGGCGTCGATCGTGCTCGAGATGGTCGCGGCCGCCTTGGACTGCGGCGCTTCGCCCTCCCGGGCGACCGCGACGGTCTCCGCCTGTCTGCGGGACACCCCCGGGCCCCTGCCCGAGGCCCTCGGGCGGCTCTCCCGGCATCTCGCGAGTGGTGCGGGACTCGCAGACCTGCGGGACGGCCCTGCCGCCCTCGTGCCGCTCCTGGATGCTCTGGATCTTGCTCTGACCGCAGGGGTCGGTCCTGCCCCGCTCGTGCGCTCCGCGGCCGGGGAACATCGTCGCCGGCGGGTCGACATCGGGGTGCTGGCAGCCAGACGCCTGGGCGTGACCGTTCTCCTGCCGACGGGCCTGTGCCTGCTCCCGGCCTTCGTCCTCCTCACCGTCGCCCCACTTGTCCTGGCCCTCCTGGGGAACGGCGTCTGAGCCCCTTTTCCACAGCCTCTCTCGTCACATCAGTCCCACGATCCACAGGCCCGAGAATCCTGCTGCCTCCCTCCGCCGGACCGACGACAGTCGTAGTCAGCCGAGGCCGCCCCGACCGCTCCCCGCCGGGGCGGGCCCCCGGCCAACGCCCGTCCCCGCCGTCCGCGTCACGATCCGCGTCTCTCGTCACGATCCGTGTCTCTCACCGATCCGCGTCTTTCACCAGGAGGCCGTTGTGCCCAGGTTCTGCCGCTCGCTCCGCTCTCCCCGCACTCTCCTGACCATCCGCTGCCGCAACCCCGGCCGGAGCGTCCGCCCGACGGGCTCATGGGCCCGGGGAACGAGTTCTTCCAGCGGGCTCCCGCGACAGGACCGGTCGGCCGGTTCTTGGGGCATGGCCACGGCCGAATACGCGATCGCCACGCTTGCCGCCTGCGGTTTCGCCGGGCTGCTCCTCACAGTCCTGCGCAGCGGCGAGGTCCGGGAAATGCTGGAGGCCATCGTGCACCGGGCTCTGTCGGTGGGCTGACACATGCCGTCCCCGCTCCGCGCGTCCCTGCTCCGCGCGCCTCTGCTCCGCACAGCTCTGTCCCGCGTACCCCTGTCCCGCGTACCCCCATCGGGCCCGGGCCGGGGCAGCGTCACGGCCGAGATCGCCCTGGTCCTGCCGGCCGTGGTCCTGCTCCTGGCCCTCGTGCTCGCCACGGGTGCCCTGACGGCCGCCCAGATGGACTGCGTGGACGCAGCCCGAGGCGCAGCCCGTCTGGCGGCCAGACGCGAGCCCTCGACCGAGGTCATCGCTGCTGCTCGTGCCCTGGCTCCCCCGGGGGCCGACGTCACCGTGCGAACCCAGGGAGCACAGGCCCTGGTCACTGTGAGCGCCGTCGTCGCGCTGCCCCTGCCGGGCACCCCCCGGGCAGTCGTGCGGTCCACCGCCTCCTCCCGACTCGAGCAACCTGACGACACGCGTGCCCTTCGTGGAGGACCCGACAGTCGGCCCTCCACGTCCTTTTCCCGTGGACCCGGCCTCCTCACCCGGGGAAGGGCGTTCGGAGGCCGTCCTGGGCTCCCCAAGACCTGTGGAGGGCCGGCATGAGGTCCTCCCGGCCCCGGTCGTCCCCCCGGGGAACTCCTCGCCCAAGGACTTCCCCCCGACGTCGAATCACCGCGGCTGTTCGGCTACGGCTCGCCCCCGGCCCGTGCGGACAGTCCGGGAGCGGAACCGTGCTCATGCTCGCGGTCGTCGCCGCCATCGCCTTCTGCGCGGCCGCCGTGGGCCTGGTGGGGCGGACCCAGATCCTGCGGCACCGGGTCGAGTCCGCCG
Organism: Actinomycetota bacterium; assembly: GCA_030837505.1. Lineage (GTDB taxonomy): Bacteria > Actinomycetota > Actinomycetes > Actinomycetales > Kineosporiaceae > JAUPKJ01. Next base: position 8,769 of record JAUPKJ010000294.1, read on the forward strand.
CAGACCTCGCCGCCCTCGCCGCGGCCGGTCCGGTACCGCCCTCGTGCGCCGAGGCGGCCCGGACCGCGTGGGCCAACGGAGCCGCCCTGCTCTCCTGTGCGATCGCGTCCGACGGCAGCGTCCAGGTCTCGGTCGGCACGGTTGCCGTCCTGGCTCCGTTCCTGCCGTCGGTCCAGGTCACGGTCAGGGCCCGCGCCGGAAGGGTGCCCGTCGGGGGAGCTGCCGGGGTACAACCCCTCCCGGACCGTGTCCAGGGCCCGCAGGGCAGCGGCCCGGTCCAGCGGCTCGTTCCCGCTGGAACAACTCGTGGAGTGCACACAGGAGGGGCAACCAGCCGAGCACTCGCAATCGGACAAGACCGAGTGGGTGACCTGCAGCCATTGCTCGGCCGAGCGATAGCCCCGCTCTGCGAAGCCCGCGCCACCCGCTGCGGCGTCGTGCACGAACACGGTGGGGGCTCCCGTGTCCGGATGACAGGGATGCCAGGCCCCCGCAACGTCCTGTCTGTCGCAGGTCGCGACCAGGGGCAGCATCCCCAGCAACGTGTGCTCGAGCGCGTGCAAGGAGCCCGGGACCTCGGGGGGCAGGACCCCGCGGTCCGCGAGCGCTTCTTCGTCGATCGCCAACCACATCGCTGTCGTCCTCAGGACCTGGGCAGGCAGTTCGAGGGTCCCTTCGCCAAGGACCTTCCCGGAAGTTGCGTCCTTGCGCACGAAGGAGTCCGTCCTCACCGCGACCTCCACCGTCCCCAGGCACATTTCTCTGTCCGGTCCGTCCTTCCCGTCCTGCTTTTTCTGCCCGGCGGACCGGCGTTCCGAGATCGAGATCACCCGTACCGTCGTGCTCTGTCGCGCCATGGTCAGCACGTCCTGGGGCCCCTCCTGCACGATCGCGACCCGCTCCTGCAGGTTCAGGGTTCGGACCAGCCAGGGCTGTCCCTGGTGCACATAGACGGCGCCAGGGTGAATCGTCCTGTGGGCGGCGTCGGCCGGCACCGTCCCGATGAATAAACCGGTGTGTCCCTGCACGACCCGGAAGGGGTCGCCGTCCAGGCTTCGCAGGTTCGTCAGATCCACGGCACGTTGCGGGTGGGTCCAGTACCAGCCCCGAGGGCGGCGGCGCAGAACACGACGTTCGACGAGAAGCCGCAGGACCTCCTGCGCGCCGGGTCCGAAGAGCTCCAGGTCCGCTGTGGTGAGCGGGATCTCGGCTGCGGCGGCGCACAGATGCGGGAGCAGGACATAGGGATTGTCCGGGTCCAGCACGGTGGTCTCGATCTCACGATCGAAGATCACTTCGGGATGGTGCACGAGATACCGGTCCAGGGGATCGTCCCTGGCCACGAGGACTGCTGTGGCCCTCCGTCCACGACGGCCCGCCCGGCCGGCCTGTTGCCACAGCGAGGAGTGGCGTCCCGGCCATCCGCAGATGACGA
>JAUPKJ010000295.1 GCA_030837505.1 Actinomycetota bacterium
CTCTCAGTACCGGAAACGAGCGATCATGTCGTGGAGCTGATGAGCCATCTGACTGAGCTCACCGACGGCCTGTCGGGACTGGTCGACTCCGTCGGTCGTGGTCTGGGACGCGGTGGCGACACCGGAGATCGTGCTCGCGATGCTCTGGGCACCCTGCGCGGCCTCTGCGACGCTCCGGTTCATCTGGGTGGTCGTGGCGGTCTGCTGCTCGACCGCGCCCGCGATGCCGGCCTGGAACTCGTTGATCTGACCGATGACGCTGCTGATCTCACCGATCGCGGACACCGCCCCGGCGGTGTCCGCCTGGATGGTGTCGATCTGCCGGGCAATGTCCTCCGTGGCCTTGGCTGTTTCCTGCGCGAGGTCCTTGACCTCGTTGGCGACCACGGCGAAGCCCTTGCCGGCGTCGCCGGCCCGCGCGGCCTCGATCGTGGCGTTGAGGGCCAGCAGGTTGGTCTGCTCGGCGATCGAGGTGATGACCTTGAGGACGCTCGCGATCTGCTGGGAGGAGTCCCCCAACTTGCCGACCTGCGCCGTGGCGGACTCCGCCACCTCGACAGCCCTTCCCGCGATCTTCACGGCGTCGTTGGCATTGTGGGCGATCTCACCGATCGACTGTTCCATCTCCCGGGAACCGAGGGCAACGACCTGCACACTGTTCGAGACGCTCCCGGCCGCGTCGGAGACGGCCTGGGCCTGCTGGGCCGTCTCCCCCGCAGACCCTGAGATGGAATCCGAGGTCGCCGACATCTCCTCGGCCGCAGCCGCCACGGCGGCGGCGGACCCGGAGACCGACGAGATCAGGGAGCGGATCCCGGACCTGGCCCTCTCCAGGGACTGGGCCATCCGCCCGACCTCGTCCCGGGACCGGACTCCCGCCTCGACGGTGAGATCGCCCTCGGCCATGGAGTCCAGGGCGCGGCGGACCCGCAGCAGCGGTCGGGTGATGGTCTGGACGACCGCCCAGGCCAGAAGGCACAGCAGCAAGGCAGCGATCACTGCTGTCGCCCACAGGACCATCTGCTGCCGGTCCCTCTTGTCCGAGGCCAGCTTCTCGTCGGCGTCGATGGTCTCCAGGAAATGGGTGCGTTCGTTCCGCAGGACGGCGCTGACGAGGTAGTTGTCGACATCGATCTGTTCCCAGGTCAGCCGGGCGCCCGCCTGGTCAGTCGCGGCCCCCTCGACGAAGGTGGTGATGGTCGCCAGGTAGTCCTTGAGGACCTTCTCGATCCGGGAGACCGACGTCTCCTCGGCCGTGGCGAGGTCGAGCCCTTTCAAGGTCGTCAGGAGCTTCGTCGTCTGCTCGCCCTGCTCCTCGACCTTCGCGGGTTGCGCCGCGGGGTCACTGCGCAGAACAGCCTGCAGACCGTTCACCTTCAGTTCGCTGGCGTACCGGTCCAGCTGCAACACCACTGCGTTCGCCTGGTTGAGTTCCGAGAGTTCCTCGGAGGTCCTGTTGGCGTCCCTCGTGCTGATGGTCATGACCACCATGCACGTGGCCAGGGCCGCGAGCCCCGCGGCCACGAGGACGGCGAGTTTGGTACTCACCGAGAGGTCGAGGAACCTCTGCCTCAGCACGTGGACGGTTCCCCCCGCAGGAGACGGCGGGGCGGCCGGTGCCGGGTCTGCCATGACAGGAGCCCTTTCGTCGAACGGGACGGCTGGTCGCCGGGGGATCGTCCCCGTCAGTTCCCGACGTCCTCGGCGGTGTAGATGCCGCTCTTGATGATTTTAGCCTCGTAGTTCTCCTTGGTGATGGTCACCGGCTGGAGGAGGAAGGAGGGGACGACCTTCACACCGTTGTTGTACTCGGTGGTGTTGTTGACCTCCGGCTTCTTGCCCTGGAGGATCAGGTCCACCATCTGCACCGTCGCCTTGGACATTTCCCGACTGTCCTTGAGGATCGACTGCGCCTGGACACCGGAGGCAATCAGTTTGACCGATTCCAGTTCGGCGTCCTGACCGGTGACGGGGGGATACGGCTTGGCGCGGGAGCCGTAACCGGCGATCTCCAGAGCCCGGAGGATCCCACGGGCCAGACCGTCGTTCGGGGAGAGAACGGCGTCGACCCTCGCAGAGGTGTAGTACCGCTTCAGCAGATTCGACATCCTTGCCTTGGCCATGTCCTCGTCCCACTTGAGGGTGACGGTCTCTTCGAAAGCGGCCTGTCCGCTGCGCACGACGAGTTTTCCGGATTTGATGTACGGCTGGAGCACCGCCATCGTTCCGTCGAAGAAGTATTTCGCGTTGTTGTCGTCGGGGGATCCCGCGAAGAGCTCGATGTTGAAGGGCCCGTCGGCCTTCTTGAGGTCGAGCGCCTCCACGAGGAAATCACCCTGGAGCTTCCCGACCACCGCGTTGTCGAAGGTCGTGTAGTAGTCGACGTTCTCGCTGTTCATGATCAGGCGGTCGAAGGCGATCACCGGGATCTTCTTCTGCGCGGCCCGCTCCAGGGTGGGGGTGAGGGCGGATCCGTCCACTGCGGCGATGATGAGGGCCTTGACATCGGACTTGATCATGTCGCTGATCTGTTCGACCTGGACCGAGGTGTCATTTTCCGCATTGCGGACCATGGTCGAATATCCGAGCAGACCGAACTGTTCGGTCATGTTCACACCGTCGTCCGGCCAACCCTGTCCGGTGGTGGGCAACGCGATCCCGATCCTTCCTTTTCCGGCCTGTTGCGCGGAACCGGAGGAAGTGGACCCGCAACTGGTCAGGGCAAGGACAGTGGTCAGAGCTGTGACCGCGACCAGCGGGAACGGGCGACTTCTCTTGGGCATCGTCTAGCCTCCAGACGCGAACGACCAACGAATCCCCGTCCGGAGTGATGTCGGCGGTCCGCACGGGGAAGTTGAGTCCGAACAGGTGAACCCTGCACCCGGCATCGCCGCTGTGCCGGAGCCGCTGCCTCGGTGGCCGGCAGAAGCCGGTCCCGCGCGTCCTCGGCAGCGAGCGCCGAAAGATTACTCGAAGAGCAGAACCGGTTGTGTCACAGGGGGGACGGGCAACCATTCTTCGGAAGCGGACCCGACCGTCTTCCGTCACTCTGTCCGGGTTTTACGGGTGATATGAAGGGGTTGCCGACCAGGTGTCGCGAAGATCGGTCATCGTCGAATTCGTCGGAGATACGCTGGAAACGGAGGTCGGAGAGGGACCGGAAATTTCCGTTCTCTTGTCGGGTTGCGGGGAGTTCCGGGAGGCGCCCTCCGTGTAGGTGATACCTGCTTTCGACGGCGGGTCGGTGGGGACCGCACCCGTGGTCCGTGGCACCGATGGCGGGGACTCCGTGAACACGGTGATGCCGGAGGAAGAAACCGGTGAGGGGAACACCGTGGGAGACACCGCTGGGGGGACCGGTTCGGGGCCCGGGGCGCGGTCCAGGTTCGACACGACCAGGACGGACACCGACATCGCCGTGAGGATCGTCACCCCGGTGGTCACCCGGCGGCGGCGTCGCAAGTGATCCGATCGGTGATGCACCCGTGACAACAGGTCCGTCGACGGCGTGACCCTGTCCGCCTGCCGGTGCAGGACATCCCGCAGAAGCGCGTCCAGGTCGGTCACGGTGCCTCTCCATCACATTCGGTTTCCCACGGTCGGTTTTCTGCAGGTCCGCAGGCCGGGACGACAGCCTTCTGATGCGAGAGTTCCGTGCGCAACCGGGCCAGCGCGCGCGACGCCTGGGACCGAACCGTGGAGCGGGTCCTGCCGAGAACTCTTGCGATCTCGTCGTCCGACAGATCGCAGTAGAAGCGAAGAACCAGGACAGCCCGCTGTTTGCGCGGCAGCCCCGACAGCAGATGCCACAGATGCTCGCGCAGAACCACCTCCCGCTCGGTGTCACTGGAGGCAAGGGTCTCGGGGACCTGAGCCATCACCCGCTCGGTGCTGACCTTGCGGCGACGCAGGGACAGGTACTCGCGGACGATGGCCGTGCGCAGATAGGCCTCTGGGGCGCGCATCCGACCGATCCGGTTCCACCGCCGGTGGACCCTGGCGAGGACCTCCTGCACGAGATCCTCCGCCAAGTACGCGTCCCCGCACAGAAGGCGCGCGAAGCGGAGCAGCGCATGACCTCGCTGCACGACGAAACCGTCGAAGGAGTCGTCCATTGTCACTTTCTGAGCGGGCGAGACGAAAAGGTGACCTCACGGGACGGGGAGAAGGACCTCCACCCAGGGGACGGATCCCGACGGACGCGCGCATCCGTCGGGATCCGTGAGAGGGAAGAAGAAGGACCCCGCCCGAGGACGATCAGAAACGTGCTGGTGTGGGCCTGACTGTTGCCGGGGTCGGCCGGGGTGTGGACTCGTGCTTGGTGATGGTCGGCCGGGGTGTGGACTCGTGCTTGACGGGCACGGTACTCACCGTGGGCCTGGGCTTGGGAGAGGCGGAGTGCTGTGCTGCCACGGCTGTCCCGATTCCCGCCAGGCCGATCCCTGCAGCGATGAACAGGCCCAGCCCAGCCTTCCAGGAGGAGGAACTGACGCCTGCGTGGCCGGTGTGTCGAAGTGCCATGGGTTATGCCTTCCATCGGATCGAACGGTCCGGGGGAGGCCCCGCCGCCATCGGAGGACGTCGGCGGGGCCCTGTGTCCCCCTGAACTGTTCAATGCGGTGGGGAGGGCGATCTGCTGCACTGCGCCGGGGATTGTTTTGCAGATCCGGACGGCGTCTCAGCACAGGTCGAAGACGTACTCCCGCGAGCCGGGGGTCGACAGCGCCCCGTCCCGACGGACGATCGACAGGCTCGCACCGAAGCGCTCGCAGGCCAGGTCGAAGTGTTCGTCGTCGTACTCGATCACGATGACGTGGTTCCCGTAGATGTCCTGGTAGCCCTGGCACTCCGGTACGCCCTCGGAGATCTCGTAATCGGCGCAGGACTCGGCGATGGCGAAGTCGAAACCGATGCCCGTGCGAGCATTCTTGCCCAGGTCCAGGGCGTTCTTCTGCCCGATGGCCAACCCTGCTGCGTGGGCTCTGCTCACGAGCAGCCGGGAGAAGGCGACCGCGTGGGCCCGGGTGAGCCGCGCGCCCGACCGCGTCCAGGAGTCCAGGTTGTCTGGCTCCACGGCCTTGAAGCCGCCGGCGGCGCAGCCGTCGATCCAGGGGCCGACGATCTTCATGAGGGCCTGGCGTTTGGTCTCGGTGGAGATGTCCAGCAGGATCTCGTCCCACTCGGAATCCACGACAGGACCGTTCGTTCCCCGCAACAGCAGGTCGGGGTGCTTGGACTTCCACCAGGAGATGTCGCCCGGCTGGGTCTGGAAGGCGTTGACGTAGCAGATCGAGTAGACCCCGCTCGCGGGCGGTTCCTCGCTGTCGCGCGAGACGACGCCCACTCCCCGAGGAACCGTGTAGGCCCCTCCGAGCTGGTAGTCGAAGCCCGCGTTCACCGGAGGCAGCGTGATGTCCGAGGGAAGCCCGGTGCTCCGTGGACTGGTGCTGCGTGGACTGGGACTCCGGGTGGTCGGGGTCGAGGCTGGGCGGGAGGTGGCCGGGGTCGAGTGGGCCTTCGGCTTCTCGGGGGACCTGTCGTGGGCACAGGCTGCCACGAGAGTCGCGCCGCAGCCGATGGCCAGGCCCGACAGACACAGTGCCACGATCCCGATACGGGGA
>JAUPKJ010000296.1 GCA_030837505.1 Actinomycetota bacterium
GCCCGCCCCGGCCGGGGCGGGACCCCGGGCGGGCGGGAACGCGACGGCCTCGCGCGTCGTCGGTCCATCGGGTCAGACAGTGGCATGGTGACAGCAACTGTCCTGGTTCGGACCGTCGAACGCCAGGGTGTTTGTCTGTGTGTACCGGATCTTCACGGAACGGAGTCGGAACGGGCTCCGGCCTTCGGCCTGCACCACGTGTTCAGAACTCGGGGCCAGAGCATTTCGTACTCATCGGTCAGGTCTGGGCCGGTCGGCGGACTCTGAGATCGGATCAGGGGAAAACAGAGGATCGGAAGGACGGATGTCAGGGGACGGGGGCTCCTTCCCGTCCGTGGACCCAGCGCTCGTGAGAACCGATCACCGTCGTCCACAGGCGCTCGCGGTCCGCGGGCGCGAGGTCGGCCAAGTGCAGGCCGAAGGTGTCCGTGAGCAGGGAGAACCAGGTTTTCCGGGTGGCAGCGACTGTTTCGTGCACGCCGTCGGCGGTGGTACGGCGCAGGACGCACCCGCGCAGGACATCGATCCCGTCGGCGTGCCGGCGCTGCGCCGTCGCAGTGCGTACGAAACCGGATTCCGGGTCGGTCGACAGGTGATGGTGCATGTCGGAGAAACTGTCCACAGTGGTCGTGTCCAGGGAGAAATCCATGCCCTCGAAGGATCCTGCCGGATCGTGATCGAAACGCAGCCCTCCGGGAACGGTCGGTGAGGGACGCAGTCGGTAACCGAACGGCCCCTGCCGGTAGACGCCGGGCACCAGGGGGAGCGGTTCGTGCAGAGCGTCCCCCAACCCGGCGTCCACGAGCCAGACCCCCCCGGGGACCTGCGGGGTCGGCAGGTCATGGACGGTCAGGGCCAGGTGGTTGCCGTTGGCCCCCACGGCCTCCTGCCCCCGGCCCTGGACCCCGCCACGGTGCAGGCGCACCCGGTAGCCCAGGTGGGTCAGCAACGCGGCCAGGGCGGAGTTGAGCATGAAGCAGTACCCACCGCGCCCCGCGAGAATCCGCCGGACCAATTCCTCCACGTCCAGGGTGACGGTCCGCCCCAACTGGAAATCCAACGTTTCGTAGGGCACCCGTTCGACGTGCGCCCGGTGGACGGCGGCCAGGGTCTCGGGGGACGGCGTCCCGGTGAGGAGTCCTGCGGACCCGTCGGAATCGAAACCCAAAAGCGTCAGGTAGTCGCGGGCCTCCCAATCGTTCATGACCGGACAGTAACCGTCACCGGCGACAACCGGGCACCGGTGATCAGGTCGGGGGAGCGGTGATCAGGTCGGAGGCCCGGCCCGGGCAGGGAACGCCGGTCGCCCGGTCCCGAAGTGAGGGGCGCGTACAGGACCCGAGGCGATCAGCGGGCGAGGCCCGAACACGAGTTCTCAGCGCTGGACCCACAGGGTGGGCATGTAGACACCGTCACTGTTGATGCTCGACCCGCCCACCACGTTTCGATCGGTGATGGTCTGAGGGGAGCCGGTCCATATCCCGTCAAGGCCTGTCAGGAAGACCAGCCCCTGACCCAAGGGCCAGAGCGCCCCACCCTGATCGGTGTAGCCGACGGCCGTGCCCCGGATGTTCACAGCGGTCAATTCGCCGTAGTCTCCCCCCGGTGGTAACGGCAGCTTGCGGAGGACGCCGTCCTTCCACAGAGCCGGCCGGCTCGAGCCTGTCCCGGGTGGGGTGACCGCCCCGGCGATGAAACGTCCGGCGATGGCGTGCGCGCGGCTCTGGACGTCGTCCCCCCCGTCGTCAAGGTCCCGGAGCCCGGTTACGGCCGTCCCCGTGATCGCCTGAGATCTCCAGGAGGACGAAAGTTCGGAATTCCCGACGAAGACCCCGGCCTCCCCGATGCCGTACAGCCTGGTCTCCTCGCCGTTTTGACTGGCCAGGGACCCTATGTCCTGGTATTGGTTCGGTGTCTGTGCCGACCACACGAGGGCGCGCGCCTGAGGGGTTTCGTCAGCGACAGGGAAATACGCGAAACCGACGATCGTCCCGTGCTCGTTGATGCTCTGGGCAGAGCTGGACACGGCACCCGGCGGCACCGCGAGCGGTACGGGGGTGTTTCTGCGCCACAGCCCAGCACGTCCGCGGTGCTGCTCGTCATAGATGGCTCCCACGGCCGTGCCACGCCGGTTCACGTCGAAGGCGATGCCCGGCCCGAGATCCACAAGTTTGCCCTTGCGCCACAGGACCGCGTGGTACCCGGTGTCGCCCGCGAAGGTGTCCAGGCCGTCCGAGCCGTTCACGGTGCCGCCGTCCGAGCCCTCCGTGATCTCGATGATCGGAAGGGCTTTCGGAACCCAGGTGCTCGTCGAGGTTCCGGTGGGGCGTTCCGAACTCGGGGTGGGAACGGGGGCTGCCGCGGCGCCGGTGGGAGTGGCGAGTCCCAGACACACTGCTGCGGCGAGAGCCACAGCGGTCCCCGGACGATTTGTCGTTCCCCTGCTGGTGGAGCCAGTGGTACGGGCGGGAATCCACGATGTCGACATCGGCTGCCTTTCAGGTTGCTGCCGGCCGGGGGCGGAAACGTGGTGCTGGGAAGGACGATCGAAACGTGTGGTCGGGGGAGGGGCGAGTGGTCGGGGAGGGGCGGGAGAGGAGCGGACTGGCAGTCGAATCGGGGGATACAGGCAGCAGGGGACGAATGTTCCGTACGTTCTGAAGTGTGCCACGGGGCGGCCGGGGACAGGCCCGGAACAGGCCCACCGGGGAACGCTGCCGTGAGGAGAACAGCCCCGGGGTCAGTCGTCGAGGGACCGGCGGAGGCGTTTGATCTCACCGCGGCGGTGCTTGGCCTCCAGTCGGCGGCGCTGGGAGCCCCGGGTGGCCTTGGTCGCCCGCCGCGGCGGCGCCGGCGGGGCCAGGCCCCCGGCGACCAGGCGGGC
>JAUPKJ010000035.1 GCA_030837505.1 Actinomycetota bacterium
GGAGCCGGCGCGGTCCGCCGTCCACAGTTCGGCGGCCCCGCGCGCCAGCACCCAGCCGAGGGCCCGCCGCACGGGTGGACCGCAGGCGTCGGCCCGGTGGCACCAGCCGTGCAGGGAGATCTCGTCGCCCCGGTCCTGGCGGGAGCGCAGCCAGGTCATGAGGTCCCGTCCGTCGTCGCCCGGATCTTCCCAGCTGCGCCCGCGCCATGGGCCGGGGATGACCAGCCAGGTCACGGGGGGTCCGCTCGCCCCGGGCAGGTCCGACAGGGCGCTGGCCCACCGCCGGACAGCCGTTGCCGTGGCGGGGGAGACGTCATGCACTGACACCACGAGGAAGGGAGCCGAGGGGCGCGGTGTCTGCCGGCGGCGCTCGGATGCCGCGTGGGACGTCATGTCGTTCTCCCCCACGGCTGTCGGGCGGTGGTGGCTTCACCGTAGGGGGGCGAGGAAGACCGGTGTCCGTCCATGATGTGACGGTCGGCCGAACACCAGGCGAAGGTTGGTCTCGGTCAGTTGTCCGCCCCGGTCAGGGGCAGGGTCGGGGACGGCGCGAGCGGGACGATTCTGATCACGGCGCTGCCCGAGGATCCTTAACGATCATGCTTGACCGGCACCGCGGCCCCGGCCCCAGCCGAATCCGCGGCCTCTCCCTCGTCCGACGCCGTCAGCGGCGCCCTGTCCGTTGCCCCGCCCCCAGCCCCGACCGCGGCCGGCGAAGCCGCGGCCCTGGCCCTGGCCGGCGGTTGCGGACGAGTTTCCGTCCGAGGTGCGGGGGCGACACAGCCCGCGGACGCGACCGGTGCGGGGGCCTTCCCCTGTGGGGCCTGTTCTGTCCTGGTCAGGCATTGTCGGTTCCTTCTCTCCGGTAGTCATCATTTTGTTCGGCTGGTTCTGTTTCGTTCGGATCGCTCTCATCTGTTTCATGCGGATCGCTCTCATCGTCGATCCGTCGGGGGGAGTGGGAACCGAGGGCACCGTCGATGGTCTCGACGATGGAATCCAGTACGGTGGCCCGCTCCCTCAGGTGTTCGCGCCACAGGTGCAGTACCTCGACCCCTTCCGGGGTCACCTGGTACTGACGCTGTTGGGGGCCGTGGGCCCCCTCCGACCAGATCGAGGTCACGAGTCCCTCCTCCTCCAGCCGGCGCAAGTGCCGGTAGAGGCCGCCGGGGTCGGCGGGAACCAGGGCGCTGGTCATCTCCTCGACGACGGATCGCAGGTCGTACCCGTGCCGGGGCCTGGCGACCAGGGCCGCCAACAGGGCGGGCTCCAGGGGTGATCCCCAACCGCCCCGTCCCCGCCCGGCGCCCCGACCTCGGCCAGGGCCGGGACCCCAGCCTCCGCGCCCCTGCCCTCCGGGACTCTGTCCTCCGAGACCAAGGCTTCCGCGACCGTGGCCTCGTCCGCCTCCGCATCCGTTCTGCGACTCACTCTCTGTTTCCACATCTAGATGTTACACACACCTAGATGGATTCCGACAGTGCTCTCGTCCGCAAACCTTCCCCCGACCGGGACGGAGCGGCCGGGGAGCGGGTGACGCAGACTGTCTGAGGTGAGCGACAACTCTGCTGTGGATTGTTCGGAACCGTCCTACGACGAATACGTACGAAACCGCTGGGTGGGAAGGGCCAAGGACTTCGAACGCACGTCAGCTCTGCTGTGTGGGTACTGCACTCCCCGGTTGCTCGAGGCTGTGGGGGTCGAGGCCGGAAAACGGGTACTGGATGTCGGGTGCGGCACCGGCACCGCCACGGTCCTCGCGGTCGAACGCGGGGCCCTCGTCACTGCTGTCGACCCGGAGCCCAGCATGCTGGAACTCACCGCGTCCAAGGCGCCCGGCGCGGCTCTGCGGCAGGGCATGCTCCCAGAACTCCCGTTCGAGGACGGTTCCTTCGACGCCGCGCTGGGCAGTTTCGTACTCAACCAGGTCGGCGACCCGACCGCGGCCCTCGGCGAGTTCTACCGGGTGCTGGCCTCTGGGGGACGGATCGGCGTCACCCTGTGGCCGCTTCCCCCCACGGCAATGGACGACCTGTGGCAGGGCGTTCTCAAGGACTCTTGCGCAGTGGTCCCGCGGGACACGCCGGCTCCCCCGCAGGCCCTGCGCGCGATGCAAACAGGCCCCGGACTGTCCGCTGCTCTGAGCACTGCCGGTTTCGGACAGATCCGCCACGAGGTGATCGAATGGGTCCACCGCGTGGACGCCGGACAGCTGTGGAGCGGGACCGCCGGCGGGGTCACGAAGGTGGGCGCCGTTCTCGTCCAGCAGACCCCCGAGGTGTTCCGAGCGGCAAAGGAGGCGTTCAGCCGCTTGTCCGCCGAGCTCCTCGATGACAACGGCCTGGTCGCCCTGCCGGTCTCGGCCCTGATCGCCACAGGCACCCGTCCCTGAACCCTGTCTGCTTGCTCCCTGTCCGTTCAGGCTGCTGCCGGTTCGAGGCTGGCAGACCTCGGATCCGTCACGCCGCGCTCAGACCCGGTTGCGCAGCGAAATCGTGACCTTCGGGCAGCCTGAACAGATCCCTAAAGGCGTTGTCCTGAGGGCGGGTCCACGGTGCCATCGGAACAGGCGCGGGGCCCGGGCCCTCGGCAGGGGCCACTCCGGCGCCGACGTTTCCGGCGTTCGAGGAGATCAGCATGCGCAAAGAGTTCAAGGCGCTGTCGTGGGGTGTCACGGCGGTCGTTGTGGTCGCGGTGGCGGCTGTTGCGATGCGGCCGGCGGCGGCCGACACGGCATCACTGAAGAATCCCGGTTTCGAGGAGGGCCTGTCCGGATGGTCCTGTTCCGCCGTGGCCCATTCGGTGACCGGGAATGAGCACAGCGGTTCGAAGGCTCTCGGCGCCGAGGTGAGCGCCTCGGACCATGGATTGTGCCGGCAGACCCTTTCGATCGCCGCCAACACCCCGTACACGCTCAGCGCCCAGGTGGAGGGAAACTACGTGTTCCTCGGGGCGTCCGGGGAGGACGTCCCCTCGGTGACCACCTGGGAGGCGAGCACCGGGGGGAGCTACCGCGAGCTGTCCCTGGACTTCACCACGGGACCGCGGGCGAAGGAGGTCACGGTGTCGCTGCACGGGTGGTACGGCCAGGGCACTTACCACGCCGACGACGTCATGCTGAGCGGAGGGGAGGGGGCGAGCGAAACGCCCCGGCCGACGATCTCCCCCACCGACGGGCCGGAGCCCTCCGCCTCTCCTTCCCCCACGGTTTCCGGGAAGCCGACGGCAACAGCGCCCGCGGTTTCCCCGACTCCCACCGCCCCCACAGCATCCCCGAACCCGACGGGTTCCGGGGTCCCCGGACCCACGGCCACTTCCCGGCCCTCGGGTGCTCTCGCGGAACACGCCCTCATCGGGTACTGGCAGAACTTCGACAACGGTGCGAAGGCCCTGCGCCTGAAGGACGTGCCCGCGGCCTACGACCTGGTGGACGTCGCCTTCGCCGACGCGGTCCCGGGCCGGGCGGGGGCGGTCACCTTCCGGGTGGATTCGGGACTGGCCTCGGCCCTGGGCGGGTACACCGAGGCCGATCTCAAGGCCGACGTGAGGGCCCTGCACTCGCGGGGCACCGAAGTGGTGTTGTCCGTGGGCGGCCAGAACGGTGCTGTGTCCGTGGGTGACGACGCCGCAGCGAAGAACTTCGCCGACAGCGTGTACGACGTCATGCAGGAGTTCGGGTTCGACGGCATCGACATCGACCTGGAGAACGGCCTGACCCCCGCCGCCATGAGCCAGGCCCTGCACTCGCTGAGCCAGAAGGCCGGGCCGGATCTGATCATCACGATGGCGCCGGAGACCCTGTTCATGCAGTCGAAGTCGTCCACCTATCTCGATCTGGCCTTGCGGATCAAGGACATTCTCACGGTCGTCCACACCCAGTACTACAACTCCGGTTCGATGGCCGGCTGCGACGGAAAGGTCTACTCGCAGGGGAGCGTGGACTTCATCACGTCCCAGGCGTGCCTCGCCCTGGAGGCCGGGCTGCGCCCCGACCAGGTCGCGATCGGCCTTCCGGCCTCCCCGAGCGCCGCGGGCAGCGGATATGTGTCCCCCGACGTCGTGAGCAAGGCCCTCACCTGCTTGGCCCAGGGCAAGGGCTGCGGCTCCTTCATCCCGTCGAAGACCTGGCCCGGTCTGCGCGGCGCCATGACCTGGTCGATCAACTGGGACGTCGCAGCGGGCAAGGGTTTCTCGGACCCGGTCTCGGCCACCCTGAAATCCCTGTCCTGACCCGGTGGCGACGCCCCTACGGTGCGTGCTTGCGGACACGCTCATCCGCAAGCACGCACCGTGGCGGCTTCCGGTCCGCTACGAGGTGTAGCGGAAGTACGTCCAAGCACTGCTGTTGGCCAGGTGGTCCTTGTCCCCTTGCCAGGTGGTCCTCACCCGGTACTTGATCCCCGTGGCGTGGCCGGCCCTCAGGTTGACGGCTGCGTTCCCGGAAGCATTCATGACCGGGTAGAACATCTTCACGGTCTTCCAGGTGCCCTTGGCGTTCTGTTGGAGGGTGGCCACGACGAGTTTCTTCGCGTGGGCCGGGCGGACCGAGGCGGTCAGGCGGGGTGTCGTCCTCGTACGGAACAGGTGCTCACCGTTCTTGAGGGAGTACCGACCGGACAGTCCCTGCCGGACACGGGCCCGGATCGAGAACCTGGCGACGATCGTCTGAGCATAGTTTCCCTCGTCCCCGGAGTAAACGGCCGTGTAGGTCACGGGTGAGTACGTCAGGACGGTCCTGGACAGCGACCCGATCCAATTCAAACGTGTGCTCTCCAGCAATTCCCGCTTCTTCCCCTGACGCTGTTCGTACAGCTTCAGGGTGCCATCGGGACCGTTCATGACGAAAGGTGCATCGACCCGGACATCCAGGTGCGAGTACTCGCCGAAAGTGACGGCGCGGTTTCCGGTGGCCGGTGCGGATCCGATCAGGAAGGTGATCGGACGAGGGTTCTTCTTGACCTGCGGTGCTTTCCAACTGCTGTCGGCTGCCGTGTAGTACCACCTGCTCTCGGACGGCACGTCGACGGTGTGGTTCGCCAGGAAGAGCGTCACGGTGGTGTCACCCGGGCAAGCTGGAAAGATCTGTGCGGTGAACTTGCCCGAGGCGTCGGTCGTGAACACCTCGCCCCAGGTGCGGGCACACGTCCGCCCCGTGGCCCGCATCTGCAACCGTAGGGGTTTACCCACCAGAGGACCCTCTGTCAGGGTCGCACGGCCGGTGAAGGTGGACAGCTGGTTCCAGGTCATCGGCCCACTGAAGGCAGGCTTGAAGGACAGGTGCATCGCCAGCGGCGAAGGTTTCACCCGCAGGACGCTGGGGTCGGCCTCGTGATCCGAGGAATTCTCTTGGATCTGATACTGCCAGAAGCCGATCTTCACGGTGTCCGTGAACGAGAAGGTGCCGTCGGAAGACGTGACAGCCACTGGGATGATCTTCAGCGGAAGGGTCGTGTTGAGGGATTCCCGGTACACCTTCAGCGTAAGAGGTCCGGGAGCGGAAGCGCCGGGATCACCGGTCACCTTCCCCCGGATCGTGAAGGGGATCCCGGCCCTGACCCCTTCCTGCGGAGCGGACGCCTCGATCAGGAGCTGTTGTGGCAGGACGAGGAGGCTCCGGGAGCTTGCCCCCTTCGGGAGATCCTTCGTCGCGTCCCAGGACAGGAAGTAGTCGGTGTACCCGGCGCGGGAAGGCGTGTCCGGAAAGGTGAAGGTCCCGTCCTGGGCCGTGGCTACGTCCGGCAACTGCACGAGGACTCTGTCGCTGTCACGGCGCCGGACGTGGACGGTGAGGGAGCCGGCCTGCCAGGGGGCACCGAGGTTGTCGTACATCCGGGCGTGAACCACGGACGGCGTGTTCACCCGAGGCCTCTCCTGGTCACTACCGATCCAGGCATAGGCGTCGTTCCCCGAGACGGTGACCTGGAGGTCACCGATCACCATGTCGTTGAAGACCACGAACGACCATTTGCCGGACTTCGTGGGTTTCACCTGGACGCTGAACGTGCCGTCCGCGGCCGTGGTCACGGTCAGCGGAGTCAAGCGGGATATCTCCGAACGCGGTCCCGCGTAGTGGAGGTTCTGCTGGACGGTCAGGGACTGAGGGCCACCGTGGGGGACGGTCCCACCGAGAGTGATCTCTTGGCCCATTTGTACCGTCTCCGGGCCGTTCACGGTGAATCTGACCCGTTCCGCAGCGGGGTCGGCCCTGGCCTCCGGGGCTGTGACACCGGTCCCGCACACGAGTGCCGCTGCCGCAGAGAAGAAAGCAAGGCGCTGTCTGATGCGCATGTGTACCTCCCATCGATCGCCGGATCCTGCTGGAGGAGAACAGCGCTGCTCGACAAGGCGACAGGTCCGGCGCCCCCACGAGTGCACGATTGGTTTCCGGGTCGAAGGGTGACCCGATGCTCGACAGTCCGAGCAAGATCCGGATCGAGTGTAGATCATTACCACCTTCGGAGCACCCTTCGGCTTCCCGGCGAATGGTCCCCTCGCAGCCGGGCCACGGCGAGAGGGAGGCTTGCGCGGAAACCGAAGAGTCCGCCGTCGTCGTAGGCGTCGGTGAGGCGGGGCTCGAGGACGAGGCCGTCGGTCGCCGTGCCGTACCGGACGGCCTTGTCGAGGTCGTCGGAGTTCATCGTGACGATGTACTGCAGGTCCTCTTCATCGCAGACCTGTTCTGCGAGCTTCAGGGCCTCGGCCATCTGGCGTTCGTCGACCCCGTCGAAGAGGTGGCTGTCGTGGACGAGGAAGTCGGGGCCGCGCGCCCCTCTCCGGGCGATCACTGCGGTGGCGAGATCGAAACAAAAGATCACCATCTTGCGGATGCCCTGGCTGTCTTTCCCGCCGATGTGCGGTGCGATGCGCAGGCTCGTGTCCAAGGCGGAGATGTCGACGTACGCCTCGCGTTCCGACCCGTACAGTGCGGTAGCGAACCGTTGGAACAAAATATTGGTCTCCGTGATCAGATGCTCCCTCTCGGCGAGATCACGGCTGATGTTCTGTTGGAGACGGCTGCGCTCGACCTTGATCTCGGCCTGGGTCGCCTCGAGCTTCTTGGCGGTTTCGCAGCGTGCTGTGAGCCCTGCGAGATCAGCACGAGCGATCGACAACTGCTCCTGCAGCCCCGCGAGGGCTTCGAGGGCTCCCCCGTCGTGAAGAGTCTTCAGCAGCCGAGCGTGCTCTTCCCCCAGACCGTCCCGTTCGTGCTGCCGGTCCTGCAACCGGGACCGAGTGGAGGCGATCTCCTCTTCCAGATAGGCGCGACGATTCGCAATGACCGAGTCGTGGAAGGCCCTGACCTCCTCGTACCGTTGCAGGACGGTGTCGGGCAGTTCAATTCCGAGTTCCCGTCAATTCCGAGTTCCCGATAGGCCCTCCTCAGGTATTCCGTGTCGGGTTCGTGCTCCTCCCGGACCGCGGCCTCGAGGTCCTGCAGATTCCGCCGATCCACCGCGTCGTGGTCACGGGTTCCGCGAAGACGCGCATCGATCTGGTCGGCTCGTTCCTGCAACCGTTCGTACTCGGGTACTACTCGAAATCCGTGGACCTGATTCTCCAGTGCTCGTACCCTCTGAGTCGCTGCTGTCAGGGGACCGCGCAATTCCGACACGGTGCCGACCATGAAATTGAGAACCGGATCCCTCGTGGTCTGTTTCAGTTTCCGTCGCAGCGACTCGCGATCAGCGAGTTCTTGGTAACCCCTTGCGAGCCGCCAGTCGAGGCCGAGGAGATAGGCGACGTTCGTCGTCGCCTCGGTGATCAACTGCTTGGGATGGGTCCTCACCGGGTCATCGAGTCCGTGTTGGCTCACCCGACGGATGTACAGCGACAGCAGAGCACGAGAACTGATTCCCCGGTGTTCTTCGGGAAACCCGAAGAGGTCTCGTCCGAGGGCCTCGACCCAGTCTGCCGAGGAAAGATTATTGGGAGAACCCGGCAAGGTCCTGGGCCCGACGGCTTCTGTGAACAGGCGTACCCGAGACTTCTTCGCCACAGAGCGTGTGATGGTCACGGACCCTCGAGCATCAGGCCGTTCCATACTGAGAGTGAAGGTCTCGGACTGTAGTGCTGGATTTCCGAAAACAGATCCTGTCAGCTTTTTCATACCGAAAAGGAAGTGCAGAATCTCGATCATCGACGACTTGCCGGCACCATGACGACTGTCATTGTCGTTGAATCTTGTCATCTTGTCGGCGAGCAGGATGTTCACTCCTGGACGGAAGATCAGGGATTTGAATTGTTCCTCGTTCGACCCGAGACGGCACAGCATCAGCTCTTCCTCACCCTGCACAGGATGCCCTCGTCGAACCGCACTGCACCGAGCGCATACAGTGTGTCGAGGGCGAGCGCGAACCAGGAGAACGGGAGAGCGGCATCGTTGTCGTGTTGGCTGCGCCAAGTTTTCAAGGTCCTCCAGGTCTGGCTCACTGTCATCGGCTCGGTGAGAATGAGGGAAATCTGGGCTCCGACGGTCAGCAGAGCCTTCTGAGGTGCGATAGCCCTTGTTCGGCATGATCATGTGAGACTCCCGACCATGGCGGGTTCCCAGTCCGACGGCGGGTTCTCAAAAATGTCGCAGGTCTCGAAGAAATATGCGAGTACAGCGGTCTGGGCACGATAGAGCGGTGCCTTCCGCTGCCGCGAACCGGCCAGGAATTCGCGAAGCCTCAGCAACACGTCCTCGGGCTCCAGCCCGACCCTGACAGCTTCAAGATACTCCCTGTGGAACCATGCGGCCACTTCATTGCGTTCGTTGATGTCGCTCCGCCGTTGGTAGTGTTCAGCAATGGTCGACAAATTCCGCATACCGTCCAGCAGCTCGGCTTGACTGTCTTCGGTGAGATCGCTGTATCCGAGTGCGACGATCGAGCTTCAGCTAAAGCTGCTGAGATCTCGGGATGGACACCACGGACGTTATTGTTAACGAAGACGAACGTCGTGAACTGCCCCGATCGCTTCTCGATCGCCTTCTTGAGATCACTTTTGAATTTCCGAACAGTCACTTTTGCGTCGGGAACCTCGGGCGCATAACATGCGTACAACTTCTTGTTATGAAGATCCAAACCGTCGCTTGCCAGATCGCCTTTATTGCCATGCGTGCAAACATCAACGAACCCCGGAACGCACATCACCATCAGGTCATGGAAAAAATCTTGAAAGGCGTTTCCGGTGAGATCGTGCAGTCGTGCCCAAAGAAGTCCCCTCATCGACAATCGCTCATAGAATTCCATCAGGCCCCCCGAGGCTGGTCGTGTCGACCTCCCCCACGCTAGAGCACATCCGCCTGGAAGTCACCAGGGCACCGCTGGACGGTGAAATCTTTCATCGCACAGAAATGAGCAGAGACTTGCAGACTCGAACAGGGCGGGGAACGAACACCTGTTTGAGACATCCCGCAGAGGGAAGTCACTGAAAGAAGCCCACCGCCGGCGTGAGGGGAACAATTCACTCTCACTCGCAGGCGGTGCCGTCGTTGTCGCGGTCCAGGTCGTAGATGTCCGAGCCGGTGACGTCCACGGGACCCGAGACGTAGGCCGGGCCGTTCCCGCTGCCGCCGGCGCAGTCGACGTCGCTGGCGATCGGAACGCACCCGCTGTAGTTCTGGTCGCAGGAGTTCGAGCGGGCCTGCGGCTCCGGGGCCGCCGGTTCCTGTTTGGTCCCTCGGAGCACGACCCTGGTCACGGGGGCCGTGGTCACCTTCTGGGACACCAGTGTCCTTTTGGTGACCTTGCCATGGACGAGGGTGACCTGCCAGGTCAGGGCTTTGACGCCGTGGGACCCCGCGGTCCGGACCCTCGTACTGCCCTGCGCCAGGGTCGAGTCCTCGACCGTCCGGGTCGCAGCGGGAACGCGTTGCCAGCTGACGACCGTCTTGGTCCGCGGAGCAGGAAGCGGGGTGGAACTACGGGCGACTGAGGGGCTGCCCGTCGGGCTCTTGCCCGTCGCTGCGGGGGAGGCCGCGCTCCGGCCGTCCTGGGCCTTGCCCACGCTCGCCGGGTCCGTCCGCAGGGTGCTCTCCCCCGCTCCGCAACCGGCCAGCACCGTGACCGCGACCGTTCCCACCAGTGTTCCGCGCACGCTCGTTCGCACCAGAGCCTCCCAGGTCTCGCTTCACCAATACTTGATCTTGCTTTGGCAGGAGATCATCTTTTGCGGCGCAGGTTTCGGATCTTCCATGGTTCATCGGACGAAGGGATGAGGGGCTGCAGGGCTGTTCGGCCCAGTCGGACACCTGTGCTCACCTGCCGGAACGGCGGACGGTGAAAAATCTGCGGGCCTGCGGCTCCGTCGCTGGATGCTGTCCGACCGCACACCACCGTTGTTCCGTCCCGAGTTCGCGCCAGTATTCGACTATCGTTCTTCGAACGACAGGATCGATCAGGTCGACAGGAATGATCGGAACGCCACCGGGAAGGGGGCGATCCATGAACAATCGCAGAGCCGACGTCCGTGGGCACGCCGAGGGCGACGAGCGGTTCGCAGCCGTGGACACCCACATCCGCAAGACCCGGCACTCCCAGGACCAACTCATCCAGACCTTGCACGTCGCACAGGACATCTTCGGTCACCTGTCCCATGACCTCATGGCCCACGTGGCCACAGAACTCCGCCTGCCACCGAGCACCGTCTACTCGGTCGCGACCTTCTACCACTTGTTCCGGCTCGACCCTCCCGGCGAACACCAGTGCACGGTGTGCACGGGCACCGCCTGTTTCGTCAAAGGATCCGAGTCGATCGTCGGGAAGCTCTCGGCCGAGTACGGCCTGGCACCGGGGCAGACGACCGACGACGGCCGGCTCACCCTGCGCACCGCACGCTGCCTGGGCTCGTGTGGTCTGGCCCCTGTCACGGTCCTCGACGGACGCATCCAGGCGCATCAGACCCCCGAAGGAACCCTCGAACAGGTCGGTCGGATGCTCGATCCGCACGCTCTGCTGCCAGAACCGGCGGACGAGATCGCACCGGACGACGGTCGGAGGGCTGTGTGAGATGGCCGGTCCGATCGATCTGAACGAAGCAGCCGAACGGGAGTTGCAGGCCCGCAGCAGCCGCTCCTGCCGGATCAAGGTCTGTTGTTCCACGGCTTGTTTGAGTGCCGGGTCCGGCGCCACCCGCAAGGCCGTGGAAGACGCCCTGCGAGCCCGTGGCCGGGACAGGGACTGCACCGTGGTCCCCACCGGGTGCATGGGCCCGTGCAGTCTGGGCCCCCTGGTCCGGGTCGAGCCCCGTGAGGGGCCCTCGGAGCTCTACCGCTCGGTGGGCGAGGCGGACGCAGAACGGATCGTCGCGGCGCATCTGGACGACGGCCCGGCGGCCGGCGACCTCGCCCTCGACGAGCGCCTGCCCTTCTTCACCAGCCAACGCCGGGTCGTCCTTGCCAACGCGGGCAGGATCGACCCGGACCGTATCGAGGACTACATCGCCGAGGGCGGCTACCGGGCCCTGGAACACGTGTTGCACCGCATGTCTCCCTCCGAGGTGATCGACGTCGTCAAGGCCTCGGGACTGCGCGGGCGCGGAGGGGCCGGTTTCCCCACCGGCTCCAAGTGGGCGCTGCTCGCAGCGGCGGACAGCCCCCAGAAATTCGTGATCGCGAACGGCGACGAGGGCGACCCCGGCGCCTACATGGACCGCACCGTCATGGAGGACGATCCCCACCGGGTCCTGGAAGGTCTGGCCATCGCCGCCTACGCGACGGGAGCCCGGCAGGGGTACATCTACGTGCGGGCCGAGTACCCACGAGCCGTGGAGCGTTTGGAACGGGCCATCCGCGCCGCACGCCGGTACCGGTTGCTGGGCCGGGGGATCCTCGGTGCGGACTTCACCTTCCCCGTGGAGATCCGTATCGGGGCCGGGGCCTTCGTCTGCGGCGAGGAGACCGCCCTCATCGCCTCGGTCGAGGGCAGGCGTGGCAACCCCAGCCTGCGTCCGCCCTATCCGACCGAACGCGGCCTCTTCGGACAACCCTCGATGATCAACAATGTCGAGACCCTGGCAAATCTCCCGACGGTGATCCTGGAGGGTCCCGAGAGCTTCCGTTCGGTCGGTACCCAGACCAGCCCCGGTACCAAGGTCTTCGCCCTCGCGGGGGATCTGCGGACCACGGGCCTCATCGAGGTCCCCATGGGGATCACACTGCGCAGGATCGTCGAGGAGATCGGCGGGGGGGTCCCGGAGGGCCGGTCCTTCAAAGCCGCGCAGACGGGCGGCCCCTCGGGCGGGTGCATCCCCGCCCGGCACCTGGACACTCCGGTGGACTACGAGAGCCTGCGGAGCCTGGGGTCGATCATGGGCTCCGGCGGGCTCATCGTCATGGACGACACCGCCCGCATGCCACAGGTGGCCCGCTTCTTCATGGAGTTCTGCCGTGAGGAGTCCTGCGGTAAGTGTGTTCCCTGCCGAGTGGGGACCGTCCAGCTGTATGGGCTGCTCGATCGGATCTGCCAGGGACGGGGCCGGCCCGAGGACCTTGAACTGCTGTCGGAGCTGTGCACGGTAGTGCGGGACACGAGTCTGTGCGGCTTGGGCCAGAGCTCACCCAACCCGGTGACGAGCACCCTGCGCTACTTCCCTCAGGAGTACCTGGACCTGGTGCGTACCCGGGAGGTGGACCGTGCCTGACCGCAGGGGGGTCCTGGAGCTGTCCCTCGACGGCCGGCGTTTGAACGCCAGGGAGGGCCAGACGGTCCTGCAGGTCGCCAGGGAACACGGGGTGCCGATCCCCACGCTGTGTTTCCTGGAGGGGCTGTCCACCTGGGGGTCCTGCCGGATCTGCATGGTCGAGGTGGGGCCGCAACGCGTGCTGCGACCGGCCTGCGCCACCCCGGTCGTGGAGGACATGGAGATCCGGACCGAATCGCCACGGCTGCGCGCTCACCGCCGGATGATCCTGGAGATGCTCTTCGCAGAGGGCAACCACGTGTGCGCGGTCTGCGTTGCGAACGAGCATTGCGAACTGCAGTCGGCCGCCGCGCAGGCCGGGATGGACCATGTCCGGTTGGAATACGCAGCGCCCCAGCGGACAGTGGACGCCACCCACGACCGGTACGTGTTCGATCCGAACCGATGCATCCTGTGCACCCGTTGCGTCCGGGTCTGCGACGAGGTCGAGGGGGCCCATGTCTGGGACATCGCTGGCCGGGGCGAGTCGGCCCATCTCATCGCCGACATGAACGTTTCATGGGGTCAGGCCGGCTCGTGCACTGACTGCGGCAAGTGTGTCACCGTCTGCCCGACGGGGGCCCTGTTCGTCCGGGGGACCTCCACCGGTGAGGTCCGCCGGGCCCCCGACGTCGTCGTGAGACTGACGACCGCGCGCCGGGAACACCAGTGGCTACCGGCCGGGGAGGGACAATGAACGGATCACGGGGCAGGGTGAGATTGGCGACGGTCTGGCTGGGCGGCTGCTCGGGCTGTCACATGTCTTTCCTGGATCTGGACGAATTGCTGTTCGACCTGGTGCCCCGTGTGGAGGTCGTGTACAGCCCGTTGGCGGACGTCAAGGTCTACCCCGAACACGTGGACATCGCTCTCGTCGAGGGGGCTGTGGCCAACGAGGACAACCTCCGCCTGGCCCGGACGCTGCGGGATCGCACCCGGACGGTCGTCTCCTTCGGGGACTGCGCCGTCACCGGGAACGTCACGGCGATGCGCAACCCCCTGGGGGATCCACAGGCCATTCTTCACGCGGTCTACGTCGAGGCCGTCGACCGGGACCCGGGGGTGCCGGACCGTGTCGTCCCGACGCTCCTGCCCAAGGTGCTCCCCCTGCACCAGGTCGTGTCGGTGGATCATTTCCTCCCCGGATGCCCGCCCCGTGCGGAACGGATCCACCAGGTGCTGGTGGCTCTGTTGGACGGCCGTCCGCTGCCCGATGACCGCGACATCCGCTTCGGCTGAGGAGGGACAGGGACGATGGGCCGTGTGGTGACGATCGACCCGGTGACCCGGATCGAGGGACATGCCCGGATCACGATCCGGCTCTCCGAGGACGGCACGGTGCAGTCCGCACGATTCCACGTGACGGAGTTCCGCGGTTTCGAGGAGTTCTGCCGCGGGCGCACGGTGTGGGAGATGCCGAGCCTCACGGCACGCACGTGCGGAATCTGCCCGGTGAGCCATTTGTTGGCCTCTTCGAAGGCCGGCGACCAGATCATGGGAGTTGCCCCGCCCCCGACAGCTCTGGCCCTGCGGACCCTGGTGAATCTCGCACAGATCGTGCAGAGCCACGCCCTGAGTTTCTTCCACCTGTCGGCCCCTGATCTGCTGCTGGGCCTGGACAGCGACCCGACCGTTCGCAACGTCTTCGGGCTCATGGCCAGGGAGCCGGAACTCGCCCGCCAGGGGATCCGTCTACGGGCCTTCGGACAGAACACGATCGAAATGATCGCCGGCAGGAAGGTCCATTCCCCGGGGATCGTCCCCGGCGGAGTCGCCCGGGCTCTGACCGTCGAGGAGATCGAACGAATCCGGGCCGGGCTGCCCGAAGCGCTCGAGACCGCAACTGTGGTCCTGGAGCTGTACCGGCAGGTCACCGAGAGGTTCGACCGCGAGATCCGATCCTTCGGGGATTTCCCCTCGTTGTTCCTCGGTATGGCCAACGACGAGGGCACTTGGGAGCACCACAGCGGCCATCTGAAGATCATGGACGCCGTGGGCAACACGGTGGCGGACGGCCTGGACCCCGCCGATTACCGGGAGTGGATCGGCGAGGCGTCGAACCCGGACTCGTACCTGAAATCCCCCTACCTCAAGGCGTTCGTACCCCCGGGGGCACCGGTCGAACGGGGCCTGTACCGAGTGGGCCCTCTCGCCCGGGTCAACTTGTGCGAACGAATGGGGACCCCGGTGGCCGACGAGGCTCTCGGGGACTTCCGTCAGTCGCTGGGGCGGGTACCGAGTTCGTCCTTCCACTACCACCACGCCCGGCTCATCGAGGTGATCGCCGCCCTGGAGCGGATGGAGGCCCTCCTGGCCGATCCGGTGCTGACCGGGCCCTCGGTGCGGGCCGAGGCCGGGATCAACAACCTCCGGGGGGTCGGGGTCTCCGAGGCCCCCCGCGGAACCCTGTTCCACGAGTACGAGGTGGACGGGGACGGCCTCCTGACCCGCATCAACATGATCATCGCCACGGGGCAGAACAACCTGGCCATGAACGCAACGGTCACCCAGATCGCCCGGGAGTTCGTTGCGAACGCGGCACCGCCCGAGGGCGCCCTCAACCGGGTGGAGGCCGGGATCCGCTGTTACGACCCCTGTCTCAGCTGTTCGACCCATGCCGTGGGACGGATGCCCCTGGTGGTGGACGTACTGGACTCCCAGGGACGACGGGTCCGCCGGATCGCGCGCGACTGACCGGTGAGCACGCCGGGCTCGGCCGTCCCCCCCGTGCTCGTGGTGGGGGTCGGGAACGATCTGCGCCGCGACGACGGTGTGGGGCGGGAGGTGGCCGAGGCCGTCGCGCGGGCCTTCCCGAGGACGGTCGACGTCCTCACGACGCACCAACTGCTGCCGGAGCTCCTGGAACAGTTCACGGATCGACGCATGGTGATCGTCGTGGATGCCTCCGTACAGCAGCGCTCCGGCGGTCCCGTCCGGGTGCATCGTGTCCACCGGGGGGGCGTGTGCTCCGAGGGCGGGCTCGTCCCGAGAAGCGTCCCCGTGACAGGCGATTGTCCCGGGGTACCTGTTGCACGGCAGGGTTCGGGGCGGGGTTCTGCCCACGCGATGGGTCTGCGGGGGGTGCTCGCGCTGGCCGGGGTGGCCGGGATCCCGTGTCCGGAATGTTGGTCGGTGACGGTGACGGCGTACGACCTCGGTCTGGGGGAAGGGCTCTCCCCGGGGACGCGGGTCCTGGTCGAGAGGGCGGTCCGGCTGGTCGTCGCGCTGGCCGGCAGGGGCTGGAGCGACCCCCAGGAGGCGTGAGGTGACCGACGCCGTGTCGGGATCCGCTTGCGCCGTCGGGAATCGAAAACTTTCGTTGACAGCGATCGTACGAAATCGTCCCTCGACACCTCAGCAGCCACGGATTGTGGTCGTTCATGCACCTCAAACCGGAATCCCGGGTATTGACCGCCTATGGCCCAGTAACTAGCGTGCCGGTACTTGCCACGGATGTTCGAAATGTTTCGAATCCGTGCCTTCAAACACCTCCTTCAGCAAGGAGACATGCGATGAATAGGCCGGTTGCCACCGCAGCCAACTCGCCTGGTGCACCCCGCAGACCCCGTGGGCCAGGACTTCTCCTCCGGTGGGCCCTCCCCCTGGCGATCGTGGCGGCCGGGGCACCCGCCGCGGCAGCCCCGTCCTCCGCGGACAGCCCGACGAAGGCCCGCTCGTCCTCGACGAGCCGCCAGTTGTGGGGTGAGGCCCTCGGCTCGGCCGCTGACAGCCCCTACCTGAGCGCGCGACCGGGCCCAGGTCGGTTTCCCCTGGTCGAACGGGGGAAGGCGGTTCCGATCGCCGTGAGTACCGACGACCATCCCGGCGTCGTCCGAGTGGTCGGCGACCTCAAGGACGACATCCACCGGGTCACGGGCACGACGCCGACCGTGCACAAGGACACCGTTCCCCAGGCTGCGAACGTGGTCCTGATCGGAACGATCGGCAAGAGCCCGCTGATCGACGGACTGATCAAAACGGGGAAGATCAACGTCTCGGGCCTCGCCGGCAAGTGGGAGACCTCCCTCGAACAGGTGGTCGAGAACCCGCTGCCCGGCGTGCGCAGGGCCTTCGTCATCGCGGGCAGCGACCAACGCGGCACGATCTACGGGGCGTACGACGTCTCCGAGCAGATGGGGGTCTCCCCCTGGTACTGGTGGGACGACGTCGTCCCCGCACACCAGGACGCCCTGTACGTCCTGCCGGGTCGGCACACCCAGGGCACCCCCGCCGTGAAGTACCGCGGGTTCTTCGTCAACGACGAGAACCCGTCCCTGGGCACCTGGGCCCCGAAGTTCTTCGGCAAGGGCCACGCCCCCGGGTTCGAGGCCGGATTCAACAAGGAGTTCTACTCCAAGATCTTCGAAGTCATGCTCCGGCTCAAGGCCAACTACCTGTGGCCGGCCGTCTGGGGACGGGCCTTCGCAGAGGACGACCCGCAGAACCACGAGACGGCGACCGCCTACGGCGTGGTCATGGGCACGTCCCACGAGGCCCCCATGATGCGCGGGATCGAGGAGTGGAACCGCCACGCGACACCGGCCAAGCGCGATGCGAACGGCGCCGTCGTCACCCCCGGTTCCGATCCTTACGGAGGCACGGGTGAGTGGAGCTTCCGCCGCAACGGGCAGGCCCTCCAGAAGTACTGGAAGGCCGGGATCGAACGGATGGAGTCCGAGGACATCGAGGGTGTCGTGACCCTCGGTATGCGTGGGAACGGCGATGTCAGTCTGCCCGACGGCGACGGCATCGACCTGATGGAGAGCATCATCGACAAGCAGCGCGAGATCCTCGCAGAGACCAGCAGCCGGGACATCACGACGATCCCGCAGGTCCAGACCCTGTACAAGGAGGTCCAGCGCTACTGGGACTCCGGGTACCGGCCCCCGGACGACGTCACGGTCGTCTTCTGCGACGACAACTGGGGGAACATGCGCAAGCTGCCCGACCAGAAACTCGCGCAGCGCAGCGGTGGGTACGGCATGTACTACCACTTCGACTACGTCGGGGACGGCCGGAACTACAAGTGGGCCGATACGACCAACCTGGCCAGCACCTGGGAACAGCTGAACCTCACCTACACCTACGGGGTCGACCGCCTGTGGGTCGTCAACGTCGGTGACATGAAGAACGAGGAGCTGCCGCTGCAGCTGTACCTCGACTACGCGTGGGACCCGTCCTCGATCACTCCGGACACCCTCGACGACTGGGAGCGGCGGTACGTGGCGCTCAACTTCGGCGGGACGGACTCCGCCGAGATCGCCGATGTGCTGTCGACCTACGGCGAGCTGCAGGCCCGGCGCAAGCCGGAACTGCTCAACCGCAAGATCACGGTCGATCCGGCCAAGGACCTGTCCACGGATTCCTCCGCCGTCGTGTACGACGACCGGGCCGGCCCGTTCAGCCTGACGAACTACCAGGAGATCGAACGGGTCACCGCCGAATGGCAGCAGCTGGCGGCGAGGGCACAGGCCGTGCGCGCACGGATACCGGCCGACCAGCAGGACGCTTATTACCAGCTCGTGTACTACCAGGTGAAGGCAACGGCCAACCTGTACGAGCTGCGGCTGGCCCAGTTCCGCAACATCCAGTACGCCCAGCAGGGGCGGGCGGCCACGAACGCCCTGGCCGACGAGACCGAGGCCAGGTTCGCCGAGGACCAGGCCCTGTCGGACTACTACAACACGCAACTGGCCGACGGGAAGTGGAACGGGTTCCAGACCCAGCCCAAGATCGGTTACGGGGACTTCGAACGGTACAACAA
Source organism: Actinomycetota bacterium (assembly GCA_030837505.1). GTDB lineage: Bacteria > Actinomycetota > Actinomycetes > Actinomycetales > Kineosporiaceae > JAUPKJ01. The sequence continues at coordinate 18,428 of JAUPKJ010000035.1, forward strand.
CGCCAGTTGGCAACAGCCCCAGACCGACGACCACGTCGCCCTGCCCGACGCCCTCTACCCGCACCTGCGCAGGATCGACCTGCCCGCGAAGGCCGAGATGGCAGTGGCGATCGACGGCTCGGACCAGTGGTGGCCGAACTCCGGTACGGCAGCTGTCCTGCCGGAGTTCAGCCCATACCAGACCGCCCCGACCCAGTTCGTGGAGGTCTTCAACCGAGGGAGCAAGCCCTTCACCTACCGGATCGTCCCCGGCAAGCCGTGGGTGAAGGTCTCCCGACCCTCGGGCCGGGTCACCGACCAGGTCAGGGTGAACGTCACGGTCGACTTCGCGAAGGCTCCGAAGGGCACGACGAAGGTTCCGCTGACGGTCCTCGGCCCGGACGGGACCAGGACCGTCGTGACGGCCGTTGTCGACAATCCGACCCCGACGTCGGGCAAGGTCGAGGGCTTCGTCGAGGCCGATGGCCATGTTTCGATCGACGCCGCGCACACCCAGCGCAGGGTCGGCACCGGGCAGGTCTCCTGGAAGACCCTGCCCGGCGCCGGACGCACCCAGGACGCCGTGACCCCGTGGCCCGTGACCGCGCAGCGGCAGGTCCCCGGCGGTTCCTCACCGCATCTGGAGTACACGGTGACCCTGACCTCCGCCGGTCCGGTGACGGTGTGGGCCAACCTGTCCCCGCGCAGCAACGTGCTGCCGACCGACGGCCTGAAGTACGCCGTGTCCATCGATGACGGCGCGCCGCAGGTGGTCGACGTCATCAAGGCGACGGGGGCCAACGACACCACGATGAACCGGCAGTGGGCCCGCAACACGTCAGACAACATCAACCGGACGGCGACCACCCACGTGGTGGGCAGGCCGGGTCAGCACACGGTGAAGTTCTGGATGGTCGACCCCACGGTCGTCCTCCAGCAGCTCGTGATCGACACCGGCGGGCTGCGGCCCAGCTACCTCGGACCGCCCGAGAGCCGGTTCGTCGGTCACGGGCAGCGGTAGACCGAACGCGGGATGTTGTACGCCAGGTCGATCGCGGTCCGCACGGCCTCGTCCTCGCCGAGCCGATGCTCGGTGACCAGACGGGCCAGGTGGGCCGCGTCGACCCGGCGGGCCAGATCGTGGCGGGCCGGGATGGACAGCAGTGCCCTCGTGTCGTCCACGAAACCGCTCGTGTTGTAGAACCCGGCGGTCTCCGTGGCGCTCCGGCGGAACCGGAGCATCTGCTCCGGTGAGTCCAGGAACCACCAGGGAGCACCCAGCCGGACCGCCGGGTACGCCCCTGCCAGGGGTGCCAGCTCCCGGGAGTAGACCGTCTCGTCCACGGTGAACAGCACGAGACGGAAGGCCGGGTCGTGGCCGAAGGCCTCCAGCAGCGGCCGCAGGGAACGCGTGAACTCCCCGGCCACGGGGATGTCGAAACCTGTGTCCGGTCCGAAGCGCCGGTACCAGTCCGAGTCGTGGTTGCGCAGGACCCCGGTGTGCAGCTGCATGACGAGCCCGTCCTCCCGTGCCATGGCAGCCTGCTCGAACAGCAGATGCGACTCCAGGGCCGCTGCCGCCCCGGGGCCGGGGGAACCCACCAGTGCCTGGTCGAACAGGCGTTGAGCCTCCTCGGGGTCCAGCCGTTCGATACGGGGACTGAGATGCCCGTGGTCGCAGGCCAAGGCTCCGGCTCGAACAAACGCCCGACGACGGTCCTGGACTGCTCGCAAAAATCCTCGCAGGTCGCCCGTGTCGATTCCGGTGACCTCACCGAGCAAATTCACGTGCCAGGACCAATCGGGTCCTGCCGGGTGCATGAGGACGTCTGGCCGGAAAGTCGGAACGATCCTCACGGAATCGGAGATCCCCGAAAGAGCGCCGTGTTCGGAAAGGGAGTCGGTGGCGGCGTCGGTGGTCGCCAGCAGTTCGATCCGGAACTTCTTGAGCAACTCCAGCGGACGGAAATCGGCCTCACCGATCCGATGGACAATGTGCTCGTAGATCTCGTCCGCAGTACCAGCCGACGGTTGCACCCCGACGCCGAGCACCTCGGCGAACTCGTGCTCGAGCCAAAAACGGCTGGGGGTCCCGCGGAAAAGGTGCCAGTTCTCGCAGAAAACCCGCCAGATCCTGCGGGGATCCCGTTCGTACTCCCCGCCGTCCCTGGGGGCGAGGCCGAGGTCCTCGGGACGGACTCCCTGGGAGACGAGCATACGGGTCACGTAATGGTCAGGCACGACGATGAGCCGGGCGGGGTCCTCGAAGGGCAGGTTGCGCGAGAAGGTCTCCACGGGGACGTGCCCGTGCAGGCAGAGCAGTGGCAGTTCGGCCGTCTGTCGGTAGATGGTCCGGGCGACTGCCCGGGTGCCCGGCTCTGCCGGAAGTGCTCGATCGGGGTGGAGGCGCAAGGCGGTCATCGTCGATCTCCCATCCTGCGTTCGCGTCGGGACCGGGACGGTCCCGAACGGAGGCTTCGTGCTGCCCCGAACAGGATCCCCCGGGACGAAACAACTCTGCAAACGTTTGGCCTGGACGCGCATCGCACTGATCAGTAACTTTCTTCGCCCCGTCCCTCTTTGCCAAGAAATACTTGACGCATCGTCTGAAACGATTGCACACTCATTCGGCGGAACACCCGTCCGGGATCTCCCGGTAACGGCACGACGACGTGACGCTGGAGAACGGGTCCGGGAGGTCAGTGTGGCGACAACCATTCGGGACGTGGCCCGTGCTGCCGGTGTGTCGGCGTCCACGGTTTCCAGAGCGCTGTCGAACCCGGAGATGGTCAGCGATTCCACGCGAGAACTGGTTCAGCGAACAGCTCAACGGCTCGGGTACAGACCGAATCCCGCAGCTCGCAGACTCATCACCGGGCGCACGCAGAACATCGGCATCGTCCTACCGGACCTCGGGAACCCGGTCTTCCCCAGCATCGTCAAGGGGATCCAGTCCCGGGCCCGCGAGAACGGGTACTGCGTACTGCTGTCCGACTCCGACGAGGACCCCTCGGGTGAGCCGGCCCTCGTGAGAACCCTGGCCTCGCAGGTCGACGGGGTCGTGCTCTGTTCCCCCCGCATGAGCACCGAGGACCTGCGTTCCATGGCGGGGCTCCTGCCCCTGGTCGTCGTCCAACGCACCGTGGACCACATCCCCGCCGTCGTCTTCGACAACGCCGACGGGATCCAGCAGGCCGTCTCCCACCTGCACGCCCTCGGCCACCGCAGGATCGCCTGGGGCGGCGGCCCGGAGCGGTCCTACTCCCAGGAACGGCGGACCCGGGCCCTCCGGGAGGCCACCGCCCAGCTGGGAATGGAGCTGCTGGAGGTGGGGCATTTCGCCCCCCGTTTCTCCAGCGGACTCATGGTGGCGGACCTCGTGCTGAGCGGAGAGGCCACGGGCGTCATCGCCTACAACGACCTCATGGCGCTGGGGGTCCTTCACCGCCTCCACGCCAGGGGGGTCGCCGTCCCCGGGGAGATCAGCGTGATCGGGCACGACGACATCCCCTTCGCCGGCATGGTCCACCCGGCCCTGACCACGGTCGCCCTGTCGACGGAGCGGGCGGGCAGAGCAGCTGTCGACCTGCTCGTCAGCTTGCTGGAATCACCGGACCAGACGCCGGGGCTCCACCGCACCCTGCCCTGCGAACTGCAGATCAGAGCCTCGACGGGGCTGTGCCGGTGCGGCCCGGGCCCGCTCCACGAGACCGGTGCCCCCCACGAGACCACCGGCGCCATCCGCCGGACCACCGGTGCCATCCGCCGGACCACGGAAGCCATCCACCGGACCACGGACGCGGACCCGGCCCCGGCCTGATCTGCGTCATCCGTACGACACAGCCTGCCCGACGATTCCGTACCCGCTGCCGAGCCCATCGCCCCCACCCGGATTCCCCACCTCCGGTTCTCACGGTGCAGGCCGTCGAGGCCGGTCGCCGTCCGACTCCCGATCAACCCATCCGATGCCCTCCGGGGCACCGCCGGGGCCGTCAGTTGCCCCGGTGGTGTCAGGCGGGGGATGAAGGGATGCCCCATGCCAGCCCATCCGTTCCCCCTGTCCCGTCGTTCGGTGCTGCTCGGCGCCGCGTCGGGGGCCGTGGCAGGGACCGCTGCGGCCCTCACGGGCTGCGGCGCCCCGTCCAGCAACTCCACGATCGCGGAAGGTACGGCCCCGGCGCCTGCGCGCCCGAGCAAACCGGTCTCGCTGAGCATCCTGGACGTCGCGGGCAACCGGCAGCTGACCCAACCGATGATCGACGAATACGCGAGGGCCAACCCCCAGGTGATCTCCAAGGTCACCTACTCCGACAGTCCTTCCCCGGACCTCATCGGGAAGATCAAAGCCCAGCAGGGTGCGAACCGGATCAACATCCACATGGTGCTGACCGGCGTGGACGGACTGTCCGCAGGGATCGAACAGGGGCTGTGGACCCCGTTGCTGCCCCTGTACGCGGACCGGTTGACCGGAATGCGCAACTACCTGGAGCCGGCGGCCAAGATGCAGGGCCTCGCGGGCGACCACGGCATCGTCGTCACCTACTACCCCTCCGGGCCGCTTCTGGAGTACCTGCCGGACAAGGTTGCGCAGCCCCCGGACTCCGCCCGGAGCCTGCTGGCCTATGCCAAGGCCCACAAGGGCCGGGTCCAGTACGCGCGGCCGTCGAACTCCGGCCCCGGACGCACCTTCCTCATGGGCCTGCCGTACGTCCTCGGTGACACGAACCCCGCCGACCCGGAGAACGGCTGGCCCAAGACCTGGGAGTTCCTCAAGGAACTCGGCCGATACATCGACTACTACCCGTCCAGCACGAGCGAGACCATGAAGAACCTCGCGAGCGGCACGGCAGAGATCATCGTCACGACGACGGGATGGGACATCAACCCCCGTGTGCTGGGGACGGTGCCGGCCAATGCCAAAATCACCACCCTCCAGGGTTTCGTGTGGGTGACCGACGCCCACTACGTCGTGGTTCCCAAGGGGGTCGCCGCCGACCATCTGTCGGCCGTGCTGAACCTGCTCGCCTCGATGCTGACCCCGGAACAACAGGCCAAGGCCTACGACGACGGCTACTTCTACCCCGGTCCGGCCATCAAGGGAGTCGACCTCTCGATGGCCCCGGAAGAGAGTCGCAAAGCCCTGGAGAAGTTCGGCCGCCCCGAGTACGACCAGCTCATCACCTCGACGAGGACGCAGACCCCCCTGGAAGCCAAGGCCCTCGTGAGGGCCTTCGACATCTGGGACCGTGAGATCGGAAGCGGAAAGGTCGTGTCATGAGGGCCCAGGGCTTCCAGACCCTCGAACTGCGCGGGGTCGGACGCCGTTTCGGCCGCCACAGCGCGCTGCGGGGACTGAACCTGAGCATCCAACAGGGGGAATTCATCGCCCTGCTGGGCCCCTCGGGGTGCGGCAAGTCCACGGCCCTCAACTGTCTGGCAGGGCTCGTCCCCCTCACCTGGGGCAGCATCTGGATGGACGGCGAGCGCTTCGACCAGGTGCCCTGTGAGAAGCGTGGTTTCGGGATGGTGTTCCAGAACTACGCTCTCTTCCCCCATCTGACGGTGCGGGGCAACGTCGCCTTCGGACTGAGGATGCGCAAGCTGCCCAAGGCGGAGATCCGGGCGCGGACGCAGGAGGCGATCCGAACGGTTCGGTTGCTCGACCAGGCGGACAAGTTGCCCGGTCAGTTGTCCGGTGGGCAACAGCAGCGGGTGGCCATCGCGCGTTCCATCGTCCTGGAGCCCGCGGTGATGCTCATGGACGAGCCGCTGAGCAATTTGGACGCCAAGCTGCGCCTGGAGATGCGTACGGAGATCCGTCAGATGCACCAGGCCCTGGGCCTGACGACGGTCTATGTCACGCACGACCAGGAGGAGGCGTTGAGCCTCGCCGATCGGTTGGTCGTCCTGCGCGACGGCCTGGTCCAGCAGATCGGTACCCCGGAGGATCTGCATCACCGTCCGGCGACCTGGCACGTGGCCGACTTCATGGGGTTCCGCAATCTGTTCCGTCTGAAGGTGGACCGCCGGGCCGAACACGGGAACACGGTCACGTTGCGGGGCAACGGTCTGGAGCTCGACGCGACGGCGGTGGGCTCGTTGAGTGCCGGGGACACCGTCGTCGTGGGGATCCGCCCCGAGGACGTCGTGGTGGAACCGCCGGGGAATCTGTCGGAGCCGGTGGGCGAACCGGGGTCCTGGGCTCGCACGGGCCGGGCCCCCACGGGCACGGTTCTGGACGCGAGGGTTCAGGTGGTGGAGTTCACCGGGCGGGAGTTCGCCGTCCAGGTCCGGATCGGCGACGAGGTGGCGCTGCATTTGCGCACGCCGCAGCGGCTTGTCGCCGGGGATCCGACGCGCGTTCAGCTGCCGGTTCATCGTATGCTCGCCTTCCCCGAGGAGGTGGAGTCCGGTTCCAGCCCATGGGTCGGTGCGCCGACGTCCCACGGGAGGGGTACCGGTTCACCGAAGGAATCCGAGGTCGGCCCCGGGCCGGGGACCGGCAGCGGGGCGGGGACCGGTTCCGGGGCGCGGCCCGGTTCCGGAGAACAGCCCGGTTCCGGAGCGCGACCCGGTTCCGAAGCGGTGTCGCAGTGAGTGTGTCGACGCCGGTGGGCTCGGCCGTCCCCGAGCACGAAGGTGCCGGCGGGTGGCGGCACCGGTTGGCAGAGCGCGGGATCGACCGGCAGCTGTGGTTGCTCGCCCCGGCCGTCGTCTTCGTCGTGCTCCTGTTTCTGTACCCCTTCTTCTATGGTCTGCAGCTGTCCTTCCAACCGAACGAGGGCGGCCCGTTCTCCGACTACGACCGCTTCTTCAGTGATGCCTACCAGCGGGACACGATCGGCACGACTTTGAAGTTGTCGCTGCCGGCGGCACTGTTCAACGTGCTGGCCGCCGTGCCCCTGGCCTACCGGATGCGGGGGCGCTTCCGCGGCAAGCGGCTCGTGACGACTGTGCTCGTGGTCCCGATCACTCTGGGCACGGTGCTCACGGCCGAGGGACTGTTGAACTACCTGGGCCCGGCGGGCTGGTTCAACCGGATCCTGATGGATCTGCATCTGGTCCACGAGCCCGTGACGCTCATCCACAACTACTGGGGTGTCTTCTTCTCCCTCGTCATCACCGGGTTCCCGTTCGCCTTCCTGCTCATCCTCAGCTATCTGTCGGGGATCGACCCCTCGCTGGAGCGGGCTGCTGCCACCATGGGGGCCGGTTGGTGGCAGAGGTTCCGGCGGATCACGCTGCCGTTGCTGACGCCGGGCCTGGCCACGACCTTCTGCCTGACGTTCGTACTGGCGTTCAGCGTGTTCCCCTCGGCGATCCTCGTCGGCAACCCTGCCGGATCGACCCGGGTGATCTCGATCGCGGCCTACCAGGCGGCCTATGAGCAGTACGACTATCCCTACGCCTCGGCCATCGCAATGGTCATGGGGCTGGTGGAGCTCGCTGTGATCGCACTGGTGCTGCTGTGGCGCACGACTCTGTTCAAGGGTTCGACGGGAGGCAAGGGCTGATGGCCGTCACGGACACTCTCGCCGGATCCGACGTCGCGGGGACCGCGGACGAGCCGACGGCCCCGCGGGGGAAGCGCCGGTTCGTCGCCTCCCCGGCGGCCTGGTTGGTCTGGGGCGTCGTCGTCTTCTTCTTCGTGAATCTGGCGGCCCTCGTCGGTTCGGTGCTGGTCAATTCCTTCGCCCGCCAATGGTTCGGCACCTGGCTGCCGAACGGTTGGACCACCAAGTGGTACAGCCAGGCCTGGGACTCCTTCGGCCTGCTGCACGTGATCGTGGTGACTTTGCAGGTCTCCGGGCTGGTGGTCGGGATCTCTCTGCTCATCGGGGTGCCGGCGTCGTTCGTGCTGGCGCGGAGGTCCTTCCCCGGCAAGTCGCTGGTGTTCTTCGCCTTCCTGTTGCCGATCATGATGCCGCCCATCACCTATGGGATCCCGCTGGCGACGGTGCTCTACAAGTACGAGTTGGCGGGAACCATGACCGGGGTCGTGCTGGCGAACCTGGTGCCGTCGGTGCCGTTCGTGATCCTCACGATGACGCCGTTCGTCGAACAGGTCGATCGCAGGATCGAGGACGCCGCGCGTATGTGCGGGGCGGGGCTGACCGCGACGTTCACGCGAATCCTTGCCCCGCTGCTGCTCCCGGGCATCCTCGCGGCCGGGATCCTCGTACTGGTGCGGACCGTCGCCATGTTCGAACTGACCTTCCTGACGGCGGGACCGGATTCACAGACCCTTGTCGTGGCTCTGTACTACTCGATGTCCGCCGCAGGGATCCGGGCCCAGCAGTCCGTGGACGCGATGGCCGTCATCTACACGTCGATGATGCTGGTCCTGCTCGTGATCGCTCTGAGGTTCGTCAACCCCACCCAGCTGGTGGCCCGGGTCAAGGAGGAGCAGTAGCCATGGACTCCGTCGAGGTGCTGCGGGCGATCTGCGATCAGCGGGTGTTGCCGGTGCTCCGCCTGGATTCGCAGGTCCGGGCCGTCGAGGCCGCACGCCGGGTCCTGGACGGCGGGCTGCGGGTCGTGGAGCTGACCTGCACGACCCCCGGGTGGGACCTGGCGGTGTCGCACGTGTCGGAGAGGGGACGGTCCGGCGCCGTGATCGGGGTCGGGACGGTCACCGGGGCCGACGATGCGCGGCGCGCGCTGGACGCCGGGGCGTCCTTCCTGGTCAGCCCCTATCCGGTGCCTGAGGTCCGCGAGGTGGCGCAGGCCGGGGGGGTCACCTTCCTGGAGGGGTGCTTCTCCGTGGGCGAGCTGGCCGCTGCGACGGCCCGGGGGCCGGCCAAACTCTTCCCCGCCTCGACCCTGGGGCCCGCCCACCTGCGCAGTGTCCTGCAGGTCCTGCCCGGCGCGACGATCGTGCCCACGGGAGGGATCCGTCTGACACAGCTGCGCCCATGGTTCGAGGCCGGTGCGGCCGCCGTCGGGGTCGGCACCGACCTGCTCGTCGGGAACAACCTGGAACGGATCGAGGAGCTGGTGTCCGCATGAGGATCGCGCAGGCCGAGGTCGTCGTCACCTGTCCCGGTCGCAACTTCGTCACTTTGAAAATCACTACCGAGGACGGCGTGACCGGGCTGGGGGACGCCACCCTCAACGGCCGGGAGCTCGCGGTCGCCGCCTACCTGTCCGAACACGTCGCACCCGTTCTCGTGGGCCGGGACGCCTCCCGGATCGAGGACACCTGGCAGTACTTGTTCCAAGGGGCCTACTGGCGCCGCGGCCCCGTGACCATGACGGCGATCGCGGCCGTGGACACGGCCCTGTGGGACATCAAGGGGAAGGTCGCAGGACTGCCCGTGTACCAGTTGCTCGGTGGGGCCTGCCGGGACGGGGTCACCGTCTACGGCCACGCCAACGGCGACGACGTCGACGAGCTCCTGGAGCAGGTGGCACGTTTCCGGGACCTGGGCTACCGCGCTGTGCGGGTGCAGGTCGCCGTCCCCGGGATCGAACACTCTTACGGGGTCAGCCGGGACAAGCTCTTCTACGAACCGGCCGACGCGGCTTCTCCCACGCAGGCGACGTGGAGCACCCAGCGGTATCTGTCCTTCGTACCGAACGCGATCGGCCGGGTCCGCGAGGAGTTCGGGCCCGAGCTGCGTCTGTTGCACGACGTGCATCACCGGCTCACGCCGATCGAAGCGGCCCGGTTGGGCAAGGCCCTGGAGCCGTACGGCCTGACCTGGTTGGAGGACCCGGTGCCCGCCGACCTCCAGGAGGGCTTCCGGCTCCTCCGCCAGCACACCACCGTTCCGATCGCCGTCGGGGAGGTCTTCTCCAGCATCTGGGACTGCCACCAGCTGATCCGGGAACAGCTGATCGACTACATCCGGACGACGGTCGTGCACGCCGGGGGGATCAGCCACCTGCGCAGGATCTTCGACCTGGCGGCCCTGCACCACGTGCGCAGTGGTTCGCACGGGGCGACGGATCTGTCCCCCGTGGCCATGGCAGCGGCCCTGCACGTCGACCTGTCGATCCCGAACTTCGGTCTGCAGGAGTACATGCGGCACACCGACGAGACCGACGCGGTGTTCCCCCACACCTATCGGTTCGAGGAAGGCTGTCTCCACCCGGGCGAAGCTCCCGGACTGGGGGTCGAACTGGATCTGGAGGCCGCGGCCCGGTACCCGTACCGGGCGGCCCAGTTGCCCACCAACCGTCTGGAGGACGGGACGGTCCACCCGTGGTGAACGGTCCGGGGGATCGTGAGCAGTACGACGTCCTCGTACTCGGGGAGGTCCTGGTCGAACTGTCGTCGGACGGTCCGTGGGAGGACGGCGCCACCGTTCGGCTGGGGTTCTCGGGCGACGCCCTCAACGCGGCGGCCGCCGCAGCCGCGGCCGGGGCTCGTACGGGGCTGCTGGCACGGGTCCCCGACGACGAATTGGGTGATCGGATCGTCGCGAAGATCTCCGACCTCGGGGTGTGCACGGACCTGATTCGTCGATTTCCCGGCCAGCACGGGATCTACCTGCAGCGGGCGGATCCGAGCGGGACCCTCAGCTTCTTCTATGCCCGCTCGGGCAGCGTGGGCTCGCAACTGTGTCCCGGAGACCTGCCGCGGCCTGTCCTCGAACGGGCCGGGGTGGTGCTGGCCAGTGGTATCGCCTGTGCGATCTCCGACTCGGCTGCCGCGGCCGTCCTGGAGGCGTCCCGGCTGGCCCGCCGCTTCGTCTACGACCCCAACTGGCGCCCTGCCCTGATCTCCGCAGGGCGCGCTGCCGAGGGGCTCAGGCTCCTGGCCCCCCGGGCCGCCCTGGTGACGCCCTCCTGGCCGGGAGAGATCTCGGCTCTCCTGGCGCCCGTGCCGGCGACCGGAGCGCTGCGGACCCCGGCGGAAGCTGCGGCGGCCGTGCTCGGCCTGGGGGCCGGAGCTGTCGCGGTGACCTGTGGATCGGAGGGCGTCGTACTGGACACGGGTCCTGGGCCTGTACGAATTCCCGCCTGTACACCGCCCGCAGTGGTTGACCAGACCGGAGCGGGGGACGTTCTGGCCGGCGCGGTCTCGGCCCGTTGGGCCCTGGGGGACGATCTGCCGGAGGCCGTCCGTCTCGGCAGTGCTGCGGCAGCACTGTCCTTGGCGGGAGCGGGGGGCACGGGACACCTCCCCTCCCTGGAGGAGACCCGGCTGCTGGCTCGGGGTGGGCCTGCGGGGAAGGCCCCTCGATGACGGCCCGTGGGCCGACGAATCTCGTCCGTCTGCATCCCGGTGACGATGTGGCCGTCGCCGTTCGGGACCTGCCCGACGGGAGCGGGGGGAAAGTCCCGGCCGGTCACAAGGTCGCGGTCAGGAACCTGGCGGCCGGAGACCTCGTACGCAAGTACGGACAGGTGATCGGGCAGGCCACCCGACCGATCCGCACCGGGGAACACGTCCACAGTCACAATCTGGCGTCACCCGGTGAGGGGCGGGCCCGGCGTCCGGCCGCGCCCGGGCCCTGGGTCCCGCCGCCGCCTCTGCCACGGCCCGCGGCGGACCTGCCTCGGACCTTCCTGGGGATTCCCCGGGCCGACGGCCGGTTCGCGACCCGGAACGTCATCGCGGTGATGGGCAGCGTCAGCTGCGCGACGTCCGTTGTGCGCGCCGTGGCGGCCCGTTGCGCGTCGAGGCTGCCCGAGGGCGTGGACGCCGTCGTCCCCCTCACCCATCCGGGGGGCTGCGGCACGGCCTCCCACGGCCGGGGGTGGGAGGTCCTGCGCAGAACTCTCCTGGGGTACGCGCGCAACCCCAATGTGGGCGGCCTGCTGCTGGTCGGGCTCGGCTGTGAGGTGAACGCCGTCCACGGCCTGCTGGCGGAGCTGGACCGGTCGCAGGGCCCCCCGGCCGCCGGCCTGACGATCCAGGACTCCGGCGGTTCGTCGGCCTCGGTCGAGGCCGGCGAAAGGCTGGTCCACGAACTGGCCCGCTCGATCGGCGACGTCGTGAGGGTCCCGGCCGGGGTCGAACATCTGGTCGTCGGACTGCAGTGCGGGGGTTCGGACGCCTGGTCCGGGGTGAGTGCGAATCCGGTCCTCGGCTCTGCCGTGGATCTGCTGGTGGCGGCCGGGGGAACGGCTGTGCTGGCCGAGACCCCCGAGATCTTCGGTGCCGAACATCTCCTGGCCGCAAGGTCCCTGACCCCCCACGTCGCGGCCGCCCTGCTGGAACGCGTGGAGTGGTGGCGGCAGTACACCGCGGACAACGGCGTAGCCCTGGAGGCCAACCCCTCCCCGGGGAACCACGCCGGTGGGATCACCACGATCCGGGAGAAGTCCCTCGGCGCGGTCTCCAAGGCGGGCCGGGCACCTCTGACGGCAGTGCTCGACTACGCGGAGCAGATCCCCCGCACAGGGCTGGTCTTCATGGACACGCCCGGCTACGACCCGGTGTCCCTCACCGGGCTCGTCGCCGGTGGCGCCACCCTGATCTGTTTCACGACAGGGAGAGGCACCGTGCTCAGCAGCCGGATGGTCCCCACCGTGAAAATCGTCTCGAACAAGGCGACGGCCCGACGGTTGGCACACGACATCGACCTGGACTGTTCCGGGATCGTCACGGACGGCGACGGGGTACTCCCCTGGGGCAGACGCTTGTACGACCTGATGCTCCGGACCGCCACCGGCCGACGCTCCAGCGGGGAGAACATCGGTCTCGACGGAGAGGAACTGGTCCCGTGGCAGCTCGGAGCGGTGTTGTGAACGGTCGTCCCGGCCCTCGTCTGACCTCGGCCCGTCTCGCCGAAGTGATCGCGGGCCCGGACGTGGCCCTGCCGGCCCGGCGTCCGGACCGCACGGGAATCGTGCATCTGGGGATCGGGGCCTTCCACCGCGCCCACCAGGCAGTGTTCACCGAGGACGCCGCGGCGCTCACGGGGGAGGGCTGCTGGGGAATCTGCGGGGTCACCCTGCGGTCGGCCTCCGTCGTGGAGCAACTGGAGCCCCAGGACTGCCTGTACACCGTGTTGCAGCAGGGGGCGGGGGCCCGCACGGCCCGGGTCGTCGGCTCGGTGAGGGAGGTTCTGTTCGCGAAGGCCGACCCGAACGCCGTCCCCGAACGGATCGCCGACCCGGCGGTGCACGTCGTGACCCTGACGGTCACGGAGAAGGGATACCGGCGGGGCGCCGACGGTGGACTGGATCTTGACGATCCGGTGGTGCACGCCGATCTGGGGCGGGATCCGGCGGGGCCGCGCAGCGTCGTCGGTTTGCTGGTGGCCGGGCTCGAACAGCGGCTGAGGGCGGGGGGAGAGCCCCTGAGCGTCGTCTGCTGCGACAACCTCACGGCCAACGGCCGGATCCTGCGCCGACTGGTATTGGACTTCTGTTCGGCTTCGGGTCCGGGCGGGACGGCGGCGAGGGAAGATCTCGCACGGTGGGTGGACGACCGGGTGAGCTTTCCCTCCACCGTGGTCGACCGGATCGTGCCCGCCACGACCGAGCAGGACCGCCGGACGGTCTGCGAGTTGCTCGGGGTCCAGGACGAAGGGGTCGTCGTTGCCGAGCCCTTCCGGCAATGGGTGATCGAGGACTCCTTCGCCGGGGCCCGCCCCTCCTGGGAACTCGCGGGTGCCCTCCTGGTCGGCGACGTGGCGCCGTGGGAGGCCGTGAAACTGCGTCTGTTGAACGCGACCCACTCGACGCTGGCCTACCTGGGTGCCCTCAGGGGGTACGAGACCGTGGCCCGGGCCGTGGCAGACCCCGAGCTGGAGAGGGTCGCCCGCGAACTGATGTCCCAGGACGCAGCTGCGACGCTGCGGGTGCCCGAGGGCCTGGACGTGGCCGACTACTGCGAACAGGTGATGGAACGTTTCGCCGATCCCGCTCTGAGGCACAGGACGACCCAGATCGCCATGGACGGCTCGCAGAAGCTGCCCCTACGGCTGCTGGGGATCATTTCAGAACGCTTGGCGGCGGGAGAGAAACCACTGCGGGCGGCACTCGGGGTGTCGGCCTGGATGGTCTACGTGGCGAGGGCTGCTGCCGGGCAGAGTGCCCCGGGCGGTTTGTCCCTGCCCCTGCAGGACCCTCTCCGGGACCGGCTGTGTTCGGTGGCGACGGCCGGATCCACCCCCCGCCGTCTGGTCGAGGGGCTGCTGGGGATCCCGGAGATCTTCGGGGCGGAGCTTCCGGAGGACACCGCGTTCCGGAGCCTGCTCACGGAGCAGGTGACGGCTCTCGGAGCCGGCCGCCTGCCCTGACCGGCCACACTGCCCACGCATACCCCCTGGGGTATACTCACCAGTGAGATCCCCCCTTCGGGGATCCTTTCCGACACTGTGAGGAGAGTCCGACATGTGCAGCACGGTCGCGTGCCCCACCTGCAAGAAGATCACCTGGACCGGCTGCGGCAGGCATGTCGAGGAGGCCTTGGCTCCGGTCCCCCCGGAGAATCGCTGCACCTGCCGCTGAGCGTCCGGACCCACGCCCGCCCGTCCCTCCCGTCGGGAAACCACGTCGGACGAGAAACTTCCCCACGGATCCGAGAAGCCACAGGCCGAGCCCGGCGCTCGTCCCGGCACTCGTCCCGGAGCCCGTTCAGCTCGCCGGGCACACCGAATCCGGACATTCGAACGGGTCCGTTCCGGATTCTCCAAATGCATTTTGCCCCATTCTGCACCTTTCCCTGCGTGCAATGTTTTTTTGCGCAACTTTTCCCCGGGGTAGGTCCTGAGCCCTCCCGGACTACCGGGCGGATCAGCCCTCCCACCGCTCGGCGGTGCCCTGGACGCGTAGCTTTCAACCCCGGGTTCCCCGCCGCGTACGGACAAACATGAAAAGGATCGCTCCCGGCAGGACACCGGAGCGAGTTCGAGCAACCGCGTTCCGTATCGGGGGGCATTCCCTCGGGCAGCTCCGATCGGCGAAACAGGAACAGGAATCGGGAAACAGCCGAATCAATACCGATCTGCCTGTCCGCCTCCGGGAGAGAGATCCTTCCCCGCAGCGCCCGGACCTTTCATGAAGATTCCCCGAGATCCCGGTTCCACGACATCCGCGAGCCCTGCGCTCTACACTTTCCACGTCGTCCCACTGTTCGCAGGGACGTGATGGTATTTGCATGCCGACGACTCTTCCCGTCCTCATGCTTGCCGATCGATCAACCGTGCCGTGGTATGACGAGAAGGTCCTGGACCGAGCATTCGTCGAGTGTCCGCGCGACTGCGGACAGGAATCCCCGAGATCTGATCCACCCGTTGACCCAGGTATCCGCGGGGTCCACGGAATCAGCCGGACATACCATCCTTGACCAGGACAAAGAGATAACGTTAGCATCTCGTCGCGGTCAGCCCATTCATGATGATTCGGAGGGAACTTCATGCTTAAAGTGATGGCCATTGGCAGTTTGGCTCTATCGATGTTCGTGCCTCTGCCGGACGCCACTCCGCCCACAGTCACGCCGCCTGGCGACAAAATTGTCATCGAACTCGTCACGGTGAACGGCTCCGGCTGCAAGGAAGGAACAGCCAAGGTCGCCGTGAACCTCGACAACACGGCTTTCACCGTGACCTACAGCGATTTCCTCGCCCAGGCCGGTGGCGGGGTCAACTCGATCGAATCGCGCAAGAACTGCCAGCTGAACCTCCGCGTCCACGTGCCCAACGGATTCACCTACGCGATCAGCCAGACCGACTACCGCGGCTACGCCTTCCTCGCGAAGGGCGCCTCCGCGATCCAGCGCGCCAACTACTACTTCGGCGGACTGTCAACGACCGCTTACTCAGTGCACAACTTCAAGGGCCCGTTGGACGACGACTGGCAGACCACCGACATCGTCGATTACCCCGCCCTGAGCTACCTGCCCTGCGGTGAGCAGCGGAACCTCAACATCAACACCGAGCTGCGGGCCAGCGCCGGCACCTCGACCCCCAGCGTGACGAACTTCATCACGATGGACTCCACCGACACCTCTCTGTCGACCACGTACCACTTTGCGTGGAAGGAATGTAAGTAGAACCCCCCTGTGGCGGCCCTCCCGGGCCGCCACACCCCCCCTCAGAGCAGTAGGCCGGGGTGCTCCCTGTCGTCCGGCCGGCCGGGGTACCTCCCGGGACGAGGAGCACTCCGCGCCCCCTGGACAGGCAAGGGGCTTCCGTCGCTCTCCGAGAATTCCCGGACCCCGTGTCGGAACGTCCCCCCACCGGTCCCCTCAGCGGCGGGGAGGAAGACCTCCAGTGCCCCGGAGACGGGGAGAAATGCGGATACCCCACCCGTGGGGCACCGTGGACGACATCATCCGTCAAGATTCCGAAAAAGTGAGTGACATTTATTCGGTCGGGTCGTCACCGCTTCCACGACCGAGACGCCGAACGGTCCTGATCCACAGGGAGGAGGGTCCTCGAAAATGTATCTTCCAGAATCGGAGGCCCATCGCGGATCAGCCTCGCCCCTCACTGCCGGTCCCTTACGGGCGCCAGCATCTCCTGCCCCACGAATCGGGTGCTTCAAGCCCTCAGGGAGGGGGACAGATCGTAACTTCCAGGCCCAGTCGGTCATCCTGATGTCCGTACTTATGACGATACCTCAGCTCCGGCGGTCTCGGCCCGTGCTCTGTTTCACGGACAGAGCCCGCCCCCGCCTCCCGGGCGCCGGAGGACGGCAGCCACGCCTCCGGAGCGCCCCCGGGCCGGGACAACACATCTTCCGAGAACACCCGCATTCCTTATCCCCGCACAGGACCGGGGAACACCCCGGCTCGCACGACGTTCTCCCGAGGACCCGAGCATGTCCGTGGACCGCAGATGTGACCGAACGTCAGGAAGGAACTGCGTTCCGCACCGCCTTTCGACAGATCCACCTCGAAGAGATTGATCCGGTCTCCGATCCGTTTTGCGCGGATTCCCGGAAGAGATAGCACGGAGCGCCGGCCACGGGTACGGTTCCCATACACGGTACGGCTCGCGGAGGCTCGGGACCGAAGGCGTCAAGAAGTGAAGAACCACACGCGACGGCGGTAACGATCGTCGGCGTCACAGAGCGAGAGACACGACCGTGAGAGAGACATGACCGTGAGTATGCGAAAACGAATCCCGGTCGTGTCGATCCACCACGGCCGAATTGCTTCCGAAGGAGATGCCCCCGGCGGACGAATCGGCCTTGACTGTGGCAAAGCGACGCCGTTAGCATCTCGTCGCGATCAAACAAATTCGAACCCATTCGGAGGGACCTCATGTTTAACGCGATGGCAATCGGAGCACTTGCGGCTTCCCTGGTGATGCCGATGACGGCAGCCGATGCAACCACAAGCACTCCCCCGAAAGACAAGATCACAATCGGCCTGAACACTGTCAACGGCTCCGGCTGCCCCAGCGGGACGACAGCGGTCGCGATGAACGCCGACAACACCGCCTTCACCGTCACCTACAGCGACTACTTGGCGCAGACCGGCGTCGGATCATCCGCGATCGATTTCAGGAAGAACTGCCAGCTCAGTCTCCGGATCAATGTCCCGCAGGGATTCACGTACGCGATCGCCAAGGCCGACTACCGTGGCTTCGCCATGTTGGAGAAGGGCGCGACCGCGATGCAGCGCGCCAACTACTACTTCATGGGTGAATCGGCCACCACCTACGCGACCCACAGCTTCAAGGGCCCCTTCGTCGACGACTGGATGACGACGGACCAGACCGAGTACCCCGACATCGCCTATGCCCCGTGCGGCGAGCAGCGGAACCTCAACATCAACACCGAGCTGCGCGTCTACGGCGGTTCCTCGGACACCACCAAGACGACCAGCTTCATCACGATGGACTCCACCGACGCCAGCGCGTCGACCACCTACCACTTCTCGTGGAAGCAGTGCAGCTGACCCGACCGTCGCCGGACGGCCGGCAATGATCTGACATGGAAAGCGCCTTCTGGTTCTCGCCACCTGTGGCCAGGACGATCGGAAGGCGCTTTCTCCCGCCCGCGCCCGCCTGGGGGGGACGAAGGGGTCACCAGCGGGGGAAGGTGTGAGGCCCCTTGGCGTGCGTGGTGGGCGCGGCGCGCGACATCTCGGCCTCTTCGTTCACCGTGTCGATGATCTTTGCCAGCACCTTCTCGCTGTCCTCGTGGGCGATCTGACACGTTCCGGCGTTCTTGTGCCCCCCGCCCCCGTACCGGAGCATGAGGGCCCCGATGTCGACCGGCGAGGTCCGGTCCAGGATCGACTTCCCCACTGCGATCACGGTGTTCTGCTTCTGCTTACCCCAGATGACGTGCGCGGAGACCCGGCACTCCGGGTAGAGCGCATAGACCATGAACCGGTTCCCCGCGTAGATCACCTCCTCGCCCCGCAGGTCCACGACCACGATGTCGCCATGGACAGTGGTGATCCGCCGCAACTGTTCCACGAACAGCTCCTGCTGCTCCTGATACAGCTCGATCCTCTCCACGACGTCCGGGTCCTGCAGGATCTGGTCCACGCCCTCGTGCCGGAGCACCTCGTCGATCAGTTGCATCATGAGTTGGTAGTTGGAGATCCGGAAGTGCCGGAACCGTCCCAATCCCGTCCTGCTGTCCATGACGAAGTTCAGCAGCGCCCAGCGTCGAGGACGCAGGATGTCCTCCAGCTGGTAGTTCGCGGAGTCCGCCTGGTCGACAGCCTCCATGGCCTCTGTGGGGATCTGATCGAAGGTCAGCTTCCCCCCGTAGTACTCGTAGACGACACGCGCTGCCGAGGGCGCGTTCGGGATGATCACGTGGTTCATGGCGTTGCTGCTCGTGCGCAGTGTCTCGCTGTGGTGATGGTCGAACACCAGTTTTGCGTACGGCGAATGAGGGAGGTTCGTCAGGATGTCCTGGTTCGTGATCTCGACTTTGCCATCCTGAACGTCCTTGGGGTGGACGAAGGTGATCCCCTCGATGAGGTCCAGGGATCGGAGCAGGACAGCGCACATCAGCCCGTCGAAGTCGCTGCGGGTCACCAGGCGGTACTTCTCGGAACCCACTGAGCTGTCCCCTTCCGCGGCCGAGCTGAGGCAGAACCCTCCTGTCTGTCACTCGGCAGTCGGCCCGGGGTTGCCAGATCGCCCGAACAGGTGAACCGGCGGATTCCCGGCGCCAATCACCCGTCCGCCGCACGCGTGTCCTTGCGGACGCACCAGGGCCGGCGCTCCGTCCGTGGAGCGCCGACCCTGGTCACCTCGATCGTTCACCGTGTTCGGAACGGCTCGGTCAGCGGAAGTTGAAATCTCCTCCGTTGCACCATGATCCTCTTCCGGGCTCTGCGTGGCCCGAGCACC
>JAUPKJ010000297.1 GCA_030837505.1 Actinomycetota bacterium
ACACCGCCGCCGGATGGGAATCGATCGCCGCCCGCCTGCCCCACCTGGGGAAGACCCTGGCCGGCTACCGGACGAGCCTGCAACGAGCCCTCGACGACGGCTGGCGCCCGGCAGCCCGCCAAGTACGGATCCTGGCCGGACAATGCCGTGAATTCGCGGCGGCCGACGGCTTCTACGCCGAAACCGTCACGCGCGCGACCGGCACCGGCCTGCCCACCGAACAACTGCTGTCCCACCTGCGGACCGGTGGAACCGCCGCCGCCAACGCCCACGGGCAGCTCGCGGACTGGCTGACCGACGAGGTCCTCCCCCTGTCCCGACAGGACGACGCCGTCGGGCGGGAACTGTACCCCCTGCACACCCGCTACTTCCTCGGCGCAGAGATCGACCTGCAGACCACCTACGACTGGGCCTACGAAGAACTCAACCGCATCGAACAACAGATGGCCGACGTCGCCCGCAGGATCGACCCCGCCGCCGTCGGCAAGAACGCCGTGAAGACCGCCGTGGCGACCCTCGACGCCGACCCCGCCCGCAGCCTCACGAACCCCGTGGCCTTCCGCGACTGGATGCAACAGGTCTCCGACGCCGCCGTGGCCGGCCTGGCCGACACCCACTTCGACATCCCCGAACCCCTCCGGGACCTGCGCTGCCGCATCGCCCCCACCACCTCAGGGGTCGTCTACTACACCCCGCCCTCGGAGGACTTCGCCCGCCCCGGCCAAATGTGGTGGTCCGTCCCCGACGGCACCACCACCTTCTCCACCTGGAGAGAAACCTCGACCATCTACCACGAGGGAGTCCCCGGACACCACCTGCAGCTCGCCGGAGTCCTCCACCGCCGCGAGAACCTGAACCGCTGGCGCCGGGTCGGCTGCTGGGTCAGCGGCTACGGCGAGGGCTGGGCCCTGTACGCCGAACGGCTCATGGAGGAACTCGGCTTCCTGCAGGACCCCGGAGACCTCATGGGCATGCTCGACGCCCAGGCCCTGCGCGCCTGCAGAGTGATCGTGGACATCGGGGTCCACTGCGCCCTGCCCGCCCCCGAGGAAGTCGGCGGCGGAACCTGGGACGCCCACCGCGCCTGGGCCTTCCTGCGCGCCCACACCAGCGCCCCAGAACCCAGCCTGCGCTTCGAACTCGACCGCTACCTGGGATGGCCCGGCCAGGCCATCTCCTACAAGGTCGGCGAACGCCTGTGGACACAACTGCGCGACGAACTGCGGGCAGCCGAAGGCCCCGACTTCGACCTGCGCAGTTTCCACACCCGTGCCCTCGGCCTGGGCGCCGTCGGACTCGACGTCCTGAGGAAAACTCTTCTGCAGGACCTGTAGCCTCCCGGGCGTGCCCACCCTCGTTCTCGCCTCGGCCTCCCCAGCACGCAAGGCGACCCTCCTCGCCGCCGGCCTCGACCCCGTCGTGACCGTCTCTGCCGTCGACGAGGAGGCCGTCACCGCCCACTACGGCGTCACCGACCCGCAGGACGTCGCCCTGGTCCTCGCCCGGGCCAAAGCCGAACACGTCGCGGCACGGGACGACCTGCCAGAACACACCATCGTCCTGGGCTGCGACTCCGTGCTGGAGATCGACGGCCGGACCCACGGCAAACCCGCCGGCCCGGCCGAAGCCACAGAACACTGGCAGAACATCCGAGGCCGACACGGCACCCTCCACACCGGCCACTGGCTCGTGGACCTGCGCCCCGACGGCTCCGGCGGCAGCACCGGAGCCGTCGGAGCCACCACCGTGCACTTCGCGCACCTCACCGACCACGAGATCGACGCCTATGTCGCCACCGGGGAACCCCTGCACGTCGCCGGGGCCTTCACCATCGACGGCCTCGGAGGGGCCTTCATCGACCGGATCGACGGCGACCACCACTGCGTCGTCGGCGTCTCCCTGCCGCTGCTGCGCACCCTCCTGGCAGAACTCGGCATCACCTGGCCCGACATGTGGCGAGCGAACCCCACCCGCCCGCCGAGAGGCGACTGACCCATGCGGACAGGCCGGACCGCGCGCGGCCTCACCGCCGCCAGGAACCTCCTGTCCGGCTTCGCCCTGCGCCCGACCGACCCCGCCCCGCGCCCGTCCGGCCCATCCCCGCGCGCCCCCCGCAACACCCCGAGCCCCGCCGAGCGCACCCTGCGCCTCACCGTGCCGGCCCTGCTCGCGACCTGCGCCCTCAGCCTGCTGACCGGCGGCAGCCTGCCGACCGGCAGCGGACGGACCGACCCCGACCGACCCCTCGCCACCCTCACCGGAGCGGCCCTCCAACTGTTCACCGGCCTGCTGTGCGCCCGCGCCGCCCGACGGAACAACGACAGGCCCCCCGCCCTGACCGGCTGGACCCTCCTGGCCCTCTCCCACACGATCTGCGCCGTCCTGCAGCCCACGGCCCTGCTCGGACTCGGCCCCGACCGCGCCGAAAAAATCCTCCCCCTGACAGCAGCCCTCGTGCACGGGCCCCTGCTCCTGGCCGCCATCTGGCTCCTCGCCCGCGACAGCACCCCCCGCTGGCTGCGCAGCGCCTGGTGGGACGCTGCCGTCACCGGATCCTGCGCCGCCGCCGCCAGCCTCACCGTCGCCCTACGGACCAGCCCCGGAAACACCCCCTGGGACACCGTCCCCCCACTCAGCTGCGCCCTCCTCATCGCCTCCGTCGTCGCCGTCCTCACCCTCACCGGAACCCCCCTCGGCCCCGTCATGACCCGCCTCGTCGCAGGAGTCACCCTCGTCTCCACCGGCGAAATGGTCGTACTGCAACTGACGGAACACCCCGACCCCACCCACCTCTGGGCACTCCGACTGCTCCCCCTCACCGGACACGCCCTCATCGCGCTCGCCGCGCTCGCCGCCACGACGGGCAGCCCCTTCCGCGACCGCCGCGCACGACCCCCCGGCGGCCCCCGCACCGTCCTGCTGCCCTGGACCGCCGCCCTGACCGGCCTCGCACTCGCCGGCCTGGCGACGATCGAAGGACTCGTACCGGACATCGCCCTCCTGCTCGCCGTCACCGGCACCGGGACCTACCTGGTGAAAGTGGGTTCCGCCGCCCTACTGCGCTCCGGAGCCCGCCTGCCGGGCCCGCCGGCGCCCTGGGCGCAGAGCGGCAGGGGGAGCCCCGGCACCGACGAACTCACCGGCCTGGCCAACCGCCAGGAACTCGCCCGCCTGCTCACAGCCCCCGGCAGAACCCCGACCCCCGCCGACAGACCCGAACGAGTCTGGCTCCTGCTGGCCGACATCGACAGATTCAAAGAGATCAACGAAGCTCTCGGGCACGAAGCCGGCGACCTGGTCCTCACAGAGGTCAGCCGCCGCTTCCGCACGACCCTGCGCGACGGGCAGGTCCTCGCCCGCCTCGGCGCCGACGAATTCGCCGTCCTCCTGCCGGGGACCGGGCGCGAGACCGCCATCAGAGTGGCCCGGGACCTCCGACAGGTCCTCATCGAACCCCTCGAGGTCGCCGGCCAACGGCTCCACGTGCGAGCCAGCGTCGGGATCGCCGGCTGCCCCCTGCGCCAGGAAAACACCGAAGATCTGCTGCGACAGGTCACCGTCGCCGTCCACCGCGCCAAGGGGACGGGCAACGGGATCGAGGTCTACGACCCGGCCCGCGACAAACCCGACGCGGCCCGCCTGCGCCGCATCGACGAACTGCGCGGAGCACTGGCCAACGGAGGACTCGAAGTCTTCCTGCAACCACAGGTCAGCCTCGCCAACGGAACCGTCGTCGGCGTGGAAGCGCTCGCCCGGTGGAGACACCCCCAGGACGGGGTCCTGCTGCCCGACACCTTCCTGCCCCTGGCCGCCCAGACCGGGCTCATGCGCCCCGTGACAGCTCTCGTGCTCGACAGTTCCCTGGACGCCTGCTCACGGTGGTGGCGCGGCCGGCGGATCCCCGTGAGCGTCAACCTCACGGCGGACGACCTGCAGGACCCGGACCTGCCGGAACTCGTCGAACGCTGCCTGGACCGCCACGGTCTGCCGCCCACCGCGCTGCGCGTGGAAATCACCGAGGACGCCGTGCTGCCCGACCCCGCGGCAGTGGCAGCCCTTCTGAGAGCGTGGAGGTCCTCGGGAATCACCGTGGCCCTCGACGACTACGGGACCGGGTACTCCTCCCTCGCCTACCTGCACGAGCTGCCCCTGGATTCCCTGAAGCTCGACAAGGTGTTCGTCACCAACCTCGACCGCAGACCCACCGCCACGATCGTCCAGCACACGGTCGCCATGGCCCACGGACTGGGCCTCGGCGTCGTCGCCGAGGGAGTCGAGGACCGCTCCACCGCCCGCAGACTCGCCGACGTCGGCTGCGACACGGCGCAGGGACTGTTCTTCGGGCCCGCCACGGACCTGCCCGGTTTCCTGCACCGGCTGGTGGGGGAACGTACCGGTTGAGGCCGGAAATTCCGCAGCACGTCCCGCCCGGAGAAGCCCACCGGACCCTGCGAAGACCGGCCCGGCCCGGCCCGCGAACCACGCCGACGAGACGTAGCCCACGTTGTCGGCCGTGCCACTCGATGTTCCGACGGATAGCCTCCACTACGTGGCAAGGTCACTGTATGTCGCTGCCTCCGGTCCGGAGAGCGGCAAGTCCATCGTCGCCCTGGGAGTCCTGGAGGCGATCCGGCGCAGGGTCGGACGAGTAGCCGTCTACCGACCCGTCGTGCGCTCCACCGGCCCCGATCCCCTGCTCAGGCTGTTGGGATCCCGGGTCGGGGTCCCGGAACCGGACACCCCACCGGGCACCGGCCCGACCGATTCCGCCCGGTCCGCCCCCGACCCGGCCGCCCGACCCACCATCGGCACGGCAGCCTGGGGGGTGACCTACGACGACGTGCACGCCGACCCCAAAGCCGCCATCGGCACCATTGTCGAACGCTTCCGGGCCCTGGAACGCGACCACGACGCCGTCCTCGTCGTCGGCACCGACTACACCGACGTCGGGGCACCCACGGAACTGGCCTTCAACGGGCAGGTGGCCGTCAACCTCGGAGCCCCGGTGCTCCTGGTGGTCAGCGGCACCCAACGCGCCCCCGCCGACATCCAGGCCGGCGCGGAAATAGCCAGACAGGACCTGGCGGCCAAGTCCTGCCAGATCCTCGGCGTGGTCGCCAACCGGGTCGCCGCCCAGGACATCGAGACCGTCCGCAGGCTCCTGACCCCCTACGGCGGATGCTGCGTCATCCCGGATCTGCCCGTCCTGTCCTCCCCCACCGTCAGGAAACTCGTCAAAGCCTGCGACGCAGAACTCATCCTCGGCAACGACGAGAACCTCGACGTGGAAGCCGAAGGATTCGTCGTCGCCGCCATGACCCTGCCGAGGGTCCTGGAATACCTCACAGAAAGCAGCGTCGTGATACTGCCCGGGGACAGGGCCGACCTGCTCGTGGGAGTACTCACAGCCCACCGCTCACAGACCTTCCCCCGCCTGTCCGGAGTACTGCTCACCGGAGGGCTGCCCCCGGAACCCAACGTCCTGCTCCTCCTGGACGGGCTCGACACTCAACTGCCCATGGCCCTCACCTCCCTGAACACCTTCGAGGCCGCAACCGTCGCCGTCACCACCTCCGGAGCCCTCACCGACGGCTCCGAACGCAAAGTCCAGGCCGCCATCGACCTGTTCACCCACTGCGTGGACACGACCCGGCTGCTGGACAGACTCGATCTGGCCCGCAGCGTCGCCGTCACCCCCCTCATGTTCGAAAACGACCTGGTCGAACGGGCCAGGAACGACCGACGCAGGATCGTCCTGCCCGAAGGGACAGAACCCCGGGTCCTCACCGCCGCCGCGCAGGTCCTGTCCAGGAACATCGCCGACATCACCCTCCTGGGAGACCCCGACGAGGTCGCCAGAGCCGCCGCCAGGGCCGGCGTCGACGTCGGTGCGGCCCACGTCGTCGACCCCCGCGAACCCGGCCTGCGCAACCGCCTCGCCGCCGAGTACCACCGGCTGCGGGCCCACAAAGGAGTCACAGAGGACGCGGCCCTGGACGTCGTCACCGACGTCTCCTACGCGGGCACCCTCATGGTCGGACTCGGCCTGGCCGACGGCATGGTCTCCGGCGCCGTCCACACCACCGCCCACACCATCCGCCCGGCCTTCGAAACCCTCCGGACCAGCCCCGGAGTCTGCGTGGTCTCCAGCGTCTTCTTCATGTGCCTCACCGACCGGGTACTGGTCTACGGGGACTGCGCCGTCAACCCCGACCCCACCGCCGAACAACTCGCCGACATCGCCATCTCGTCGGCCCGCACCGCAGCGGCCTTCGGCGTCGAGCCCCGCGTGGCGATGCTGTCGTACTCCACCGGCGAATCCGGCAGAGGCATCGACGTCGACAAGGTCCGGCAGGCCACCTGCCTCGTCCGAGAACGCGAACCCGGCCTGCAGATCGAAGGGCCCATACAGTACGACGCCGCCATCGACGCCGGAGTCGCCAGCACCAAACTGCCCGACAGCACCGTCGCGGGCCGGGCGACGGTCTTCATCTTCCCCGACCTCAACACCGGCAACAACACCTACAAAGCCGTGCAGCGCTGCGCGGGTGCCGTAGCGGTCGGCCCGGTCCTGCAAGGACTGAGACGACCGGTCAACGACCTGTCCCGAGGAGCAACCGTGCCAGACATCGTCACCACCGTCGCCATCACAGCTGTCCAATCCCAACAAATGGACCAGCACGAGACGGAGCCGCACCGGTGACAACCCCCATCCCCTCCGACACCACCGGGCAGGCAACCAGCGCAACCGGCGCAACCGGCCAGGCCGACACCACCACCGGGCAGGCAACCAGCGCAACCAGCGCCACCGGCCCGGCGGCCCCCGAAGCGCAGGTCCTCGTCCTCAACTGCGGCTCCTCCTCGGTCAAGTACCGGCTGCTCGCCCCCTCGACCGGCCACGTGGCCGCCACCGGCCTCGTCGAACGCATCGGCAGCCCCGCAGCCAGACTCGAACACCGCGTCCCCGCAGCCGACGGCACCACGGCCCGGCACGAACACGAAGGCCCCTTCGACGACCACACGGCAGCACTCGCCGGTGTCCTCGCCGCCTTCGCCGAACACGGACCAGACCTGGACCGGGCTCCCCTGGCCGCCGTCGGACACCGCGTCGTCCACGGCGGCACCCGCTTCGACGGCGCCGTCCTCATCGACGACGAACTCGTGGCCGCCGTCGACGAGCTGAGCGTCATGGCGCCCCTGCACAACCCCGCCAACCTCGTGGGGATCCGCACCGCCCTGGCGGCCTTCGGGAACGTCCCCCACGTCGCGGTCTTCGACACCGCCTTCCACCACACGCTGCCCGACCGCGCCTGCACCTACCCCGTGCCCGAACTGTGGCGCGAAAAATACGGCGTACGCCGGTACGGCTTCCACGGCAGTTCCTACGCCGCGGTCACCCGGGAGGCCGCGGCCCTGCTCGGACGCGACCCCGACCGGACCAACCTCATCATCGCGCACCTGGGCAACGGCGCCAGCGCCTGCGCCGTCGAAGCCGGCCGCAGCATCGACACCACCATGGGCCTCACCCCCGTCGGCGGACTCATGATGGGCACCCGCAGCGGGGACGTGGACCCGGCCCTGTCGGCGCACCTCGCCCGCGTGGCCGGCCTGGACGCCGTCCACGTCGAACGGTCCCTCAACGCCGAGAGCGGGCTGCTGGCCGTCGCCGGCGCCAGCGACCTGCGGGAAGTCGAACAACGAGCCGAAGCCGGGGACAGCAAGGCCCTCCTCGCCCTCGACGTGTACTGCTACAGGATCCGATGCTGCGTCGGGGCCTACTACGCCGCCCTGGGCCGAGTCGACGCCATCGTCTTCACCGGAGGCGTCGGAGAGAACTCCGCCCGCGTCCGCCACGACAGCATCACCGGCCTCGACCGGCTGGGGATCCTCCTGGACGAAGAAGCCAACCAGGACCGCAGCCGCCACACGGCCCGCTCCATCGCCTGCCCCGACAGCCCCGTGCAGATCCTCGTCGTCCCCACGGACGAGGACAGGGAAATCGCCCGGCAGGCCCTCACGGCCCTACGGACCGCACGGCTCTGAGAACCACGCGAAACCGAGCACCACGCGCACCTGAGCACCACGCGAACCCGAGAACCACGTGGCGGCCCCGCCCCCCGAGGGCCGGGCCGCCACGCAGGACGGGAAGGTCCCACCCCCACGTCAGCCGGCCCCGTCCCCCTCCAGCTTGCTCGCCGCGAGCTGTTCCCCGTACTGCGCCCGGGCCCGGTCCATGTCCAACACCCGCACCTGACGGATCACCTCGTCCAGATCCGCCGCCGACAACGCCCCCGGCCGGCCGAAGACAGGAATCCCCTCCCGGTAGACCACGAGCGTGGGGATCGACGTCACCGAGTACCGGTGGGCAAGAGCCTGCTCGGCCTCGGTGTCCACCGTCGCGAAGACCACGTCCGAATGCCGCTCGGCCGCCGAATCAAAAATCGGCCGGAA
>JAUPKJ010000036.1 GCA_030837505.1 Actinomycetota bacterium
CCCCGGCGCGGGGCGCGCCCGCCCGTCGGCGGCGGCCCACCGGTCCCCGGCGCGAGTCCGGGCAGGTCTCCACGGCCTTTTCGTAGGCCTCGTCCCCGGTCACAGGCCCGTCCCCGGTCGCGGGGTCGTGTCCGGTCGCGGGACCGCGGGAACGGCGACGGGACGATCCCGCGCGGGCGGATCCCGTGGACCGGTTCCCGCCCTGTTCGTCCTCGCCCGGTTCCCTGGCGCCGGTCAGGTCGCGGTGGAGTTCGCGCAGTCTCGGACCGATCTCGTGCACGGGGGTCGCCGTGGTCACCAGGACCCCGAAGAAAGCCAGCAGCCCCAGGATCGGCACGGTGAGCCACGGGGTGAGGGCCGCGGCCAACGGCGCGCAGACGAGGTACCCGATCAGACCCCCGGCGTCCTGTACCCCGGCCATGCCGTCGGCGGGGGCCGGGATCCCCCCGGACAGGTGCACCAGGGCGCACGCGGCCGTCCCGACCAGGACCAGGCCGGTTCCGACCCTCTCGGAGTCCCGGGCGGACTGCGGGTCCCTCATCAACCGCATGCTCAACGACAGCAGAACCAACGGCAGGATCAGTCCCACGCTGCCCACGGTGCCGGCGACGACGGTGTGGACGCCGTCGGCGAAGGGCCCGGGCATGCCCCACCACTCCCGGGCGGCCACGACCAGGCTGCCGGCCAGGAGCGCCAGGCCGAGTCCGTCGCGGCGGTGGGCCGGGTCCAGGTCCCTGGCGCCGTCTCCGACCCGTCGCACCCCTGCTCCCAGCAGGTGCGCCGTGCCGACCCATGTGCCCCGGATCAGCCGCAGGGGCCAGGCCGAGCCGCGCGCCGGTCGCCGTCTGCGGGGGGAGGCCTTCTTGTTCTTGCGCGGGGGGGCCGACGCGCGGGCGGTCGGCCGACCCGGCTTCTTGGATCCGGTGGAACTCGACGCCCTGCCCGAGCCCTTGGCCCCGGTGGACCTGCCGGAGGCGGTGCGGGCGGCCGCGGAGGACCTGGTAGTCCCGCCCCGAGCACGCCCGCCGCCGGATGACGTGCGGGTCGCCATGCTCGTGAGGTTACAAGATCCTCGTGCGAGTCGGGGGGAGGCACGCCCGGCCGGTCCGGCGACCGGGCCATCCGTCGCCGGACACGTCCCGGGACTCTCCCCGCCATGGCGGGGATCGTTGGCGGAGAACCGACAGGACTGTCGGCGGTCTTCCGTTCCCGTGGAGAGGAGCGCACCGGGACGGCGCTGATACAACGGCTCTGCCCGGCCCGGTCCGGCCCGACCCTGCCCGACCCTGCTCTGCCCGGCTTGGCCCTGCGCTGCCTCAGGCCTCGACGACCAGCGGCAGGATCATGGGGCGGCGGCGGTAGTGCTCGTTGACCCATCGGCCCATGACCCGGCGCACCATCTGCTGCATCTGGTGGGTGTCACCGACCCCGTCGGCCGCGGCCTTGGCGAGGGTCCGCACGATGCTCTCGCGGACCGGGTCGAAGACGGACTGGTCCTCGGCGAAGCCCCGCGCGTGGATCTCCGGTCCGGCCACGATCTTGCCGGTCGCGGAGTCCACGACGATCACGATCGAGATGAACCCCTCCTCCCCCAGGATCCTGCGGTCCTTGAGCTCGACCTCGGTGATCTCCCCGACGGAGGAACCGTCGACGTACACGTAGCCGCAGGGGACGGCCCCGACGATCGAGGCGACGCCGTCGACGAGGTCGACGACCACGCCGTCCTCCGCCACGACCACGCGGTCGGAGGGAACTCCCGTACGCACGGCGAGCTCGGCGTTGGCCACCAGGTGGCGCATCTCGCCGTGGACCGGCATGACGTTGCGGGGTCGCACGACGTTGTAGCAGTAGAGCAGTTCCCCCGAGGTCGCGTGCCCCGAGACGTGGACCCTGGCGTTGCCCTGGTGGACGACGTTCGCCCCCAGACGGGTCAACCCGTTGATCACCCGGTAGATGGCGTTCTCGTTGCCCGGGATGAGCGAGGAGGCCAGGACCACGGTGTCGCCCTTGCCGATGCGGATCCTGTGGTCGAGGTTGGCCATGCGGGACAGGGCCGCCATGGGCTCGCCCTGCGACCCCGTGCACATGAGCACGATCTTGTCGTCGGGCAGGTCCTCGACGGCCTTGATGTCGACCAGGAGGCCGTCGGGCACGGACAGGTAGCCGAGTTCCTTGGCCACCCCCATGTTGCGCACCATCGACCGGCCCACGAGGGCCACCCGCCGACCGTGGGCGTGGGCGGCGTCGAAGACCTGCTGCACCCGGTGCACGTGGGAGGCGAAGCTCGCGACGATGATGCGTCGCTCGGCTCGGTCGAACACGCCGTCGAGGACCGGTGCGATCTCGCGTTCGGAGACGGTGAACCCCGGGACGTCGGCGTTCGTGGAGTCGACCATGAACAAGTCGACGCCCTGTTCCCCGATGCGCCCGAAGGAGCGCAGGTCGGTGATGCGGCCGTCGAGGGGCAGCTGGTCCATCTTGAAGTCGCCGGTGTGCAGGACCGTGCCGGCGCCCGTGCGCACGGCCAGGGCCAGGGCGTCGGGGATGGAGTGGTTGACGGCCAGGAACTCGCACTCGAAGGGGCCGAGTTGCTCGGTGTCGCCCTCGCGCACCGCGAGGGTCAGCGGCGTGATCCGGTGCTCGCGAAGCTTGGCCTCCACGAGGGCCAGGGTCAGCTGGGAGCCGACCAGGGGCAGGTCGTCGCGCAGGCGCAGCAGGTAGGGCACGGCACCGATGTGGTCCTCGTGCCCGTGGGTGAGCACGACCGCGACGATGTCGTCGAGGCGGTCGGCGATGTAGGAGAAGTCCGGCAGGATCAAATCGACCCCGGGCTGGTGATCCTCGGGGAACAGGACCCCGCAGTCGATCACGAGCAGCTTGCCCGCGTGCTCCATGACCGTCATGTTCCGGCCGATCTCACCGAGCCCGCCGAGGGGGACGATGCGCAGACCGGCCTCGGGCAGGGGCCCGGGCGCTCCTAGTTCGGGGTGCGGGTGGCTCACAGAAGTTCTGCCTCCTGAAGGTCGGTTCGCAGTAGGTCGATCTCTTCGCCGGTCGCGGCGACAAGTGGTAGGCGCAGGGTGCGGTGGGGGAGGATCCCCTGCATCTGCAGGGCCGCTTTGGCCATGATCGCCCCTTGGGTGCGGGTCATCAGGCCCCGGACGAGCGGCAACAGCCTGCGGTGGAGGGCGCGGGCGGTCTCCAGATCGCCGCGCTCGACAGCGGCCACGAGGTCCGCGTGCTGGGCACCGGCCACGTGCCCGGTGACGCTGACGACCCCGGCGGCTCCCAGCGCCAGCCAGGCGAGGTTGAGAGCGTCGTCCCCGGAATAATAGGCCAGATCCGTGGCCGCCATGACCTGACTGCCGGCGAACAGGTCGCCCGTGGCGTCCTTGACCGCGACGATCCGGTCGTGCTCTGCCACGCGCAGTAAGGTCGGTGTGCCGATCCGGATCCCGCAACGACCGGGGATGTCGTACAGCATGACCGGCAGTTCTGTGGCGTCGGCGACCGCCCGGAAATGCTCGACCAGCCCCGCGCTCGGCGGTTTGGAGTAGTACGGGGTGACGACCAGCAGCCCGGCCGCGCCGGCCCCGGCCGCCTGACGGGCCAGTTCCACGCTGTGCGACGTGTTGTTGGTCCCCACGCCCGCCACGACGCGGGCCCGGTCGCCCACGGCCTGCAGGACCGCTCGCAGCAGGGCCAGCTTCTCGTCGTCGGTGGTGGTGGCCGACTCCCCCGTGGTGCCGGAGACCACGAGCCCGTCGTGGCCGGCGTCCACGAGGTGGGCGGCCAGCGACTGGGCCGAGTCGAGGTCCAGGGCGCCGTCGCTGTCGAACGGCGTGACCATCGCGGTCAGGACGGAACCGAAGGGGCGGGCGGCGTCGGCTGGAAGCATGGGCCAACCGTACCGTTGCCCAACGCCCGCACGGCGGGGACCAGCGCCCTCGGGCACCGCGAGACGCTCCGGGCACCGCCGACGCCTCTACCGTGTACGAAACGGGACCGAACGGAGTCCTCGGCAGCGGCCGTCAGGCGACCCCCTCCAGTGCTCCGAGGGGAAGAACATGATTCTGAGAGCGACCGGCACGTGGTGGCTTCGGCTCTGCCGATCGGGGGCTTCGACCGGTCGCTCCACGGCGGCGCGCCGCCAAAAATGTGAATCTCGGTGCCGCCCGCTCGGGGGTCCGGGCAGCACCGAGATTCACCCTCTACATCGGGGCTGACCCCGGGTTCGTTACAGCCTGCATCCGACCAATTACTGTGACCTGAGTCACATATCCGGATCCGTTCAGGGAGCGACCCGCCCGTTGGCGTCGAAGGCGGCGTGGGTCAGGGGCATGAGCCGCGCCCACTCCTCCTCCATCCGCTCCGCGCACATCTCGATCTCCCGCTGCGGGAAGGACGGGAAACGCGCATCCAATCGCTTGGTGCGCAGCGACAGGAAATTCATCAGGGAACGCGCGTTCAGCGTCACGTACATCGAGGAGTAGATGTTCAACGGCAGCACGATGCGGGCCACCTCGCGCGCGACCCCGGCATCGAGCATGCGCCGGTACGACGCGTACGCCGCCTCGCACGACCGCCGGGTCTCCTCCTGTACGAGTTCGAACTGCTCGACGGTGCCCTCGCGCATGTCGTACGCCCCCGGCTTGCCCACCTGGGTCAGCTTGCGCTCGGGTCCGGGGACGTAGAACACCGGTCGCAGCCGGCGGTACCGGGCGCTCTCCTCGTTGTAGCTGGCGATCCGGTGCCGCATGAACTCCCGGAACACGAAGATCGGCGCCTGGACGAAGAAGGTGAGCGAATTGTGCTCGAACGGACTGCCGTGCCGGTCCCGCATGAGGAAACGAATGAGCCCGGCCGAGCCCTCCGGGTCGCAGTCCACCGTCTCCAGGCTGCGCTCGCCCTGGGTGGAGACCCGCGCGGCGAACAGCACGTCCGAGTCCCGGGCGTTCGCGCGGACCAGTTCCACCGTGACGTCGGAGCGGAAGGCCACCTGGTCGGGCCCGGTCGGGGACGGACGGTCGGAACCTTCCGGGCTCACGGAGAGCTCGGGGGCGTCGTCGATCTGGGACACGGACGGTCCTCTCTGCGTGGTTCCCCCGCTGGGCGATGCCGTCCCGCGCGGGGCGGTGCGTCCTGGGTCGGTCCAGGAGAACCTACGCCCCCTGTCCCAGAACACCGACGACCCGGGTCCGGGAGGGACGCGTCAGTTCCTCCCCAGAACCCGACTCGTGCCCGCCACCAGGGCCGTGGCCAGGAGCCACCCCGCGACGATGAGCGCGTCCGCGACCCACCGGGTGCCCCCCACCGGTTCGAAGGACTCCTGAAGCCCGAAAGCGCTCACGGGAACCAGAAGATCCACCGCGTAGACGACGGGATCCAGGTGCCGCAGAGGCTGCTCGGGGACGTGCACCGGGGGCCACGTCGAGAACACGACCGTCCCGATCAGGACGAGCAGCGCCATCCACGCCCCCGCCAGCCACGGGCGGTACCCGTACCCCACGATCCAGTCCAGCAGGTACCCGCAGATCCGCAGGGGCAACGGCCGGGAGTCCCTGCGCCGGCGCTGCTTCATCAACAGCACCCTGCGCGCGTCCCCGTCGTGTCCCAGGCGGCGGTAGTACGCGGCCAATTGTTCATAGGGGTGGGGACGGTAGCGGTCTTTTTCCCTGGCCAACCAGGCACAACCCCGGGCAACGGGTATCGGAGACCCGCCCACCAGCAGATGGTCGTAGGTCAGGCCGTCCAGGCGCATCCCGACGTCCAGGCCCCCTCCGATGTCGTCGCGCACCGCCCCGATCCGCGCCCGGCTCAGGTCGATCAGACCCAGGAGAGTGTCGGGGGCCAGACGCAGCTCCCCGGCGCTCAGTCCCCTGGCCCGTATCGCCACCCGGGGACCGTGCAGGTGAGAGCGGCGGACCGTCATCTCGCCGCTGATCTCGGCGTTGCGCACCTGCAGTTCCCCATCGGCGCGGAAACCGTCGGAGCAGCGCAGGCTCGAGGTGACCAGTTCGTCCGCGCACAGGGCCACGCCGCCGGGGTCGGCCAGATCGGCCCCCTGCAACTGGACCCCACCGGCGATCCTCGCACCGATGATCCGCACCGTGCCCCGCACCCTGAACCCGTCCCGGGCCACCAGGCCGGCCCCGATCTCCATCCCCCCGGCCGCGACGGCGCGACCCGCCGGATTGCTCACGCGCGAACCCGACAGGTGCACCGCCCCCGTGACCCGACAGTTCTCCAGCATGAGCCGACCGGAGACGATGCAGCGGCGGATCCTCAGATCCCCCTCGACGGACAGCAGACGGCCGTCCAGGCCCGGCAACTCGCACTCGGTCAGGCTGATCGACCGCAGGTACGCGCCTGTCAGGTCGGGGATGCGTTCCCACCGACACTCCCGGAACTCCACCGGAGAAGCCACCGTGGCGAAACTCAGGTCCAGGCGGCCCCGGATCACCGCCCCCCGCACCCGCAGGCGAGGTACGACCCCCGACGTTCCCGCGGCCCCGGCCAGCAGGACCTTCGCGACCAGGTCGGCGTCCAGGACGCGGTCGTCGTCCGGCAGACCGGGATCGAACACCAACCAGGTCCCGCTGCGGAAGGCGGCCCGCAGCCGCGTCACCGGATCGGGCCGGTCCCCGGCCCGCGAATCCCCCGCGAGGGATTGCCCGCCGCCGGCCCCCGCCTGCCGGCGGAAGAAGGAAGCGCGACCCGCCGAGACCGCCGGGCGCTGTGCCCCGGCCTCGCCCGTGAGATCGACGACCGGTTCCGCGTCCGGTTCCGCGTCCGGTTCCGCGTCCGGTTCCGTCCCGGTGTCTCCCGTGGTCACCCGGTCCTCCCTCGGTCCGTCCTCGTGCGTCCCCCGAGCCGCCGGAACCCGCCGCGCAGGAGCGGCACGGCCCCGGTCAGGCCGGCAGGTAGTGCTCCAGCCCCACCGTCAACCCCGGACGGTGCCCGACGGTGCGGATCCCCAGCAGGACCCCCGGCATGAAACACGCGCGGTCGAACGAGTCGTGGCGCAGGGTCAGGGTCTCCCCCGGTGCGCCCAACAGCACCTCCTGGTGGGCGACCAGGCCCCGCAGGCGCACGGAATGCACCCGCACGCCGTCGACCTGCGCACCGCGGGCCCCCGCCAGTTCCGTGGCCGTGGCGTCGGGGGAAGGCCCCTGACCGGCCTTCTCACGGGCCCGGGCCACCAGCTGCGCCGTGTGCTGCGCGGTACCGCTCGGGGCATCGACCTTGTCCGGGTGGTGCAGCTCGATCACCTCCACGGACTCGAAGTGCTCTGCGGCCTGTTCGGCGAAACGCATGAGCAACACGGCGCCCAGGGAGAAGTTCGGGGCGACGAGCACCCCCACCCCGGGAGCGCCCCGCAGCTCGGCCCGCACGATGTCCAGGTTCTCCCGGGTCCACCCCGTGGTCCCGACGACAGCGTGCACCCCGCTGCGCACGCAGGCCAACGCGTGTTCCAGGGCGACGTCCGGAGAGGAGAACACGACGGCCACGTCGGCCCGGGCCAGATCCTCCAGGCCGTCCCCGACATCCAGCAGAGGGCCGGTCTGGAGGTCCGGAGCCTGCTGCACCGTCCGGACGACCTCACGGCCCATCCGCCCCTTGGCCCCGAACACGGCCACCTTCATGAGTGCCATCACGACCTCCTGCCGGCCCGGCCCGTGGACCGGACGTTCCACCGTTCTGACGGCGCCAGCCGTCGCGACCGCGCCCCGGTTGGGACGGGTCCTGTCACAGACCGACCGTCGGGAACCGACGATCCGTCTCGAACGGGCCGACGACCGCCAGGGAACGAGGCCGCGAGGCCAAGTGCCCGGCCAGCTCCCGCACCTGTTCGGCCGTGACCTGCCGGATGCGGGCCAGGGACTCGTCAAGGCCCACGAACTCCCCGAACACCAGTTCCGCACGACCCAACCGCGACATCCGCGAACCGGAGTCCTCCAGCCCCAGCACCAGGCCCCCGCACAGTTGCCCGTGGGCCCGGGACAGTTCCTCGGAAGGCACCGGATCGGACGCCAAGCGCTCCCACTCGGCCTGCAGGAGCGCGAGAACCTCGTCGACCTTGCCCGGGGCGCACCCGGCGTACAGGCCGAAGTACCCGGCATCGGAATAGCCGGAGGTGAACGAGTAGACGGAGTAGGCAAGACCGCGCTTCTCCCTGATTTCCTGGAACAGGCGGCTGCTCATACCCCCGCCCAGGATCGTGTTCAGCACGCTCAAGGTGTAACGCCGCTCGTCGCAGGCCCGCAGTCCCACGCCGCCCAGCATGACGTGAGCCTGTTCCGTGGGCCGGTTCACCACGAGCACGCGCCCGGGGCCCGACGCCGCGGGCTCCCCGGAACCGGCACACGGCCGACGCGCCGAGGGCAGTGCCCCGGGCGCGGTCGACCACCCGGCCCGCGAGACCTGGTCGAGGACCATCCGGCACAGGGCCCCGTGGTCCACCCCACCGGCTGCCGTCACCACGAGGGTCGGCGACAGGTAGTGCTCGGCGTAGTGGTCGGCGATGTCCCCCCGCCCCACGGCGGCGATCGTCTGCGGGGTGCCCCCGATCGGACGACCCAACGGGTTGCCCCCCAGGACCAGTTCCACGAAACGCTCGTGCACGACGTCCGAGGGGTCGTCGTCGTTCATCGCGAGTTCCTCGAGGATGACCCCTCGTTCGCTCTCGACGTCCTCGACGTCCAACCGGGCCGACGTGACCATGTCGCAGAGCACGTCCGTGGCCAGGGACAGGTCCTCGTCGAGGACCCGTGCGAAGTAGCAGGTGTGTTCCTTGCCCGTTACCGCGTTGGCCTCGCCCCCGACCTCGTCGAAGGCCGAGGCGATGTCCATGGCCGAACGCCGCGAGGTGCCCTTGAACAGCAGGTGCTCCAGGAAGTGCGTCGACCCGAAGCGGCCGGCGCCCTCGTCCCGGGAACCCACCCCCACCCAGCAGCCGACCGTGGCCGACCTCAGACCGGGCATGCACTCCGACAGGACCCGGATCCCCCCGGGCAGCACGGTGCGCCGGACCACGGCCCCGCCGGAGACGTCGACCGTGAGGTCGTCCGATCCGGCGGGGACCAGTGGAAGCGGAACGGAGCCCGTGCTCACGCGCCTGCCCCGGGCTCGGCCCCGGCGAGGGCTGCGCCTTCTTCCCCGGCGTTCTCGTCGTCGGCGAGCACCGGCACGAGGGACAGCTTCCCGCGCGGGTCGATCTCGGCGATCTGGACCTGGACCTTCTGCCCCACGGGCAGGACGTCCTCGACGTTCTCGACCCGCTTGCCCCCGACCATCTTGCGGATCTGGGAGATGTGCAGCAGGCCGTCCTTGCCCGGCAGCAGCGACACGAAAGCACCGAAGGTCGTGGTCTTGACCACGGTGCCCATGTAGCGCTCGCCGACCTCCGGCATCGTCGGGTTGGCGATCGCGTTGACCGCCGCCCGCGCGGCCTCGGCCGACGGGCCGTCGGTCGCACCGATGTACACCGTGCCGTCGTCCTCGATGCTGATGTCGGCGCCGGTGTCGTCCTGGATCTGGTTGATCATCTTGCCCTTGGGGCCGATGACCTCACCGATCTTGTCGACGGGCACCTTGACCGTGATCACCCGCGGGGCGTTCGGGGACATCTCGTCCGGGCCCTCGATGGCCTCGGACATGACCCCCAGGATGTGCAACCGCGCGTCCCGGGCCTGTTTGAGCGCAGAGGCCAGCACCGAGGCCGGGATCCCGTTCAGTTTGGTGTCCAGCTGGATCGCGGTCACGAACTCGCTGGTCCCCGCGACCTCGAAGTCCATGTCGCCGAAGGCGTCCTCCGCCCCCAGGATGTCGGTGAGGGCCGCGTACTGCGTGCTGCCGTCCACCTCGTCGGACACCAGGCCCATCGCGATCCCCGCGACCGGGGCCCGCAGCGGGACGCCCGCGTTGAGCAGCGACAGCGTCGAGGCGCACACCGAACCCATCGACGTCGACCCGTTGGAACTCAGGGCCTCGGACACCTGGCGGATCGCGTACGGGAAGTCCTCGCGCGTGGGCAGCACCGGCAGCAGCGCGCGCTCGGCGAGGGCCCCGTGCCCGATCTCCCGCCGCTTGGGCGAGCCCACCCGGCCGGTCTCACCGGTCGAATAGGGGGGGAAGTTGTAG
Organism: Actinomycetota bacterium; assembly: GCA_030837505.1. Taxonomy (GTDB): domain Bacteria; phylum Actinomycetota; class Actinomycetes; order Actinomycetales; family Kineosporiaceae; genus JAUPKJ01. The sequence continues at coordinate 10,144 of JAUPKJ010000036.1, forward strand.
TTGTGCATGTACCGCTTGCGCGTCTCGGGCGCCAGCGTGTCCATCATCTGCTCCATCCGGAGCATGTTCAGGGTCGTGACCCCCAGGATCTGGGTCTCGCCCCGCTCGAACAGGGCAGAACCGTGGACCCGGGGAACGACGTCCACCTCGGCGCCCAGCTGACGGATGTCCGCCAGACCCCGCCCGTCCATGCGCAGGCCCTCTGCGAGGATCCGCGAACGCACGAGCTGCTTGGTCACGGCCTTCAGGGCCGCGGGCAGCTCACGCTCCCGGTCGGCGAACCGCTCGGCGAGACGTTCGAGAACATCCGCCTTGATCTCGCCCAGGCGGGCCTCGCGCTCCAGCTTGTCGGCGATCGACAGGGCCTGCCGCAGGTCTGCCGTCACCAGTTCCGCGACCGCGTCCTGCGCGTCCGGCTGGAAGTCCGGGAACAGCGGGAACTCGGCCGTCGGACGGGCCGCTGACGCCGCGATCTCCTGCTGGGCAGCAACGAGGGTCGCGATGAACGGCTTGGCCGCCTCGAGCCCCTCGGCGACGACCTCCTCGGTCGGGGCCGCGACCCCCTCGGAGGTCACGAGGTTCCACGTCGCCATGGTGGCCTCGGCCTCGACCATCATGACGGCGACGTCCTGCGAGCCGTCGGGGGCCGTGACGACGCGCCCGGCCACGACCATGTCGAAGACCGCGCGCTCCAGCTCGCTGTGGCGCGGGAACGCCACCCACTGCCCGTCGATCAGGGCCAGGCGCACACCACCGATCGGGCCGCTGAACGGCAGACCCGCCAGCTGCGTGGACAGCGAGGCCCCGTTGATGGCCACGACGTCGTACAGGTCGTCGGGGTGCAGGGACATCACCGTGACGACGACCTGCACCTCGTTGCGCAGTCCCTTGACGAACGAGGGACGCAGGGGGCGGTCGATCAGACGGCAGGTGAGGATGGCGTCGGTGCTCGGACGACCCTCCCGACGGAAGAACGAGCCGGGGATGCGGCCCGCCGCGTACATCCGCTCCTCGACGTCGACCGTCAGGGGGAAGAAGTCGAAGTGTTCCTTGGGGTGTTTGCCCGCTGTCGTCGTGGACAGGAGCATGGACTCGCCGTCCAGGTAGACGACGGCGGAACCGGCCGCCTGCTGGGCCAGCCGCCCGGTTTCGAAGCGCACGATGCGCTGACCGAACGAGCCGTTGTCGATGACGGCTTCGGAATACGTGATCTCGGGACCCTCCACTCGGGTCGCCCTCCGTTCTCGCGGGGAGCGGCACGCTACCGAGCGGTACCCGGTCTTCGATCGAGGCGCTCGGGCCGGTCACGATCGAACATGAGTTCGATGGCGAGACCTCCCGGACGCCACTACCGAGGACCGGCGCTCCAGATCGGCGTGACGGCGCTCCCGGTCATGGATGTTCTTCAGAAAAGGACGGCGGCCGCGATCGAGAAGGACCGCAGCCGCCGAATACTCACCGACGCAGGCCGAGCCGCTCGATCAGCGAACGGTAACGAGTGATGTCGCTGCGCTGCAGGTACTGCAGCAGGCGACGGCGCTGACCGACGAGGATCAGCAGGCCACGGCGGCTGTGGTGGTCGTGCTTGTGCTGCTTGAGGTGCTCGGTCAGATCGCGGATCCGCTGCGTGAGCATCGCGACCTGCACCTCGGGGGAACCTGTGTCACCCTCGGCAGTTGCGTACTCTGCCATGATCTTCTGTTTGACGGCGGCGTCGAGTGCCACTGGACTCCCTCGATCGTTTGTCGTTGCGCGGCGCTCCGGGGCATGTCCACCCAGGCTCTCTGGTTCCGCGGCCGATGGTACGGCGACCGACACAGTACCAGTGCAGGCCGTGACGCCACGAATGCGGGACGTTCTCGCCGTCCGTGCGCGGGACGAACGCCCTCGGCGGGGGAAACACCTGCTGCCGGTGCCTCCTGTCCGGCACCAGTCAGTGCACCCTGCCCGACACGGACAGGATCTCCCGGCACTCCTGCACGTCCCGACGCATCCGCTCCACCAACTCCTGCGCCCCGGAGAAGCGCACCGTGGGCCGCAGCCGCCGCACGAGATCCAGATCGACCACCTCGCCGTACAGGTCCAGGTCGTCCCTGTCCACGACATGGGCCTCGACCCTGCGCCCTTTGCCGTCGAACGTCGGGTTCGTCCCCACCGAGATCGCCGCAGGCAGCCCCTGCCCACGGACGCCCGGACCGCCCCGCAGATCACGACGGAGCAACCGACCGGCGTAGACGCCGTCGGCCGGGACGAGCCCGACCGCGTCCGGTCCGAGATTCGCCGTCGGGAACCCCAGGGTGCGCCCCCGATGGTCCCCGTGCACGACCGTCCCCGAGACCCGGTGGCAACGTCCCAGCACCTGGGCAGCCCGGGACACCTCCCCCGCGGTCACGAGCTCACGCACCCACGTGGACGACCACCGGCGGCCCTCCGGGTGGGCCTCGTCGTCGCCCCCCAGGTCCAGGACTTCCTGGACCTCGAACCCGTGGCTTCCCCCCAGGTTCCGCAGAGCAGCCACATCCCCGCTGTTGCGATGTCCGAAACGAGTGTCCCGGCCGACGACGACTGCCCGGGCCCCCAACAGCTCCACCAGGACCTTGTCGACGAAATGCTCGGGGCTCCACGAGGCCAGCTCGCGTGTGAACTCCATCACCAGTACGGCGTCCGGACCGCACTCCTGCAACAGCTCCAGGCGGTGCTCCAACGAGCACAGGGCCGGCGGGGCCGACCGCGGATGCAGCACGGCCAACGGATGCGGTTCGAAGGTGACCACGACCGAGGGCAGACCCCGTCCACGGGCCAGCTCCACCAGACGGGCAAGTACTTCCTGATGCCCCCGATGGACCCCGTCGAAGTTCCCGAGGGTCACCGCCGACGGGCCGGTGTCCCGCGGGACGTCGCTGAGATCGAACCACCGTTGCACGGACACCACTCTGCCAGCCCCGGCCCGCCCCCGCGTCGTCGGGCCGGTCGTCGGGCCGGTCAGGTCAGCGGGCCAGGACCAACAGGGGCCGGACGGACCCCGATCGCTCGCCCACCAGCGCCACCAGGCTGCCGTCCGGGGCGAGAGCCGCCACCGGTCCGGGGCCCAGTCCCTCGGCGGGCAACCGCTGCCCGTGCCCGAGCCGAACAGCCTCCTCCGCCGACAACCGACGCACGCCGAACGCCTGTTCGGCAGCCTGGGCCAGAGGAACCACGTCCAGGCGGCCCGGAAGCTCCGGCAGCGCCACGGCGTCCTCCACGTGGTACCGACCCACCCTGGTCCGGCGCAGAGCCGTCAGATGCCCGCCCGTACAGAGGGACGACCCCAGGTCCCTGGCCAGAGCGCGAATGTAGGTGCCGGAGGAGCAGTCCACCTCGACCCGGAGGTCCAGCACCGGCAGGTCTCCGTCGAGGCCCGGCAGGAACTCCGAGACCTCGAAGCGGCTCACCGTCACCGGCCGGGCCGGCAGGTCCACCTGTTCCCCCGACCGGACCCGGTCGTACGCCCTGCGACCATCGACCTTCACGGCGCTCACGGCGCTGGGAACCTGCTGCAAAGGCCCGGTCAGGGCCGCGACCTGCTCCAGGACCGCTTGTTCCAGGATCCTGCCGTGGCCCAGCTCGCGCACTCCGGGACGGCGCAACGGCTCCCCCGCGGCGTCGTCCGTCACGGTGTCGATCCCCAGACGGATCGTCGCGGCGTAGGTTTTGTCCGCCCCCACGAGATACGTCAGGAGCTTGGTCCCCCGACCGATCCCCAGGACCAGGACCCCCGTTGCCGAGGGATCCAAGGTACCGGCGTGCCCCACGCGGCGAGTGCCCACCAGACGGCGTACCCGCGCCACGACATCGTGCGACGTCGGCCCCGCGGGTTTGTCGACGATCGCCAGGCCCTCGCAGACCTCCGCCGACGGGACCCGGCGGCCCTCGCTCATCCCGCGTCCTCGGCCCGCTCCGCTGCGGACGGCGGCCCGGAATCCGCGTCGTCGTCCTCGTCGTCCTCGTCTTCCTCGTCGTCCGTGCGGTAGGGATCGGGGTCACCGGCGTAGGAGGCCCCTGCGGCGAGAGCCGCGACGTCCGCGTCCCTGGCAGCGGCCGTCCGCAGCAGATCCGCGATGTGGGCGGCGTTCTCCGGGACAGCGTCGGGAACGAACTCCAGGGTCGGAGTCAGTCGGATACCGACGCGATGTCCTACTTCGGACCGCAGGACACCCTTGGCACTGGCCAGGGCGGCGGCCGAGGCCGCCTGCTCCGCCGGATCCCCCAGGACCGTGTAGAAGACCGTCGCATGCTGCAGGTCATTGGTCACGCGCGTGTCCGTGACGGTCACGAAACCCAGCCGCGGGTCCTTGATCCTCTTCTCGAGCGCCTCGGCCACAATCTGGTGGATCCGATCCGCCAGCTTCCGGGCGCGAGCCGTGTCAGTCATCGATGGTCCCCACTCATTCGTCCTCGGTCACACGTCGTTGGTCCCCGGTCGCACCGGCCCGACCGGTCGTCACGGTCCCGGCCCGCCCGGCACGGGAAATCTCATTCGTCCTCGTCGTCCCAGACCCGGCGGCGGGCCGCGAGCAACTCCAGTTCGGGACGGGACGCGACCAGGCGCTCGCAGGCGTCGAGAACCTCATGGAGGTGCCCCGGATCGGTCCCGACCAGGGCCAGACCGATACCGGCTCTGCGGTGCAGGTCCTGTTCCGAGACCTGGGCGACGCTGACAGGGAACCGTCGTCGCAGCTCTGCGACGACGGGACTGATCAGGGAACGTTTCTGTTTCAGGGAACGGACGTCCCCGAGAAGGACGTCCAGACTCAGGCTACCGATGTACATGGGCACCGT
>JAUPKJ010000298.1 GCA_030837505.1 Actinomycetota bacterium
GCGTGAAGGGGAACCGCAGGACATGGAGTGCTACCTGGACGGGCTCCTCCTGGTCGATTCTTGGCCCGATCTCACGCTCCCGCAGCATGTCAGGGCAGCCTGGGAACCCACGATCCAAGCCGCGTTCGGAACTCACGATTAATCCTCCGCGGTGAACGAGGACAGGACCGGGGCGAAACAGATCCTCGCTCGGAGCCAGGACCAGTCCGGTCCCTGATCCCTTCGGCCCCGACTCCGGGGCCTCCCCTGTGGTGATTCGTGCGGGACGACATCGGTGCCCGAGCGGACCTGGAGACTGCCGTCGTGATGGTGGGCCCTGCGAGAACCACGGGTCGATCACCCGGCCCCCCGCCCCTGCCGCTGAGGGGTGGCGCGCTGTCGCGGTCTGCGGGGGACGCCGCCGTCGGCGTGCCGGGCGGGCTGCCCGGCACGCGCGGGGAGGGGCGAGCACCGGCCGGGGCCCGGTGGGCGGGACGAGACCTGATTGTTGACAGACGATGTCCCGATCGGGATACTAAATGTACTATATCGTCCTGAAATGCTACGCATCTCCTGACCACGTTGTGCACCGTTCTGTTCCGGTGCGCTGTGTTCCCGTGCCCTGTGGCACTGGCGTTCGCCACTTTCCTGACAGTCGGACCTGTGCTGCCGGAGCCGTGGTGTCCCCATGCCCGTGGAGCCGGGGCCCCGTGGTCGGAGAGCGGCGGGAGCCCGCCGCAGCGTCGATCGACGACCCGGAACTGGTCTGTGCGATGCCCCGGGGTCGGGCCGTCATCCCATCCGACGGCGCCATCAAACACTCCATCACAGGAGGACCCATGAAACTGTCGAACAAGGCTTGGACGGGACTGGGGGCTGCGGCTCTCCTCGCGGTCTCGTCCCTCGGGTTCACGAGCGAGGCCTCAGCAGCGAGCCTCACCCAGGTGACGAACTTCGGCAACAACCCGGGCAAAATGAACATGCATGTCTATGTGCCGAACGCCCCGCAGGCCAAGCCCGCGATCATCGTGGCGATGCACGGCTGCGGTGGGAGCGGCCAGGGGTTCTACTCCGGCAGCGAGTTCGGCTCGCTGGCGGACAAATACGGCTACATCGTCATCTACCCGACCGCCACTCAGTCGGCCGGGTTCGGGAACTGTTTCGACACCTGGTCGGACGCTGCCAAGCGTCGTGACGGCGGCAGCGACCCCGTTTCGATCATCTCGATGATCAACTATGTGGTGAAACAGTACAACGGTGACCCGGCACGGGTTTTCGCCACCGGAAGCTCCTCCGGCGGGATGATGACCCAGCACATGCTCGCCGTCTACCCCGACGTGTTCAAGGCCGGGGCGGCCTTCATGGGCGTTCCGTTCAGCTGTTTCGTCAACGCCGCGGACTACCCGCCCTTCAGCAGCAAGTGCACCGGCGGGAGCATGAACAAGTCCCCGCAGGAGTGGGGCGACCTGGTCCGCAAGGCCAACCCCAACTTCACCGGGACCCGGCCGAAGATCCAGCTGTGGCACGGCACCTCCGACACCCTCGTGCCGTACTCGCTGCTGAAGGAGAGCGTCGAACAATGGACCAACGTGTTCGGGCTCAGCCAGACGCCGACCTCCACCGACAGCATCCGGTCCGGCTGGAACCGTCAGCGTTTCGCCGCCTCTTCCGGGGGCGTCCCGGTGGAGGCCATCAGTGTCCAGGGCGTCGGCCACGCTCTTCCCCAGAATGGAATGGCCTTGCCCGCACTCCAGTTCTTCGGCCTGGCCTCCTGACGTGACGTTCGACGATCCTGTTCCCTGACAGCCCCTGTTGCGCAACGTTCCCTGTGCACAACGCTCCCTGTGCACGACAGCCCCTTCTGCACAACGAACCCTGTTGCGCCCGGGGCCTGGGATCGGCTTCCTGTCCGTTTCCCGGACGGGCAGGTCGGCGCACCGGCGGGCCTCGGCTCCCGGGCGGACACTACCGCCCGGGAGCCCCGCCCCGGGAGCATTGCTCCGGAAAATCTCACCCCACCGGACTGCGGAGATTTCCGGGGAGTTCTCGGAAAACACCCCGGTACGAACCGGTCTGTCATTTCCTGTAATGTAATGAAAAAGATCACCGACCGCTACGCCGATTCCACTCCCGGTCGTGGATCTTGTGCGACAGGAAAGGCGCCGGTAGCGTTACCCGCTGTGTCCACGGACGGAGCCGGAAAACATATCCCTGTCCCCTGCCACCGCTCAGGAATTGCGAGTAGCCGAGGTCCGACCCCGGGCCTGGGACGGTTGGTGATCGAAGCAGCCCGCCGCGCCCCCGAGCGCACGGCAGTGGTCGATCGCAACGGGCCGATGAGCTACCGGGAACTCGACCGCCGTGCCGATGCCGTCGCCGGGCTCCTGGCCCGCGTGGGCGTGGGACGCTCGGACCGAGTGATCGTCCACGGCGACAAATCGGCGGACGTCGTCGCAGCCCTGCAAGGCGTGTTGCGCCTGGGTGCGGTGTACATCCCCCTCGACGCCCAGACCCCCCCGGCCAGGATCCGGATGGTCATCGAGGACGCGCGGGCGGCCGCGGTGCTCAGCGACCGGCCGCAGGCCCTCTCCGAGATCCTCGCCGGCGCACCCCCCGTGCCGTGCCTGGACCTGCTGACCGACGACCTGCTGACCGACCCGGCCTCGCTCGGGGCCTGCCCGGCCGTCGAAGCGAAGGTCTCGGCCGACGACCCCGCGTACATTCTCTACACCTCCGGTTCCACCGGAAGACCCAAAGGCGTCTGCCTCAGCCACGGCAACGCCCTGGCCTTCGTGGAATGGGCGGCCGCAGAAGTGGGGGTACGGCCCCAGGACCGTCTCGCCAACCACTCCTCGTTCACCTTCGACATGTCGGTGCTCGACCTCTACGTCGCCTTCGCCGGCGCGGCGAGCGTCCACATCGTGCCGACGGAAGGCGCGTTCGCCCCCCGGCTGCTCACCGATTTCCTGTACGACCAGAAGATCAGCGTCTGGTTCTCGGTTCCCTCCGCCCTCACCCTCATGATGCGCGAGGGAGGTCTGCTCGACCGTCCGGCACCACGGGAACTGCGGACAGTGATCTTCGCCGGTGAGCCCTTCCCCCTGGAACAGGTCCGGACCCTTGCCGAATGGACCGACGCCGAACTGCTCAACCTGTACGGCCCCACGGAGACGAACGTGTGCACCCGCCACCGGGTGACGGCGGAAGACCTGTCGGGGGACCGGCCCCTTCCGATCGGAACAGCCGTGTGCGCCGACACGGTGTGGGCCGAGCACCCGGACGGGACACCGGCCGGTCCGGGAGAAGAAGGCGAACTCGTCGTCGAAGGACCGACCGTCATGCTCGGTTACTGGGGCCGGGAACCCCAACGAGGCCCGTACCGGACCGGTGACATCGTCCGGGTGCTGCCGGACGGAGCGTTCACCTTCGTCGGGCGGCGCGACCACCAGACGAAGATCCGCGGTTTCCGTGTCGAACTCGGAGAGGTCGAACGCGGGTTCACGAGCCATCCGGACGTGGCCGTCGCCGTCGCCGTCACGACGGACTCGGGGGCCGCCGCGCGCCTCGTCGTCTTCGTCCTGCCCGAGACCGGACGCAGCCCCGGCCCCCTGGCGATGCGTTCCCACGCCGCGCAACGACTTCCGCGCTACATGCTGCCCCACGAGGTGCACGTGCTCGGGGACATCCCGATCACGCCGAACGGGAAGACGGACCGGCGCGCCCTGCAACGGCGTGCGGCGTCCGCTGCGAAGACCGAGGAAGGAAGAACAGCGGAATGAATCAGGTCGCCCTTGAGACGGACGTCCACCGGAGAATCACGGAATTCGTCAGAGGGAGATTCCTCGACGGCGACCCGCAGGAAGAACTCCGGGACGACACCCCTCTGCTGGAACTCGGCGTCATCAACTCGATGAACGTCGCGCAACTCCTGGCCCTCATCCAGAACGACCTGGGCGTGCAGGTTCCGCTGTCCGTCATCACGCAGACCACCCTGCAGA
>JAUPKJ010000003.1 GCA_030837505.1 Actinomycetota bacterium
GACAACCGGGACACCTCAGGCGATCCCAGGACGTCCGGCACGAGGGTGTGTTCAGTTGCGCTACTGCGTCCGGTGGCCCGGTACACCCCCGCGTGCCGGATGTTCGCAACAGCCTCCCGGCTCGGCTGCTCCGGGCATACAGCTGCCCCCGACCGCGGCGCTCGGTCGGGGGCAGCCGCCCTCCCAGCGAGGGTCTATTGCCGCGTTCCCTGGTCGGCGGCGAAGGACGCCACCCACGAGAGCGCGGAGTTCCAGTTGATCGCCAACTCGTTCGTCGCCCACGACTGGATGTCGTCGATGTAGCAGAACTGCGGGGCGCACCCGGCGAGCTTCTGCTGGGCCAACGGGTCCTGGATGCCGGAGTTCGGGCCACCGGCGATCGTGCCGACCGGCGGGTGCGGAGACTTGGGGCTCAGCTGGTTGGCGTACATCCGGCTGTGCTGGTTCTGGGAGTACACCGTGCCGTACCCGGTGACGTAGGAGATGTTCAGAGCGTTCCGACCGAGCAGGTAGTCCATGCCGGCCAGGACCGAGTCGCGGTACTGGACCTTGCCCGTGAGGTCGTACGCAGTGGCGATCACCGCGAGATTGTTGAGCATGCTGCTGGTGGAGCCCCAGGCCCACGACCCGTCACCGGGAACGTACGCCTGTCCGTACGCCTGGGTTCCCTGCTGCTCGCGCAACCGGTCGGCCCCGGCGGTCACCGAGGTCTTCACGCGGGCCCGGTCGGGCAGATCGCTGGGCACGCGGGCCAGGTCCATCCGGGCGATCGGGGCGAGGTTGCCCCAGTACCCGCCGTCGGTGAACACGTCGGCCGTGTGAACCGGCGAGTTCAGAACGTCCGTGCGGTAGGTCCGCTCCCCCGTGGTCAGGAAGAGCTCCGCGGCCGCCCAGTAGAACTCGTCCTTCACATCGGCGTCGTCGTAGGTGCCGCCGCCCGTGCCGTCGGCCCCGGTCGCGAGCATGTCCGGGTTGGCCTTGGCCGCAGCGTAGGCCCGCTCGGCCGCATCGAGCAGGGTCTTGGCGTAGGTCTTGTCGTACGACCGCAGGAGACGGGCGCCCTGCGCGGCGACGGCCGCCAGGTTCAGGGTCGCGGCGGTCGAGGGCCGGTGCAGTTCCCGGACCTTGTCGTCGGCAGCGGGGTCGAGGGGCAGGCCGGTCCACTCGTTGTCGTGCACCTTGTGGTGCACCATGCCCGCAAGGGGTTTGCCGGTCGGGACCTGCATCCGCAGGAGGAAGTCCAGCTCCCACCGGGCCTCGTCGAGGATGTCGGGAACCTTGTTCCCCTTCTCCGGCAGAACGAGGGTCCCGTCGCGCAGGGCCTTCTTGTCGGACTGCTTGCCCAGCTGGTTGCGCTCGTACTCCCCGAGCAGCTGCGCTACGGCGATCCCGCCGTTGACCACGTACTTGCCGTGGTCGCCGGCGTCGTACCAACCGCCGCTGACGTCCAGGGCGTAGTCGCAGGTCCAGTCGTCGTAGAAGCCCTGCGGGCCAACGCACGGCACGTCGGTGTCGCCCTTGTTCGGAGCGACGCCCACGTGCCCGGCCGCCCGGGCGTACTGCTCACCGGCGATCGATCCGAGGATCGGGGTGCCGCTGCGCTGCGTGTAGAAGAAACGCTTGCTGTCCACTCGCAACTGCGAGTAGAGGTCCGCGCGGATGTCGAACGGGTGGCTGGTCTCGCCGTCGACCGTGAGGGTGTAGCCCGTGCCCTTGGTCCGGAAGCCCGTGAAGTCGATCGTCTGGACTTTCTGGCCGGAGGAGGCGTCCAGACCCTGTGGGACGGTCGTGCCGGAGCTCTTCACGGCCCCGGCCGAGTCCTTCAGCTGCCACGCGAGGGGCTCGACGGCCTCGGTGACGACGGTCGCGGCCTTCGGGCCGATCGGCAGGTACCCGAGCTGGTTGACCCGCACCCGGGGACCGGTGTTCGGAACGTAGGGCGGCGGTGCCGTGCCACCGAGCAGGGAGACGTCGTCGAGGCAGAACGTCCACGGGTCGGGGCTGCCGCCGACCTGGAAGGCGACCTGGCCGTTCTCCCAGGTGTGCTTGGCCTTGAATCCGGAGACGAATTCCTTCGCCTCCGGGCTCATCGTGGGGGCCTCGCTCAGTTCCTGGGTCCACGGATCGACACTCAATTGAACATTTGCACGAATGACCCACGGGGAGGACCCGGATCCCAGGAAGGAGAAGGTGTAGGACTCGCCGTCCTGGATATCGATGTCGTTCTGGCCGACGATGGCGTCCCAGGGATTAGCGGTCCCGCCCGGGACGTCGACACACATTTTTCCGTCGGACACCGTGGGTTTCAGATTCCCGGTGGACCACCAGGAAGACATTCCTTCATCGAAGGATCCGTTGACAACCTGCTCGGTTCCCTCAGCTTGTGTCCCCGCGTACTCCTGCGCCGCACCGGCGGTTGTGCCGGTGAGGGGGACAGCGAGGGCGGCCAGGGTGACCGCGGCAACTACTGCAGCCGGGGCCTGACGACGTCGTCCCACCGTTACCTCCAAGAGATTCTGGGAGCGCTCCCAGTGCGGTGCCCAACCTTTGCCCGAGGCGTGCGCCGATGTCAATCCCCCGGGCAGAAGCACACCAGTGCGCTTGTTCTACTCCATCCGGAATTTCCACATCCGATCGGACATTGCCCGTTTGAATATGGATATCCCCTTACCCATGGGGTGGTACGAAACGGTAGTAAATGCCGTGTCGCCTGTTCCGTCCCCTGTGTCGCCCAGTCCGAGGAGACTCTTTTCATGGCCGACCGGCCCCCTGGACACGCCCCTCGGACTCTCCGGCGGCACCGGGTGTCGGAACGTTTCCCTTCCACGGACCGACCGCCGGCGCCGAGGTCCTCCCCTCCCGACGGCCCGGCCGACCGCGACGGCGAGGTGCCCGCCCGGCGTCCTTCGAACCGATCCTGCTCACCCGCGAGTCAGCAAGCCCAGAGCGTGACAAAAATGACAGGGGCACCGAGGCAGAACTCCCGCTGAGATTCGCGGAGAATACCGGCGGAGTCTTTTTCGGGTCCGGTGTCCTTTCTGTCCGCGGATTTCGGCGGGACCGTCACGGGATCCGGCGCACACGTTCGCCGGGGTGTGTCCTCCCCCGCCGGCACAGGGGATCAGATGGGAAGGGGGATCAGATAGGAAGGACGTTCCATCCCCGGAAACGGGCCTCGAAACCCGGTCCGTCGGGGGAGATGGCCATGGGTCCCACCTCGGTGGGAAGGAAAGGCGGGAGATAGGCCAGCCGGTGGAGGTTCCAGGGGCCGTCGTCGAGGGAGTAGTCCACGGTGAGGGAGTCGCCCCGTCGGGTCAGGCGCAGCAGGAGCCGCTCGGCGGGTCCGGTCAGGGGTGAGATGCAATAGTCGGACACGGCGTGGGTCATCACGGAGACCACGCCCTCGCGTCCGGGTTCGAGCACCTCCAGGCCGCAGGTCATCCACCGGACGGAGTCCATGCGGACCATGACCCCCGCGCAGTCGCGCGGGCAGCGCAGGTCGGCCTCGATCTCCACGCGGATCACGTACTCGCCCTCGATCCGCGTGGCCAGGAAGTGCCCGCTGTCTCGGACGAACTCGAAGTGGGTGTGACGCCAGAAGTCGGAACCGGGTTCGGCGGTCAGCGCCAGTTCCCCGTCCGAACGCCGCCATTGAACGGGTTCGTTGTGCCAGACGGGATCGGCCGGAGCCGGACCGAGTCCCGGAATGATCGGGGACATGTCTTCAGTGTGTCGCAGTACGTGCCCGAACGGGCCCGGATGGAACTCGTGGTGTCCGGACAGTGACCGTGCAGGGACCGATGGTCCTGAGCACTCCCCGCGACGACCACCAAACGTGAGTTCCCAACACGCCGTGCTCAGAGACACCGGGACGGGGGAGGCTCGAAGCCACCTCTTGCCGGTCACTCCTACTCGTAGAAAACCCGTTGCACGATGCCGCGGGCCCGGCGCGTGATCCGTTGGTGGTCCTCCTCCAGGACGGCGGCAGCCCCCGGGGGGTAGCCCACGATCCGGGCCACGCCGTCGAGGTCCTGCAGCCGGGTGGGCAGGGCTTCCGCGGGCCGTCCCCTCCACAGGACGGCGGCGTTGCGCACCCGTGAGGCCAGGGTCCAGGCCTCGGCCAGGACGGCGGCATCGGCGGGGGCCAGCAGTCCGGTCTCGGCGGCCGCCCGTATGGCAGACAGGGTGGACGGCGTGCGCAGGCCGGGTGTTTCGAACCCGTGGCGCATTTGCAGGAGTTGAACGGTCCATTCCACGTCCGACAGGCCGCCGCGCCCCAGTTTGAGATGCCGGTTGGGATCGGCCCCGCGGGGCAGGCGTTCGGACTCCATGCGGGCCTTGATCCTGCGGATCTCGCGGATGGCCGAACCGTTCAGGCCGTTCTCGGGAAAACGCAGGGGGTCGATGAGGGCGAGGAAGCGTTCGGAAAGGTCGGTGTCCTCCCCCAGAGGCACGGCCCGGAGCAGGGCCTGGGCCTCCCAGATGTCCGACCAGCGCTCGTAGTAATGGGCGTAGGAGTCCAGGGACCGCACCACCGGGCCGTTGCGCCCCTCCGGCCGCAGCGCGGTGTCGATCTCCAGGGCGGGTTCTGTGCCCGGATGGGACAGCAGCCGGGTCAGTTCTCCCACGACGGCGGTCGCGGCCTCCTGGGCCCGCCCCTCGTCGGCCCCCGGCAGGGGCTCGTGCACGAACATGACGTCGGCGTCGCTGCCGTACCCCAGTTCACTGCCGCCGAGGCGACCCATGGCCACGATGAGCAGGCGGGTGGGCAGCTGCCCACCGTACTCGTCCGCAACGAGAGCAGTGGCCGCGCGCAGCCCGCCGTCGAGGGCTGCGACCGCGGCGTCGCTCAGGGCGTGTCCGACCTCGACCAGGTCGACGAGCCCGGCGACATCGGCGATGGCAGTGCGGGTGATCTCCCTGCTGCGGATCCCCCGCACCGCGATCGCGATGGTGTCGGTGGACCCCGGCCCGGCGATCCGACGATCGGTGGCCCGGCGGGTCGCGGCGAACAGTTGCTGGGTGGGTCGGCGGCGCAGCTGCTCGTCGCTGCCGAGCATCGCGACGGCCTCGGGGCTCCGTTCGAGCATCTGTCCCACGAGGCGGCTGGCCGACAGAACCCTGGCCATGCGTTCGGCGGCGGCCCCGGAGTCCCGGAGCATCTTGAGGTACCAGTGGGTCGTCCCCAGGGCGTCGCTGACCCGCCGGAAGGCGAGGAGCCCCGCGTCGGGGTCGGCGCCGTCGGCGAACCAGCCGAGCATGACCGCCAGCAGTTGGCGCTGGATGGCGGCGCGGCGGCTGACCCCGGAGGTGAGGGCTGCCAGGTGACGCATGGCGCCCTCGGGGTCGCGGTAGCCCAGGGCCAGGAGCCGGGCGTGGGCCGCCTGCGGGGTCAGCCGGACCTCGTCGGTGGTCAGGCGGGCGGCAGCGGCGAGCAGCGGCCGGTAGAACAGTTTTTCGTGCAGGCGTCGGACCTCCTGGGAGTGCCGCCGCCACACCACCCCCAGTTCGGTGGCCGGGTCCCGCAGGAGTCCCAGGGAACGCCCGAGACGACGCAGGTCCTCGGCTCTGTCGGGAACGACATGGGTGCGTCTCAGCCGGTGCAGTTGGATCCGGTGTTCGAGGACCCGCAGCATCCGGTAGGCGCGGTCCAGGCCGGCGGCGTCCTCGCGTCCCACGTAACCGCCGGTGCGCAGAGCGTCGAGGGCTTCGAGGGTGTTGCCCGTGCGCAGGGCCTCCTCGGCCCGGCCGTGGACCAGCTGCAGGAGTTGCACGCTGAACTCGACGTCGCGCAGCCCCCCGGCGCCCAGTTTGATCTCGCGGTCGGCGTCGCGGGCGGGGAGGGTCTGTTCGACCCGACGGCGCATGGCCTGCACGTCCTGGACGAAATGCTCGCGTTCGGCGGCCCGCCAGACCATGGGACGGATGGCCTGCACGTACGTCCGGCCCAGTTCGAGGTCCCCGGCCACGGGACGGGCTTTGAGCAGGGCCTGGAACTCCCAGGTCGCAGCCCAGCGGCGGTAGTACGTGACGTGGCTGTCGAGGGTCCGTACGAGCGGGCCCTGTTTGCCCTCCGGGCGCAGGGCCGCGTCGACGGGCCACAAGGTGCCCTCGACCGTGGTCGCCGAGCAGGCCCGGGCCATCCCCGCGGCCAGGCGGGCCCCGGTCTCCAGGGCGGAGTGCTCCAGGGCGGAGTGCTCCTCGTCGGCGTGTTCCTCGTCGGCGCAGCCGTTCGGGGGTTCCACGACGTACACGACATCGACGTCGCTGACGTAGTTGAGTTCCTGTCCTCCGCATTTGCCCATCCCGATGACGGCGATGCGGCAGGGCGCGGCCTCCTCCGGCAGTTCGGAACGGGCGATGGCCAGGCCGGTCTCCAGGGCTGCCGCAGCCAGGTCGGACAGTTCTCGCGCGACGGCAGGGACCTCGACCAGGGGGTCCTCGCTGGTCAGATCGCGGGCGGCGATCGCGAGGAGCCTGCGGCGGTAGGCGATCCGCAGGCTGTCCAGGGCCACGTTCACGGGCCGGCCGGCGGTGGGCTCTGCGCCGGCGGGGTCGGCGCCGACGGCTGTGAGCAGTTCGGCACGCAGGGCGGCGGCGTCACGGGGATCG
Organism: Actinomycetota bacterium; assembly: GCA_030837505.1. Classification (GTDB taxonomy): domain Bacteria; phylum Actinomycetota; class Actinomycetes; order Actinomycetales; family Kineosporiaceae; genus JAUPKJ01. The sequence continues at coordinate 6,613 of JAUPKJ010000003.1, forward strand.
ACGTCGTCGATCAGGACGGTCCAGTGTTCGGGGTGGCGGGCGAGGTGATCGCCGAGGGCGGCAGAGGCTCCGAGGACGGCCAGCAACCGGTCGCGCGCGGGCCCGCCGGTGCGCAGGACCGCGCGGAGCCGGGCCGGGTGGGCCGCGGGGCGGGCCAGCCGGTTGAGGGATCCGCCTTCGAGGGGGGCCGGCGCCAGGCCGGGGCTCGGCCTGGGGGCCGCCAGGGGGATGGGACCGAGGGATTCCATCATCCGGGACAGGCCGAGCAGGGCGAGGTCCGGGTCGGCGGTCTGGCCCAGGGCCCAGAGCACCCCGTCCTCAAACACGTCTTCGAAAGGGTCCACGAGGCCCGCCAGGCAGTGCTCATCCAGGAGTCTGCAAGCCCTGGGCACATCCACGAAACCCAGGCGGGCCAGGGCAGCGTCCCGGGAGGTGCGTCGTGCTCCTGTCGTCACAGGGTCACCGTAACGCCGCAGTGGCCTCGGCCGGTCCCCGTCGGCCGGACCGCCGACAGGTCACAGCATGGGCAGGTAGCGGTCGAGTTCGTACTGGCTGACCTGGCTGCGGTAGTCGGCCCACTCCTTGCGCTTGTTGCGCAGGAAATAATCGAAGACGCCTTCGCCGAGGGTCTCGGCGACCAGTTCTGATTCCTCCATGATGGCCAGGGCCTCGGCGAGGTCCGCCGGCAGAGGCTTGATCCCCAGCGCCCGGCGCTCGGAGTCGGTGAGGGACCAGACATCGTCCTCGGCGCCGGGGGGCAGGTCGAGGCCGTCGTCCACGCCCTTGAGGCCGGCGGCCAGGAGGATCGCGAACGCCAGGTACGGGTTGCAGGCGCTGTCGATCGCGCGGTACTCGATCCGGGTGGAGTTGCCCTTGCTCGGTTTGTACATGGGCACGCGGATGAGGGCCGAACGGTTGTTGTGGCCCCAACAGATGTAGCTGGGGGCCTCGCCGCCGCCCCACAGGCGACGGTAGGAGTTGACCCATTGGTTGGTGATGGCGGTGATCTCACCGGAGTGGCGCAGGAGCCCGGCGATGAAGCTGCGGGCGACCGCGCTGAGCTGGAACTCGGCCCCGGCCTCGTAGAAGGCGTTGTGGTCGCCCTCGAACAGGGACAGGTGGGTGTGCATGCCGGAGCCGGGGTGCTCGCTGAAGGGCTTGGGCATGAAGGTGGCGTAGACGCCTTGTTCGAGGCCCACTTCCTTGATGACCGACCGGAAAGTCATGATGTTGTCGGCTGTGGAGAGGGCGTCGGCATAACGCAGGTCGATCTCGTTCTGCCCTGGGCCGGCCTCGTGGTGGCTGAACTCCACGGAGATCCCCATGGCCTCCAGGATCCCGATGGCGGCCCGGCGGAAGTCGTGCGTGGTGCCCCGCGGCACGTGGTCGAAGTAGCCCGCCTGATCGACGGGTTCGGGGGCGTGGCCCGACCGGTGTTCGTCCCGCAGGGTGTAGAACTCGATCTCGGGATGGGTGTAGAAGGTGAGCCCGTGATCGGCGGCCTTGGCCAGGGCCCGACGCAGGACGTGCCGGGGGTCGGACATCGACGGCTCGCCGTGCGGGGTGAGGATGTCGCAGAACATGCGGGCCGTGCCCATGTGCTCACCGCGCCAGGGCAGGACCGAGAAGGTGGAGGGGTCGGGTTTCACGAGCATGTCGGCCTCGAAGACCCGTGTGAGCCCCTCGATCGCCGACCCGTCGAAACCGATCCCCTCGGCGAACGCGCCTTCGAGTTCAGCCGGCGCGACAGCCACGGACTTCAACGCCCCCAGGACGTCGGTGAACCACAGCCGGACGAACCTGATGTCCCGTTCCTCGATGGTCCGGAGCACGAACTCCTGCTGCCTGTCCATGCTGTCCTCTCGATGTGGGCCCTACGCGGATGTGGCTCGGTTCGCAGGTGGTTCCCCCACCTCGCAGGACCGGTGCGCGATGCCGGTCGGGATCCAACACAGCCGTCCGGGACCCGACGCAGCCGTCCTGCGGTCCGTGGGGCACCGAGGTACCCACGGTCGGAACCAGTATGGAGGGGCGTGCCCCCGCGGGTCGCGTCGGGCGTCCACGCTGTGGGCGAACGCCCGGCCCCCCGCGGGCGAGCCCCTGGTGAGGGCGCCGTGCGATCGGGATTCGGCCGCAGGCACGACGTGGACCGGTGGTCGGCGGGGCGGTGTGTTCCCGATCACCGCGGGGGGCGACCGACGTGGCGGATCACCTCGACCTGGTCCAGGATCACGAGCCCCTCGGTGATCAGTTCGTCGAGCTGCGGCAGGAACGCCCGGACCCGGTCCTCCCCCTCGACCACGATCACTGCGACCGGCAGGTCCTCCGACAGTGACAGCAACCGTGCCGTGTGGATCCGGGACGAGGCGCCGAAGCCCTCGATCCCCCGCAGGACCGTCGCTCCGGCCAGGCCCGCGGCATGCGCGCGATGAACGATCTCGGTGTACAGGGGGCGGTGGTGCCACTGGTCGGACTCCCCCACGAACACCGTCAGTCGCAGGGCAGATCCCGCGAGAGTGCCCGTATCACTCATCGGTGACGCCTCCTGTCAGCACACGGATCGGCCGCGGGCCACGGCCGGCGAGCGACCGGCGAGCGACCGGGACCGTCGGCTTCTCGGCGGTTCACGTCGCGACTCGTTTCTGTACCCGACTCGTTCTGTTCCCGACTCGTTCTGCACCCGGTGTGGTCTGCACCCGGTGCAGGGGTCAACCGGAGGCAACGCCGGAAAGTAGCACGATACTCACGTTCCGTGAGCCTACCGCCGCGTCCCCGCACCGTCGAACGTCCTCCCGGCACCGTCGAACGTCCTCCCGACACCCGAGGACGGGCTCCCCTTGCCGCGTCAGGTCGCCCTGCCCGAACGCTCTCCAGAAGGAGGAGATGTTTGACTTTCGTACCTGACAGAAGAAAGTAGCCCAAAGGGCTGCGAGGGTGTCCGCCCCGGCCCTACGGTGCGGGCATGTTCCCGTTGTCGGCGCTCGTCCCCGAAGGAGAGGTCTCCCGGACGAGGATCGTGCCGGTCCGTCTGGCCAGGAAAGTGGCACCACTGTTCGGAAAACGCTGGGACCACAACCCCTTCGGACGCACGTGGCTGTGCAGTTTCGAGTCCCTGACCCTCGCAGAGATCGGGCGCGGCGCCCCGTTCTGTTCCCACGAGGAACAGGAACGGATGGACGTCGCTCACGAGGCCGAGCGCCTCACCGGCCCCTCCCCCGGTCCGGCCTCCGGGCCCGGAGCTGTTTCCGACGATGTGCCTGTCTGGAGGTTCGCCGGGCGCGGGGTGTGGACGCCCAAGGGCACACCGCTGCCGGGGTCCCTGGCCAACGCCTCGATGAACCGGTACGGCCCCAGCACCAAGGCCGCCGTGGTCCTCACAGGCTGCAACTGCTTGTACGAAAAGGCCACGGAGGCCATTGGCGACGTGTGTCGTCACCTGGCGGCCCTCGATCTGCCGGCGGGGACGAAGAAGGCCGTGTGGTCCGGGCTGACTTTGGAGGTCTTCCGCGCGCACCCGGGGCTCGGCGTCGCCGCGATCCAGGCCAGGGCCGTGCAGCGTTCCCTGACCGCCCGCTGGGGCAGCAGCCTCACGGGTCTGGAGCAGGGGGAGGACGGCGCCCGCAGCGAACTGTCGGCCCGCTCTCTCGACGGGACGAGGGAAAGGCCGGACCGGCCCACCCGCCTGAGCCTGCTCGACGACACCCTGCCGTTGCTGCATCTGCACACTGCCCCCGCCGGTCCGGGCAGCGGTTTCCCCCTGGGACCCGAACAGATCGACGATCTCGTTGACAACTGGTGCAGCCGGTTGCTGCGGGTGGGGAAGCAGGGAAGGGGCCTGCTGTGGGTCGCGGAGGACCACGGGCATCGCACCGTGCACGCCTACGTCCGCACCGGCGCGGTCGTCGCGCCGTTCGTCGAGGCGTCGGGGTCGGGCGACGGCGAAGGGCAGGTCGCCGTGCCGGGCCCACCCGGCGTCGAACACCTGCGCAGCCTGTCGGTGCCCCATGTCCGGGCCCATCTGCTGGCCGTGCAGGTGGCGGTCCGGTACCTGCGCTACCGGGACGAGCTGCTGCGCCAGGACCCGAGCCTGCGGGAACGCACCCGGGAACGCAGCGAACAAGCCCTGGCCCTGGCCCGGGAACTCCTGGCCCCGCACGACCCGGTGAGGGTTCTGCTGGCCGCCTACCACCCGTATCTGAGGCTGCGGGACCTCCTGGCCGTTCCCGACAGGGACCCGACCGGGCGTCTGACCTTCGCCGCTGTGGATGACGTGCTCAAGGCCCAGAAGGCAGTTCTGGACAGTTGGCAGGCCGGTGGGATCGACCCGGGCACGGCAACGTACCTGACCGAGATCATGAACATCTCGCTCGAACGGACGGTTGTCCGCTTCTCGGAGCCGTCCCTGCGTTCGACTCCGGCTCCGGCGAGCGTGGGTGGGGCGTCGGGAACGGATCCGACGGAATCCGGGCCGGTGCGGAACCGGAACGGGCAGCGTGGCACGCAGTCACCGGCCCGGCGTTGTCCGACCGACCGGATCGACCGGACGCTGGCGAGGACGTGGACGAAGTGTCTGGCCGCTCGCGGTCTGGAGGCGAACGCCGTCCTGGCGGACCCCGACGCCGTCCCCGATCCCCAGGCTTTCCACCTCGTGCACTTCGCGGCCCACCTGGGGCGGCGGGGCAGCATCGACCAGGGGTGGGGGGCCTTGGACCTCATGGACAGGATCGCGCGGATCCGGGACCAGGTGGCCTCCCGGGAACCGGCGGAGTACGCCGTCAAGCACGTGGCCGCCCGCGTCGTCCACGAACTGGCCGCGCGTACTGCCCTGGCCCTGGCCGAGAGGCTGCCGGCCCCCGACCGGGAGGGCACGGACGCGGGGACCGGGGGCCGGGGACGGGCGGAGGCCCGTGAGAGGGCCCTGCGCCACGCGGTCCTGGGGCTGCGGAACCCGTCCGTGGTCGATCTGGTGGCCGGCAGGGCGTCGCTCTCGGCGACCAGGGATGCCGCGCGGTGTCTGCTGCCCGTCGTGGTCGATGTCATCGTCGAAGGAGTGTCCGATCCGCAGGGCGACCACCCGGTCCCCGAGGGACCCGCCGTGGACGGCGAGCTTTTCGAACGGACCCGGGGGCTATTGGCGGCAGCCCTGCGGGACAGCGCCGACGGCTGTGAGGAGGGCGCCGCCGGTGCCGGCAGCGGGACGGAGAACGGCACGGCCCGGGAACAGCGCGCGAACCGGGAACAGCGCGCGAACCGGGCGGCAGGTGTTTCGGCAGGATCCCGGTCCTGCGTCCTGGGGACCGTGGAACCCGAGGTCCTGCGGGACCGGCTGCGGGCCGTGGGCCTGTGGGGCCCGGCCCGGCCCACCGAGAACCCATCAACCATCGACGGAGGAACGCGATGACCCTACGTTGGGTCGTCCTGGAGACGGGTGCCAATCAGGCGTTCGTCTTCGGCAGCAACCGCATGCGTCATGTCGTCGGGGCCTCCCAACTGGTCCTGGACGCCGGGACCACCTGGGTCGAGCAGGCCCTGCTGGGCCTGGACGACGTCGAACCGGTCCAGTTGATCTCCGGGAAGGCGATTCTGCTGGTCCGGACCGCCGAGGCCGGCCGGGAGGTGATCCGGGCCGTGAGCCGCCGGGCGCTGGCCGAGGCCCCTGGCCTGGAGGTCACCGGAGCCGTGGGGCCGGAGTTCGACCAGACCCTCCCGTACCGGGCCGGCGGCCGGGACCCCGCGGCCGGGCAAGCGGACGGGACCGGGCAAGCGGACGGGACCGGTGTTCCGGATCGGCAGGATCGGCCGGAGCCCCCGGAGACTTCGGCGGCCGCGGTCCCGGGGTCCCCGGACGTCTCCGGACCCCTGCGCCGGGGAGAGGCCCTGAACCATGTGGAGGCTCTGCGCCGGACCTTCGAACTGCAGCGCCGGGCCAGGGCGAAACGTCCCCCGCAACAGATCCGGGACAGGTTCCTGCCCTGGCATCAGCCATGTTCCCAGACCGGCACCCCCACAGAGGTCCTGGAGTACTTCGGCGCGGATCCCGACGACCCCGCCTCCCAGGACGACCCGGGATCGACCTGGCAACCGGTGGGGGCTGCCGTGAGGACCCGTGCCGTGGCCTTCCGCAAGGACCGGACCCGGGAACGGCTGCGGGAGCTGCTGGGCGAGGACGTCGCCACCGCCCCCAAGATGATCGACGATCTGACGGGCGAGGGCTGGATCGCCGTGGTCCACGCCGACGGCAACGGCGTCGGCGGGCTGTTCCATACTTTTCCCGATCTCGTGGCCGCAGCCCTGAGAACCGAGGACCTGTCCTTGGAGGATCACTGCCGCTGGCTGCGGACCTTCTCCGAGGCCCTGGACGAGGCCACCCGGGCGGCGTTCCGCCGGGCCGTGGAGGAAACCGCGGCAGGCTTCTCCGGTGGGGGGACCCAGGAGCGGATCATGCCGATCGTCGTCGGCGGGGACGACGTCACCTTCGTGTGTCACGCACAGTTGGCGCTGCCCCTGGTCCGTTCCTTCCTGTGGTACTTCGCCGAGGAGACCGCGCGCCGGGAAACGCTGTCGCGCATCGTGGCAGCGCATCGGCGTTCCCCCGGGCCGGAGGGCCTGACGGCCGCCGCCGGCATCGCGTTCGTCAAGCGGCACCACCCCTTCTCTGTGGCCTACGAGCTCGCCGAGGACCTCACGGCGTCGGCCAAGAGCCTGCTGCGTCCGGTCTCACCCGAGCACACCGGTCCTGAGGGAATCTCGGACGGCCCGGTCGCTGCCGGTGCCGCCTCACGGCAGTTGTCCGTGTACGACGTGCACGTCGCCTTCGAATCCACGTTGCAGGACCTCACCGGGCTGCGCGACGACCTCGTCCTGGGCGACGGGAACGGCGGTCGGGTGCACCGGCACGCGGGACCGTTCGTGCTTCCGGACGGCGACGGGAAGGTTCCGAACGATCTGCGGCACCGCGACGAGCGACATCTGACCCGCCTCCTGCGGGCCCTGGCCGAGGGCGACCTGTCGGCCGCGCGAGCCCACGACCTGAGGGAGGCCCTGGACCGGGGCCTGCCGGAGTACGAGTCCCGGTGCCGGGTGGTCCTGACCAGGGCACGCAGCGAGCAGAAACGGGACGACAGACACACGTCGCCGGGCCGGGACGCTGTCGTTCCGGCGGGCGGGAGAACGGCCCCACGGGCTCCTGACCGGCCCGACAGGTGGAAGGAACTGGAACAGCTGTTGGCCCCGGCTCCGGCAGGGGCCACCGGCTCCGGCGGTGAGGGCGGCCTCCCGTCCGGGAACGGTCCCGTTCCTGGTCGTCCCGCTCCAGGTCGTC
>JAUPKJ010000037.1 GCA_030837505.1 Actinomycetota bacterium
CGGCGGTGTAGAGGCGTCCCAGCCGGCTCAAGGTCGTCGCACGGACCGGTTCCTCCCTGCGCAGGGAGGTCACGGCGACCCCTGTCGCCCCCAGCAGATCCATCCGCTCGCGCAGGGAATCTGCCAGCATGGGGTGCGGGGAGATCTCCACGAAGGTGTCGTGACCGGACTCCAGCAGCGTGGTGACCGCGGGGTCGAACAGCACCGGTCGACGCAGGTTCTCCCCCCAGTAGTCCGCGCCGAGGGCCGCGCCGTCGTGCAGCCGGCCCGTGACGGTCGACAGGATCGACGTCGTGACCCGGCGGCTGCGCAGACCGTTCAGGGACGCCCGCAGCTGTTCGGCGAGCGGGTCCATCAGCGGGCAGTGCGAGGCGAAGTGGACGGAGCCCAGCCGCCGGGCGAGGACGTCATCGTCCTGGAGGAGCTTCTCGATCCTCTCCAGGGCCTCGACCCGCCCCGACAGGACGGTGCTGTCGGGGGCGTTGCTCGCTGCGACCCAGACCGATTCCTGCCCACTGCGTTCCAGCAGGCTCCGGGTCGCGGACAACGACAGCCCGACGACGGACATCCCGCCGGCCCCTGCGGCACCTCCCTCGCCGTCTCCCGAGGTGGCCCGAGCGATCACCCTGCCCCGGTGGACGGCGATCCGCAGGGCCTGCGACAGGTCCAGGGCACCGGCCACGTGCGCCGCGGCGATCTCCCCGACACTGTGTCCGAGGACGACAGCCGGTTCCACGCCCCACGACCGCCACAGCGCCGCCAGGGCGATCTGCAGCGAGCACAGGGCCGGCTGCGCGACGTCGGCGTCCTCCAGCCGCGAGCGCTCCCCCAGGGTCAGCTGGTCCAGCAGTGACCACTCGACCTGGTCGCGCAGGAGGGCGTCGCAGCGTTCCAGACGGTGGAGCAGGACGGGTTCGTCCAGCAGGTCCTCCCCCAGGGGCCACCAGCGCGGCCCCTGCCCGGAGAACACGAAGACCGGCCTCGGGCGCAGGGCCACACGCCGTGGTCCCGCGGACAGCCCGGGCCGTTCCTCCTGCCGTTCGAAGGCCTCCAGGGCGGCGCACAGGTCCTGGGCGTCCGAGCCGACGCAGGCCAGGCGGTGGTCGTGGTGGGTGCGGCGGACGGCGGCCGCTGCCACGACGTCCTCCGGGGCAGTCTGCGCCGGGGAGGCCGCCAGGGCGCGGCGGTAGCGTCCGGCGAGTTCCCGCAGGGCCCCGGCGTCCCGCGCGGACACCGTCAGCAGATGGGGCGCCCGCCGGGTCGGGCCGGTCTGGGTGGTCGGGGCGGTCTGGTCGGTCTGGCCGGTCCGGGCGGTCGGGCTCTGCTCGGGGCGGGGCGGTTCCCGGACGATCAGGTGGGCGTTGGTGCCGCCGAACCCGAAGGCGCTCACCCCGGCGATCGCGGGCCGGTCCTGCCGCGGCCAGGGCGTCGTCGAGTCCACGACCCGCAGGCCCAGTTCCTCGAACGGGATGTGCGGGTTGGGCGTGGAGTAGTGCAGGCTCGCGGGGATCTGCCTCTCCCGCACCACGAGGATCGCCTTGATCAGCCCGGCGACGCCCGCGGCGGCCTCCAGGTGGCCGATGTTCGACTTGACCGATCCGATCAGGCACGGATCGGCCGGTTCCCTGTCCCGTCCGACGACGGCGGCCAGGGACTTGGCCTCGATGGGGTCCCCCAGCAGGGTTCCCGTGCCGTGGGTCTCCACGTAGCCGACGTCGTGGGACCGTACCCCGGCCCGTTCCTGGGCCGCCCGGACGACGGCCTCCTGGGCCTGGGGGTTGGGCGCCATGAGCCCGTTGGTGCGGCCGTCCTGGTTGACGGCCCCCGCGAGGATCACGCCGTGGATCCGGTCCCTGTCGGCCAGGGCCCGGCTCAGGGGTTTGAGGACGACGACCCCGGCCCCTTCGGAACGCACGTACCCGTCGGCGCGGGCGTCGAAGGCCTTGCAGCGCCCGTCGGCCGCCATGGCCCCGGCCTTCGAGAAGTTGATCGCCAGGGCCGGGGAGAGAATCAGGTTCACCCCGCCGGCCAGGGCCAGGGAGCAGTCGCCCCTGGCCAGGCTCGCGCACGCCTCGTGGACGGACACGAGGGAGGACGAACAGGCCGTGTCCAGGGCCAGGCTGGGCCCACGCAGGTCGAACAGGTACGACAGGCGGTTGGCCGCGATGCTCGAGGCGTTCCCCGTGCCGAAGTGCATGTCGATGTGATCGTGGTCACCGCTCTGCAGCATCGCGTAGTCGTTGGTGGCGATGCCGACGAAGACCCCGGTGGAAGACCCGGCGAGGGTGTCGGCGCCCAGGCCGGCGTCCTCGAACGCTTCCCAGGCGACCTCGGCCAGCAGCCGCTGCTGCGGGTCCATGCGCTCGGCCTCCCTCGGGGAGATGCCGAAGAACCGGGGATCGAAACGGTCGATGTCCCGCAGGAAACCTCCCCAGCGGGTGGTGGCCTTCCCCGGTGCGCGGGGGTCCTCGTCGTAGAACTCCTCGGCGTCCCAGCGGTCCGGCGGCACCTCCGTGATGGCGTCCTGACCCCGGCAGAGCATGTCCCAGAAGCTGCGGACGTCGTCGGCCCCGCCGGGGAACCGGCAGCCGATGCCCACGACCGCGATCGGCTCCCCACCGGTGGGGTCGGCCCGCCCCGACGTCGCTGGCTGCGTCCTGTCCGAGTCGGCCTGGTGCGGGACCGTTTCGCACGCCAGGTGCTCCGCGAGGGCCTCGATGGTCGGGTGTTCCCAGGCCAGGGTCGCCGACAGGGACCTGCCCACGAACTGTTCGAGTTCCCCGACGATGCCGAGCATGTCCACGGACTTCAGTCCGAAGGCCGCCAGGGGAGACCGGGGGTCGATCTCCTCGCAGGGGCGTCCCAGACGGTGGGCGACCTGCTCGGTGAGATGGCGTTCGATCTCCGGCCTCGTCACGGACTGCGAGGCGGGGGGGTTCTGGCTGGGGCCGGGCATCGTGTCGTTCCTTCTCCTCGGGGAGGGGGTGTTGGGGCGGGCGCGGCTCTGCCCGCGCCCGGCTCGACCATCAGGGCCGTGACCACCGCCGACAGCAGCAGGATCCCGGCGGTCCACCACGAGGCCAGGGCAAACCCGTGGATCATGGCCCGGTCCTGCAGGTCTCCAAGGGCCAGGTCCCCCAGAGCCGGGACACCGAGGGCCGGGGCACCGCGGTCGTCGAGGTACGCCGCGGTGGCGCTCGCGGCGATGCCGTTGAGCAGGACCGTCCCGACGGCCCCCCCGACCTGCTGCGCCACCACGGCCATCGCCGAGGCGACGCCCGTGTCCGAGCGGGGAACCCCGAGGGTCGCCAGGTTCGTGGCCGGAACGAAGAAGGTCCCCAGGCCCAGTCCCAGCAGGACCCCGGCGGGCAGCACGAGGGTCACGTACCCGCTGTCCACGCTCAGCCGGGTGAGGAGCAGGACCCCGAGGGCCGCGACGAGCAGGCTGCCCGTCATGACCGCCCGGGGCGAGCGCCGCGACAGCCCTCCCCCGACGACAAGGGAGCCCACCGCCATGCTCACGGCGATCGGCAGGAACGCGAACCCCGTGCGCACCGGCGAGTAGTCCCGAACAACCTGCAGGAAGTAGGTCATGAACAGGAACAGCGCGAACATGCTCATGACGGACAGCGCCAGGGCGAGGTAGACCCCGCCGCGGGTCCGGTCGGCCACGACGCCCATCGGCAGCAGGGGCCTGCGCCCGCCCGTCCCCGCCGGCCGGTCGGGCGGCGCCGGAACGGTGCCGAACGCCCCGACGGCCGCGACGAGCGCGAACGGCACTCCGATGTACAGGGACCACCGCCAGCTGAGGTACTCGGTCAGGACCCCGCCGAGGATCAGACCGACGGCCGCGCCCCCGCCGGCGATCGCGCTGTAGACGCCGAACGCCCGGGCCCGTTCCCTCTGGTCGGTGAAGGTGATCGCGACGAGCGCGAGCGCAGCGGGGGCGAGCAGGCCGCCGCAGACGCCCTGCGCGGCGCGGGCCGAGAGGAGCAGGGCTGGGCTGGTCGCGGCGCCGCCGACGGCGGAGGCGACGGCGAATCCGCCCAGGCCCGCCAGGAAGGCCCGCCGGTGTCCGACGAGGTCGCCGATCCGTCCCCCCGGCAGCAGGAACAGGCCGAAGGCCAGGGCGTACGCTGCGATGACCCATTGCCGGTCGCCGTCGGACAGGCCCAGGGCCTCCTGGGCGGAGGGCATGGCGATGTTCACCACGGTGGTGTCCAGGGTGATCATCAGCTGGGCGAGGGCGATGAAGCCCAGGGCCCGCCAGCGGCCGGGGACGGCGGCCGGGGGCTGATCGACGTCCTCCCGGGCGGGGGCGGCCACTACTGGAACCCGCCGTCGATCTCGAAGACGCCGCCGGTGATGTAGGAGGCGCGTTCGGACAGGAGGAAGGCGACGAGGTCGGCCACCTCCCGGTCCGTTCCGAACCGGCCCAGCGCGATGCGTTCCCTGGCCAGGCCGCGCAGTTCCTGCGGGAGGCGGGCCGTCTGGTCGGTGTCGATGAAACCGGGGGCCACGACGTTGGCCCGGATCCCGAACCGTCCGACCTCCTGGGCCAGGGACCGGGTGAACCCGATGATCCCGGCCTTGGCGGCAGCGTAGTTCGTCTGTCCCGCGTTCCCGCGGGTCCCGGCGAGGGAGGACAGGGCGACGATCGAGCCGTGGCCCCGTCCGATCATCTCGTCGACGACGGCCCGGCACACGGCGTGGACCCCGCCGAGGTTCACGCGCAGCACGCTGTCCCACTCCTCGGGTTCCATGACCGCCAGGGGTCTGTCCCGCACGATCGCGGCGCAGGCCACGACCGCGGTGATGGGGCCGAGGGCGTCACGGGTCCCCTCCACGAGGGTCTCGACCTGGTCGGGGTCGCCGACGTCCGCGCGTCGCACGTAGGCCGAGCGGCCCAGAGCCGTGATCTCCTGTTGGACCGCTCTGGCCGCGGCCTTGTCCGAGGCGAAGCACAGGCCGACGTCGAAGCCCTCCTCCGCCAGACGCAGGGCCGTCGCCCGGCCGATGCCGCGCGAACCGCCCGTGATGAGGGCCACCGGGTTGGCCACGGTGTGGACCGTCCTTTCGTGTCGTGTCCTGGTTCCGGGGAGCGGGGGCGCCCCGGCGGGGTCCGGATCCGCCGCCCCGCCGGTCACCGGGCGTGGTCCGGGAGCGTGCGCGTATCTTCCGGAACCGTGTGTTCCGGAACCGCGTGCGTGCCTTCCGGAACCGCGTGCGTGCCTTCCGGGACCGTGCGGCCCAGGACCGCGCGGCGCAGGTCGTCCAGGCCGATCCCCGGGTCCTGCCGGACCTGCCGCAGCAGCACGGGCCACTGCCGGGTCAGGGCCGCCATGACCTGCGGGTCGATCAGCTCCGGCGAGTGGAGCCACAGTCCCCGCAGTTCCCCGTCCCGCTCGTGCAAGATCAGATACAGGTCGAGGTTGTGGGGTTTCATGGCCGTGACGAGTTCCGGGATGAACGACTCGTCGTCGACCGTGAGGGTCAGGGGTTCTGCCCGCAGCCCGGACAGGTTCAACGGGACGGGGTCGTAGTTCACGAGGTTGAACATGAACCGGAAGGGGTCGTGTCCCCCGGTGATCCCGCCGTCCAGTCCGCGCAGGGGAACCTCCTGGTGCGCATGGGCGTCCAGGACCCCCTCGCGGATCCGTTCCAGCAGGTCCCGGAAGGTCGCCGTCGGGGGGACCTGCGATCGGACGGCGACGACGTTGATGAAGTAGCCGATCGTCCGTCGGCTCTCGGGGTGCTCCCGGCCCGCGACCGGGAGGGTGACGGCGATGTCGTCGCTGTTCGAGTAGATCGACAGCAGGGCGTGGAACGACGACAGCAGGAACATGAACAGGGTCAGGCCCTCCCGGCCCGCGGCTTCCCTGAGCTCCCGGGTGAGTTCCCGGTCGAGGACGACGCCGTGCGTGTACCCGGGCAGTCCCTCGGTGCGCTGCTCGGGGGGAGCGTCGAACCTCAGGGTCTGCGGCAGGTCGGCCAGGACCCGACGCCAGTGCTCCAGGTGCCCGTCGAGTTCGCCCGAGGCCAGGAGCCGCTGCTGCCGGGCCGCGTGGTCCGGGTAGGGCACGCCGAACTCGACGGGCCGTTCGGCACGCCCCTTCCGGTGGGCCTCGTACAGCTCCGCGAGCTCCTCCTGGATCAGCCCGTACGCCCAGGGGTCGACCACGATGTGGTGCAGTACCAGCACGAGGACGTGCTCACGTGGTCCTGTGACGATGAGGGTGCCCCGGACCAGCGGACCGGCGCTCAGGTCGTAGGGCCGGTTCTCCTCCCGACGGATGAGCCGACGGATCTCGCGGTCCCGTTCGGTACCCCTCAGCGAACTCACGTCCGCGCGGCCCAGCGGCCAGCCGCCGGTGGGATCGACGACCTGCACCCAGCCCTCCCCCCGGGGCAGGATCCGGGTGCGCAGGGCCTCGTGCCGTCGGACGAGGGCGTCCAGGGCCCCGCGCAGGGCGGCCTCGTCGAGGTCGCCGGTCAGGACCGTCGCCGTGATCACATTGTGGTGCTCGCTGTTCGGCCCGACCGGCTCGTTCATGATCTCCAGCTGGGAGAAGGAGAGCGGCGAACCCAGGCCGTCCGGTCGGAGGGCGCGCCGGGCCAGGGCCCGCAGGACAGCGAGCCAGCGCTGCGCGAGGTGCTGGGCCTCCTCCTCCCGCAGCAGGGACGCCGCCCACGTCCACGTGGCCACCAGGCGCGGGCCGTCCCCGCGGTCGTGCGCGAAGGCGTTGACCTCCAGCGGATGGCCCAGGGGAGCACCGGCCCGCGGGGTCGCGGCGCCCGCCAGGGCGTCGTCGGTGATCACCGGTTCCCAACAGGAACGCTGCCCCGTGGACGCGAGGCGGCCCAGATAGTTGAAGGCCACCCGGGGCGAGGGCAGGGCCGCCAGGGCGGGGGCCGTCCCGGGGTCGAGGTGGCGCAGAAGACCGTAACCGACCGTGTCCGCGGGCACGGCCCTGACCTGGGCGACGGCTCTCTCGACGGCGCCGGCCAGGGCGTCGTCGGCGGCGGCGACCTGCCGGTCCGTCAGGGGGCCCGGGTCCACGCGCACGGGGTGCATGCTCGTGAACCAGCCGACGGTGCGCGACAGGTCCTGGTCCCGCGACAGGTCCTGCTCCCGGGACGGGTCCTGGTCGGGTCCCCGGGCGTCGCGACCGTGCCCCTCGACGTGCAGGGTGAGCGGCCCGAACACACCCCGGTCGTGCGCCCACTGCGACAGGGCGATGCCGAGGGCCGCCGGCAGGACGTCCTGGACGCCGACGCGCAGGGCCGCGCAGACCGGTCCCAGGAGCGCCGCGGTGTCCTGCTCCGAGAGGGTGCAGGTCAGGTGCTCGACGGGGCCCGAGGGGTCGTGCGGCCCCTCCAGCGGGGAGACCGCCCCCCGCAGCACGGCCGACCAGGCGTCCCGGCACGCGTGCAGGGACGGGTCGGGGACGTCCCCGTGGACCCGATCGTGCTGCCGCTGTGCCCAACGGCGCAGGGAGGTCCCGGTGGGCGCGAGGGCCACCGGGCGGCCGGCGTCGACGGCCTCCCAGGCCAGGCGCAGGTCCGGCAGCAGGATCCGCCAGGACACGCCGTCCACCACGAGGTGGTGCACGACCAGCAGGAGCGTGCCGGGGCGGTCCGGGCCGGCGTCGAACCACACGGCCTGGAACAGGACGCCGTCGCGGGGCCGCAGGCGTCCGGCCGCCCGGTCGCGGTGCCGGCGGACCAGGTCCTCCTCGGCGTCGTGGCTCTCCTCCGCGTCGGGGTCCAGGTCGGCGACGTCGACGCGCAGCAGGTGATCGGAGATTCGAACGGTGTCGGCCGGGCCGATGTCCAGGGACCAGGCGCCCTCGGCATCGACCTCCCACCGGGCCCGCAGGGCGTCGTGGTGGTCGACGAGCGCCTGCAGGGCCGCTGCCAGGGTCTGCTCGGTCGCGGTCCCGGGCACGGGCACGACGGCCGACTGGTGGAACGCTTCGATCGGGGTGTCCAGTTCCCGCAGCCACTGCATGATCGGGGTGGCCGGGACCCGACCGGTGCCGACGTCCTGGGGGTCCGGGCCCGGGGCGCCGGTGCGACCGGCGGCCTGCGCGGCCCGGGCCTGCGCTGCCCGGGCGAGGGCGCCGACGGTCCGGTGGACGAACACGTCGCGCGTGTCGATGGACAGTCCGGCCGACCGGGCCTGGGACACCAGTTGGATCGCCAGGACGCTGTCGCCGCCCAGGTCGAAGAAGGACTGGTCCGTTCCGACACGGTCCGCCCCGAGCAGACCCGCGACCAGGCCGCACAGGATCCTCTCGGCCTCGGTCACCGGTTCGACGGTCCCCTCGTCGGGCCCGTTCGGGCGCGCGGGGGCCGGCAGGGCCCTGCGGTCCAGTTTCCCGTTGGGGGTCAGGGGCAGCTCCGGCAGGACGACGACGGCGGAGGGGACCATGTACTCCGGCAGGGTGCCCCTGGCCAGGTCCAGGACCTGCTCGGGGCCCGGGGCCGGACCGCCGGGGACCGGCACGACGTAGGCGACCAGTCGGCGCACGCCCCGCACGTCCTCGCGCAGGACGACGGCGCACCGCGCGACGTCCGGCCGGTCGGTGAGCACGGCCTCGATCTCGCCGGGCTCGATGCGGTGGCCCCGCAGTTTCACCTGTTCGTCCGCGCGGCCCACGAAGACGAGCTGCCCGTCGTCCGTCCACCGGACCAGGTCGCCGGTGCGGTACAGCCGGGAGCCGTCCTCGGCGAACGGATCGGGTACGAAACGTTCGTCCGTGAGTTCCGGACGGTTCAGATAGCCGTGGGACAGGCATCTGCCCGCGGCGTACAGCTCTCCGACGACCCCGACGGGCACGGGCTTCAGGGCACCGTCCAGGACGTACAGGCGGGTGCCGGGGACGGGACGACCGAGGGTGGGAACCTGCCCGGTGTCGGTCAGGGGTTCGCCGATGGTGACGGTGACGGACGCCTCCGTCGGCCCGTAGGTGTTTCGCAGGACCCGGCCGGGGGCCCACGCGGACACCAGGTCGGCGCTGCAGGCCTCTCCCCCGGTGACCAGGTGGGTCACGGTCGGCAGGGCCCCGGGATCCAGGGCCCCCAGCACACTGGGGGTCAGGTGGGCGTGGGTTATGCGCTGCTCCGTGGCGAACGTCGGCAGGTCGACCTCCGCCCCCGCACGCAGGGCCCGCGGGACCACGAGGGTCGCTCCCCCGGCCAGGGCCGTCCAGATGTCCGACACCGACGTGTCGAAACTCAGGGACGCGAACTGCAGCACCCTGCTGCGCGCGTCGACCCCGAACCGTTCGGCCTGGTGTGCTGCCAGGAGGGCGACACCTCCGTGGGGAACGACGACTCCCTTGGGGCGGCCCGTCGACCCCGAGGTGTAGATCACGTAGGCGGGGTCGTCCCCGGTCGGGGCGGGGCCGTCGGTCGGGGCGGGGCCGTCGGTCGGGGCAGGGTCGTCGGTCGGGGCGGGGCCGTCGGTCGGGACAGGGCCGTCGGCCGGGACAGGGCCGGGCCGTCCCGGCAGGTCCTCCCGTCGCAGCAGGTCCTCGGCCTCCGGGCCGTCGAGCGTCAGAACGCGTGTGCCGGTCCCGAGGCCGGCCAGACGGGAGGCGAACGCTTCGGTCGTGACGGCCAGCACCGGGGAGGCGTCCGAGAGCATGAACTCGATGCGCTCGTCCGGCAGGACCGGGTCGATCGGCAGGTAGGCGCCGCCGGAGCGCAGGACGGCGAGTACCGCGACGATCATCTCCGCGGAGCGCGGGACCAGGAGAGCCACGATCGTCCCCGGGCCGGCTCCCCGTTCCAGCAGATTGCGGGCCAGGGAGCGCGAGGCGACGTCGAGCCGCTCGTACGTCAGGACGTCGTCGCCGGACTCCACGGCCGGGGCCTGCGGTGCTGCCGCCAGGCTCCGGGCGAACAGCTCCGGCAGGGTCCCGCCGTCCGCGGCCGGGCGCACGTCGTTGAACCCGGTGAGGATCCGGTCGCGTTCCCCGTCCAGCAGGACGTCGACGTCCTGGACGGCCGTGTCCGGGGTGTCCAGGATCTGTTCGAGCACGGCGCGCCACCGCTCCAGGAGGGTCCGAACACTCGCCTCGTCGAAGACGTCGGCGTTGTACTCGACGATTCCTTCGATCCCCTCGTCCCCGGCCGGGTCGGCGCTGTTCGGAACACCGGCCTCGCGCAGTTCGGTGAGGGTGAAGCTCAGATCCATGCGGGCGTTGCCCGTGGTGACAGGGATGATCTCCTCGGAGACCCCGGGCAGCCCCAGCAGGACACCGGGGAAGTTCTGCCACGCGACCAGGACCTGCACCAGCGGGTGGTGCGCCATCGACCGCTCCGGCCTCAGGGCGTCCACCAGCCATTCGAACGGCACGTCCTGGTGATCGAGGGCCTCGATGCTGCGGGTCCTGACCCTGTCGAGGACCTCGCGGAACGTCGGCGTCCCGGACAGGTCCACCCGCAGCACCAGGGTGTTGACGAAGAAGCCGACCAGTTCCTCGGTCGCGACGTCCGTGCGGCCCGCGACCGCCGTCCCGATCGGAACATCCGGCCCCGCGCCCAGACGCGAGAGCAGGACGGCCAGGGCCGCGTTGACCACCATCGACTCGCTGGAGCCGCAGGCGCGCGCCAGGCTCGCGATCCTCCTCGACAGAGCGCCGTCCCAACGGAAGTGCACGTCCCCGCCGGCCCGGGACGCCTCCGGGGGATGGGAACGGTCCGTCGGCAGGGCGATCCGCTCCGGCATCCCCTCCAAGGTCTGCCGCCAGTACTCCAGCTGCCGCGAACGCAGGCTGTCAGGACCTTCGGTGTCGGAGAGCAGCTCCCGCTGCCACAGGGCGTAGTCCACGTACTGCACGGGAAGATCCGGCCAGGAGGGAGCCCTGCCCGAGCCCCGGGCCTCGTACGCCGCGGCGAGGTCGCGGTGCAGCGTCCCCAGCGACCAGCCGTCCGCGGCGATGTGGTGGATCAACAACAGCAGGACGTGTTCCTGCGGGCCCAGGACCAGCAGACTCGCCCGGATCGGCAGATCCCGCCCCAGATCGAAACAGTGCCGCGACTCCCGCCGCAGGGTGGCCTGCAGGTCCTGTTCGGCGACCGGCCGGACCTGCAGGTCCGGGACCGCCGACTCCGGCGGCAGGATCACCTGGTGGGCGACGCCGTCGGCCTCGCACAGGACCGTGCGCAACGGCTCGTGGCGCACCACGACGTCGGCCAGGGCCGCACGCAGCACCTCGACGTCCAGCGGCCCGGTCAACCGGACGGCCGCCGGGATGTTGTACGTCGGCGACGGCCCCTCCAGATGGTGCAGGAACCACAACCGCTGTTGCGCGTAGGACAACGGCAACAGCTCCGGACGCGGCATCGGCGCCAACGCCCGGCCCGCCCGTTCGGAACCCGCGCGGATCCGAACGGCCAGGGCCGCCACCGTCGGCGCCTCGAACAGAAACCGCACCGGCAACTGCACGTCCAGTGTCGAACGGATCCGGGACACCAACCTGGTCGCCAGCAGGGAGTGCCCGCCCAGATCGAAAAAGTTGTCCTCCCGGCCCACCGGCGACATCCCCAGGACCGACGCGAACAACTCGCACAGCGTCCGTTCCAGGTCGTCCCGCCCCGGGACGTAGGCCGTCCCGGACTCGCCCCTGCCGACGTCGGGCACGGGCAGCCCCTTGCGATCGATCTTGCCGTTCTGGGTCGTCGGCAGAGCGTCCAACAGCACGAACGTCGAAGGAACCATGTACTCGGGCAGGACCCGGGACAGTTCCTCCTTCAGCACCGACGCCGGCAGACGCCCCCGGCGCCGGTTCGTCCCGTTCGAGAAACCTCCCCGTTTCCCGTCGTCCGCTCTCCCGTCGTCCGCCGCCGGCTCACGGCGCACGGGCGCCGGCCGGGGGACGACCGGCTCGCCGTCCGCGCCCCGACGGCGGGCCACCAGCTCCATCTCGCCCGGCGGGCCGTGCACCGCCCACTCCAGCTCGATCACGTACCCGGTCTGCTCGGCCAGGGCGAACAGTTCATCGGGCTCCGCGGCCCCCTCGAACACCGCAGCCTCCAGTTCCGACCGCAGCTGCCCCGCGGTCCCCCGCGCGCCGGGCAAACGGCGGACCGCCTCGGCGAACGGCAGGACCCGCGCGTTGGGAATGCCCCGGACGGCCACCAGGTCCGCGGTCTTCTCCCCGAGCAGCTCCCTCAGCGACTCCGGGGTGAGCCCCGCGGCCTGCCAATCGACCCAGACGTCCTCCCCGGAAGCCTCCCCGGACACAGACGTACCGGGCACAGGCGTACCGGGCTCGGGCGTACCGGACTCGGAGTCCGCCCCGAGGGTCGTCAGCAGGACGTCGTACCGGAAACAGGTCATCTCGTTGAGGAACCCGCCCGACACCTCCGGCATGATCCGCCCCTGCGCGACCTTCCGATGGTCCCGCGCGAAAGCCTCGAACAACCGAGGATCGACGACCAGTTCCTCGTCGTCCTCCCGGAAACGCGCGGCCCTGGCCGCCACCTGCTCGACCGGCAGATCCTCCGCAGAGCGCGCCAACTGCGTCGACACGTGGAAGGCCTCCGACAACGGCAGGCTCCGCACGTCCCCGACCAGCAGGGTCCCCCCGGGGACCAGCCTCTCCAGCGCCCCCTCCAACACCCGCACCAGGTACCGCTCGTCCGGGAAGTACTGCACCACGGAGTTCAGAACCACGACGTCGAACAACTGCTCGGGCAACCGCCGCAACTCGTCCGCGGCACACCGGAACAACTGCACCCGCCCGGCCAGTTCGCCGTCGGCCGCACACACCCGCCCCAGCCGGTCCAGCACGACCGGCGAGACGTCGATCCCCCAGTAGCGCTCGCGGTGGGGGGCGACCCGGCCGAGGATCAGCCCGGTGCCGCACCCGAGTTCCAGGACCGCCCGTCCGCCCAGGTCCAGCACGCGCTGTGCCCTGCCCTGCGCCCAGCGACGCATGTGCTCCGCGGGGACGGGCTCGCCCGTGCTGCTGCTGATCCAACCGCGGAAGTCCTCGCGGGGATCGACGTCCTCGCCCTGCGCCGGCTCCTGCTCGTACGCGGCGTCCCAGATGTGGCGCCATTGTTCGACCAGGTCGGGCCATTGCCCGGGGTCGGGGTCGTCGGCCTGCGCGCTGGGGACGACGTAGGCGACGAGCCGCTGGTCGCCGGGCGTGTCCTCACGGACCAGGGCAACGGACTCCTTGACCTGGGGCAGGCGGTTCAGATGCGTTTCGATCTCACCGAGCTCCAGGCGGTAGCCGCGGAGCTTGACCTGATGGTCCAGGCGGCCCAGGAAGGCGATGCTGCCGTCGTTGCGCCGACGCACCAGGTCACCGGTGCGATACAGCCGTCCGGGGACCCCGGTCGCGGACGGGTCCGTGACGAACCGGTCCGCCGTCAGCTGCGGACGGTTCAGGTAACCGCGGGCCAGGCCGTCGCCCCCGATGCACAGCTCCCCGGGGGCGCCCTGCGGGACGGGCCGGCCGGCGTCGTCCAGGATGTACAGCTGCGTGTTGGCGATCGGTTCCCCGATCGACACGGGTCCCGGACGCACGTGCCAGACCGCCGACCAGATGGTCGTCTCGGTGGGTCCGTACATGTTCCACAGGTCGGCCCCCACGGCCAACAGGTCCTCGGCCAGCTTCCGGGGCAGGGCCTCGCCCCCGGTCAGCGCGTGGAACGTGCCCTGCGGCCGCCACCCGGACTCCAGCAGGATCCTCCACGTGGAGGGGGTGGCCTGCATGAGGGTCGCCCCGCTGGACGACAGCAGGTGAGCCAGGGACTGCCCGTCCAGCGCGGTCCGGCGGTCCGCCAGGACGACGCGGGCGCCCTCGCACAGAGGCAGCAGCAGTTCGAGCATGGAGATGTCGAACGACAGGGTCGTGACGGCGACCAGGACGTCCTCGGCGTCGATCCCCGGCCGCCGGGCCATGGACCGCAGGAAGTTGCCCAGGGCCCCGTGCGGGATCTGCACCCCTTTGGGCAGGCCCGTCGAACCGGAGGTGTAGATGACGTAGACGGTGTCCCCGTCCTCCACGGTGACGTCCGGCCGCTGCCGGGACTCGCCGGCCGTTTCCTCGCCGAGCTCGTCCAGGCCGCCGAGTTCGTCCGGGCAACCGAGTTCGTCCGGGCAACCGAGCTCTTCCAGGCACAGGGCTGTCGCCTCGATGTCGCCCAGCCGTTCGAGGACCGGCCGGTGCGTCAGCAGGACCGGAAGCTGCGAGTCCCGGAGCATGAAGTCGATCCGGTCCGCCGGGAAACCCGGGTCCAGGGGCACGTAGGCCCCTCCGGCCTTCATGACGGCCAGCACGGCGACCACCATGTCGATCGACCGTTCGACACAGATGCCGACGAGCGTCTCCCGCTGCACACCGTGTCGGCGCAGGCGGTGGGCCAGTTGATTGGCCCGCTGATCGAGCTGCGCGTAGGTCAGCTCCTCGTGGCCGCAGACCACGGCGCACGCCCAGGGGGTGCGGTCGGCCTGTTCCTCGAACCGTCGGTGCGCCAGGAGATGCCCGGACCAGACCGTCGGGTCGGGGTTCCAGCGCCGACGCTGCTCCAGCTCCTGGTCGCCCGAGAGCATCGGGACCCTGTCGATCGGTGCGTCCGGGTCCACCAGGAGATTTTCGATCAGGACGGTCAGGTTCTCGGACAGACGCTCGACGGTCGCGGCGTCGAACAGATCGCTGTTGTACTCGAACCGGCCGGTGAGGGCCGGACCGTCGAAGACCTGCAGCTCCATGTCGTAGCGGGCCGTCGAGGTCTCGATCTCCAGGGGTTCCAGACGCAGCCCCGCAGCGTCCAGGGTGGGCATCGCGATGTTCTGGAAAATGAACGAGACCTGGAACACCGGGCTGCGGGACACGTCCCGTTCGGGCTGCAGAACCTCCACGAGCCGTTCGAAGGGCAACTGCTGGTGCCCGAAGGCGTCCAGACATATCGAACGCACCCGTCCCAACAATTCTCGGAAGGACGGCTCGCCCGACAGATCGGTGCGCAGCGCCAGCATGTTCACGAAGTAACCGATCAGGCGTTCGATCTCCGGCCGACCGCGGTTGGCGACCGGGACCCCGATGACGAGGTCCTCCTGCCGGCTCCACCGGTGCAGGAGCACCTGGAAGGCAGCCAGCACCGTCATGAACGGTGTGACGCCCTCCTGCCTGCTCAAGGACCGCAGCCGGTCCATGATCGGCTCGGGCACCCTCAGCGGGCACGAGCCGCCCCGCGTGCCCGCCACGGGCGGCCGCGGCCGGTCGGTGGGAAGTTCCAGCGCCGCGGGGGCGCCCTGGAGGGTCCTGGTCCAGAACTCCAGGTCCTCGGTCACCGCCTGCGACTGCGCCTGCGAACGCTTGTGCTGCCACACGGCGTAGTCGGCGTACTGAACGGACAGTTCGGGCAGGTCCGGGGGCTGGCCGGTGGAGTGCGCGGCGTACAGGGCCGCGAACTCCCCGAGGAAGATCGAGGTCGACCACAGGTCGCCCGCGATGTGGTGCAAGGTCATGAGCAGGACGTGTTCGTCGTCCGCCAGGCGCAGGAACCGCAGTCGCATCAGCGGTCCGACGCTCAGATCGAACGGGCGGGTGAACTCCTGCCGGGTGAGGTCGGCCAGGGCCTCCCGCCCGTCGGGGCCCCGCAGGTGAGAGCAGTCCACGAGGGTGATCTCGGGCTCGACGGTGTCGGTGACCACTTGTTCGGGGGCCCCGTCGGCCTCCCGGAAGACCGTGCGCAGGACCTCGTGCCGTTGGGCGATCTCCCGCACGCAGCGGCGCACCAGGTCCAGGTCCAACAGCCCGTGCACGCGAGCGGCCCCCGGCACGTTGTAGGCGATGTTCCCGGGGGTCAGCTGTTCCAGGAACCACAGGCGCTGTTGCTGGAAGGACGTGGGGAACTGCCGCGGGCGCGCCCGGGCCGCCCGGCGGCGCAGACGCTCGGCCAGCAGGGCCCGTTTCTCGGCAGCGGTGCGGTCCTCGAGCCGATCAGAGCGCATCGTCGGTCGTCTCCTCCGAGATCAGCTCCCGCAGGAGCACGTCCACCTCGTCGTCGGACAGCTCCGCCACGTCGGGCAGCTCTTCCGGCGTATGCCGGCCGACCGCCTCGATGACATCGTCCGGGTCGTCGTTCTTCCCCGTGGCCAGCAGCGCTGCGGTGCCGGCGACGGTCGGGGCCCGGAAGAAGGTCTGCAGGTCCAGTTCCACCCCGAACCGGCTCCGGAGTTTGGTACCGATCCGCACGGCGGCCAGGGAATGGCCGCCCAGCGCGAAGAAGTCGTCGTCGATCCCGATCCGTTCCAGGCCGAGGATCTCCTGCCAGACGGCCGCGATCTCCTTCTGCTCCGGGGTGGACGGCTCGACGTACGGAGTGTCCAGATCCGGACGCGGATGCCGGTGACCGGTCGTCTCCAGGTTCGACAACTCCTCGGCCAGCAGCGCCGGGGTGATCGACCGGGCCAGGGCACGCAGACTCGTGAACTCCCGCGGGCTGACCACGATCTGCCCGTCGGGCGTCGGGGCCGACAACAACCGTCCGAACGCCTCCTGGCCCTGGGCCCGGGTCAGGCCCTCGCTCAGAGCCTGCAAGGGGCCGACGGGCAGCGCCGCGGAGCGGGTGTCGGGCGGCTCGATCGCCTCGGTGCCCGATCGGTCGGCCCTTTCCCGATCGGCCCGTTCCCGGTCGGCTTCGGCTCGTGCGTCCTCGCGGGCTACTTCGATCTGCCCGAGGAGAGCCGGCACGTCGTTGATGCGTTTGACGGTGAAGTCCTCGACCTCGACCAGGACCCTCCCCTCGGGGTCGAGCAGTTCGAAATCGCAGGTCAGGGTCTCGCCCGCCAGATCGATCGATTCCTCGATCGACACATGGCAGTGGACGGTGCTCGTCAGGGCGCCGTGGACGCGCAGGGTGCGGTAGGTGAGAGGCAGGTAGTAAGGGTCCCGCGCATGAATCCGGAAGATCCCGCCCGCGAGGTCGAGCAGCGCGGGGTGCAGGGGGTAGTCCTCCAGGTCACCGGCGAATTCCTCGCCCAGGGACATCGTCGCCACCATCCGCCGCGCCCCGGTCCTGATCTCCCGGATGATCTCCCAGCGCGGGCCGAACTCGAACTCAAGGCTCCCGGCGCCCCGTGCGAAACGATCTGTCCGGAAAGCGCGTCTGATCTGTTCCTCCGTGTTCAGCACGTCGGTGACGTCGCACTGTTCGACGAGCGCCGCGAGGTCCTTCGGCTCCTGCCGGGGTGCCGGCACGAAAACGGCTGTTCCGCAGGCGTGTTCCCGCCAGGTCCGCCCGTCGGCGGCCAGGCTGCGGACCGTGAACGCCAGTTCGGCCCCTGAGCCCTCGATCGTCAGGTGCACGGTCCGGCTCTGGCCGTCCGGCACGATGACGGGCGTCAGGAACAGCACGTCGCGCAGTTCGATACTGCGCCCCGCGGCCCGTTCGGCCAGCGCTGCCCGGACCAGTTCGAGGTGGGCCGTGCCCGGGATCAGCCCGTGCCCCATGAGGCGGTGGTCGTCGACGATCCAGGTGTCGGCCGTGCTCACGCGGGCCCTGAAGGTGGAGAGGTCCGGGCCCTGCGACACCCGGCGCAGCAGCGGGTGGCCCAGGTCCTCGGCCACCGGGGACTGCCGGCGCCGGCCCCCACCGCGCAGGGCCCCCAGGGACGCGGCCATGCCGACGCCCTCCCAGGTTCCCCAGGCCACCGCCGTCACCGGTGCCCCGGCACGGGACCTGTCCTCGGCGAAGGCGTTCAGGAAGGCGTTCGCCGCGCAGTAGTCGCTCTGCCCGGGGCCGCCCAGCAGCGAAGTCACCGAGGAACACAACAGGAAGAAGTCCAGATCGCACTCGGAGCAGGCGGCCTCCAGCACGAGCGTGCCCGTGACCTTGGCTGCGAACACGTCGTCGACGTCGGAGGCCGATTTGGTGGCCATCATCCCGGTCCCGGGTCGTCCGGCGGCGTGCACGACACCGTGCAGGGCGCCGAAACGCTCCCGCAGGTCGTCGACCGCCCCCGTCACGAACGGCGCGTCCGTCACGTCACCGGTCAGGACCACGACGCGGGCCCCGAGCTCCTCCAGACCCCTCAGTGCAGGGAGCCGGTCCCGTTCTTCCCCGGACGGCAGGGGCGAGCGGCCCATCAGTGCCAGCACGGGGCTGTCCACGGTCCGCGCCAGGTGCTCGGCCAGCGCCAGACCGACCCCGCCGAACCCGCCGGTGATCAAGTAGACGCCGCCGTCGCGCAACCCGCTCGGGGGTCCCGTCGGCGCGGGCAGAGGGGTCGCGTCGAAGTCCCGGCGCCACCAGCAGCGCCCGCGCAGGGCCAGTTCCCGCTCCGGCGTGGGCCGGTGCAGGACGTCGAGCAGCAGGTCGACGGCCCCGGGCCTCGGGGCGGCCGGGTCCGTTCCGCTGATGTCCAGCAACCGGCAGCCCACACGGTCGAGTTCCTGCGGGACGACGGTGCACACGCCCGTGAGGGTCGCGTTCTCCGGCTGCAGGAGTTCCTCACCGGTCACTCCCAGGACGCCCCGGCACAGCACGTCGATGTCGACCAGGGCGGACGGTCGGACGTCGGCGAGGCCCTGGGCCAGGGCCAGCAGACTGTCGAAGCCCTTCCGGCGGGCGCTGCGCACCCGGTCGAGGTCCGTCGTCCCGTTCTGGGCGTTGTTCGGAACGTGGTCCAGGCTGAGCAGATGGACCAGGCGCAGCGTCCCGGTCCCCTGTTCCTGCTGGTGTTCGACCAGACGGGCCAGGTGCTCGACCAGGCGGGCCCAGTGCTCGCGGTGGCACGGGTCCACGGTCCACGACCCGTCCTCGTCCGGGGACAGGACCTCTGCCGCCCTCACCCCGACCGCTGCCGCTCCCCGGTCCCGCAGTCCCTGCAGGAGTTGTTCGCCCAGGCCGGACTCGTCGCACAGCACGGCCCACACCGCGGGCCCCTCGTCGGCGCCGTCCCCGGGGCCGACGGCCGGAATCGGGGACAGGCGTTTCCAACCCGGTGTGTAGAACCAGTCGTCGATCCGGGCAGCGGGGCCGTCCTCGACCGCGCTCGGGGAGAGATCCCGCGGTCTGCCCGTGGGGTCGATCCAGAAGCGCTGCCGTTCGAACGGGTAGTTCGGCAGACGCACCGCCCGCCCTGTCGTGGGGCCGGAGAACCTGGTGGTGTCCGAGCAGGCTCCGGCCGCCCACAGGGTGCCCAGGGCGCGGTGCAGTTGGATCCGGTCGTCCTCCTCCTGGCGGGCGTGGCGCAGACAGGACACGACGGTCCGCTCCGGGGTGAAGTCCCGGTGCTGACGCACGAACTCGCTCAGCGAGTTGCCCGGACCCACCTCGACGAACACCAGCGACTCGTCGCCGAGCAGTTCCCGCACCGCGTCGGAGAACCGGACGGGTTCGCGCAGGTGTTCCCCCCAGTACTCGGGGTCCGTGGCCTGTTCCGCAGTGATCAACGTGCCCGTGACGTTCGAATGGAACGGGACGGTCGGCGGGTTGGCCCTCACCTGGCGCACCTGTTCGACCAGTCCGGCCACGGCGCCGTCCATGCTCCGGGAGTGGAAGGCGTGGGAGGTGTGCAGCCTGCGGCAGGGGGTCCCGTCGACCTCGAGGCGGCGTTCCAGGGCTTCGATCGCGTCGGTCGGGCCGGAGACGACGGTCAGTTCCGTGGAGTTGACGGCCGCAACGGTGAGTCGGTTCCCGCCGATCTCGGCCAGGAGCCCTTGCACCTGGTGTTCGGGCAGGAAGACGGTGAGCATGGACCCGGTGGGCATCGCCTGGACCAGGCGTCCCCGAGCCGCGACGAGCCGGACGGCGTCCTGGAGGTCGAAGACCCCGGCCAGACAGGCCGCCACGTACTCGCCGATGCTGTGACCGATCATGACGTCAGAACGGATCCCCCGGACCTCCAGCAGCCGGGCCAGGGCGTACTCCACCGAGAACAGCACGGGCTGGGCCGTTTCCGTGCGTTGCAGAGCCGTGGAGGAGGCCGCGACGTCGGGGGACACGAACAACGGCAGCCGTGGGTCGTTTCCCGTGATCCGGGTGAACAGGTCGGCGCACCGGTCGAGTTCCTCGGCGAACACCGGTTCGTTCTCGTAGAGGTCCCGTGTCATGTCGACGTACTGAGCGCCCTGTCCGGGGAACAGGAAGGCGACACGGACCGGTCGGTCCGGGACCGTACTGATGTCGCTCTCTCTCAGACGCCGCAGACCCGAGATGGCCTCCTCCCGATCGGAACACACCATGGTCGCGCGGTGGCCGAAGGAACGGCGTCGGTGCAGGAGGGTGTGGACGACGTCGGCCAGGTCCGTCCGGGGGTTCTCCTCCCAGTGGTTCGCCAGGCGGGCCGCGGCCCGCAGGAGGGCCGGGTCGTCGACGGCCGACAGCGGCAGGACCAGGGGTCCGGGGTCCGTCGCGCCGGGGTCCGTCGCGCCGAGGCCCCCGTGGCGGGCTCCGTGCGCCCCCAACCCGTCCGGCTGTTCGAGTCGACAGGGTGCGGGGGCCTCCTCCAGGACGACGTGGACATTCGTGCCGCCGATACCGAAGGAGCTCACCCCGGCACGCCGCGGGGTGTTCCCCCGCGGCCAGGGATGGGTCCGGGAGTCGATGAGGAAGGGAGTGCTGTCCAGGTCCAGCCCGGGGTTCGCGGTGGTGAAGTTCGGCGTGCCGGGGACGACGCCGTGTTTGAGCATCAGCACGGTCTTGATCAGAGCTGTGACCCCAGCGGCGGCGTCGAGGTGACCGATGTTCGCCTTGACCGATCCGATCCGGCAGAAACCCTTGCGCTTCGTGTATCGACCGAAGGCCCGGGACAGGGCGGTGATCTCTATGGGGTCGCCCAGGACGGTCCCCGTGCCATGGGTCTCGACGTACCCGATCGTCTCGACCTCGACCCCCGCCATCTCCAGGGCCTCCACGATCACGCTGCTCTGGCCGTCGACGCTGGGAGCGGTGTAACCGACCTTGTGGGAACCGTCGTTGTTGATCGCCGTGGCCAGGACGACGGCGTCCACGGTGTCGCCGTCCAGGAGGGCGTCGTCCAGGCGACGCAGCACGACGACGCCGACGCCGTTGCCCGGGACCGTTCCCCCCGCAGCCGCATCGAACGGACGACAGTGGCCGTCCGCCGAGAGGATCCCGCCCGGTTCGAACGCGTACCCGCCGCGCAGGGGGGAGCTGACGCAGACCCCGCCGACCAGGGCCAGGTCGCATTCGCCGCTCAGCAGGCTCTGGCAGGCCAGGTGCAGCGCCGTGAGCGAGGTGGAGCAGGCGCTCTGGACCGTGACGGCCGGTCCCCGCAATCCGAACTTGTAGGCAACACGGGTGGCGAGGAAATCCTTGTCGTTGCCCAGGAGCATCTGGTAAGTGCCGGCCGATCGCAGGATCCGCGCATCGGACAGGAGATTGTTCAGCAGGTAGGTGTTCGGACCGCTGCCCGCGAAGACGCCGATCCGCCCGGGGAACTCGTTCGGCACGCGGCCGGCCGATTCGAGGGCCTCCCAGGCGACCTCGAGGAAGACCCGCTGCTGCGGGTCCATGAGTTCGGCCTCGCGCGGGCTGTAGCCGAAGAAACCTGCGTCGAAACGGTCGCCGTCCTCCAGGAGGCCCTTGGCGTCGACGTAGCCCTCGGCGTCGACGTCCTGGCCCAACAGACCCGGTTCGCCGAGTTCCTCGCGGGAGAGAGAACTGATCGTCTCGCGCACCTGTTCCAGGTTGCGCCAGAAGGTCTCCAGATCGCTCGCCCCGGGGAAGCGCCCAGCCATTCCGACGACGGCCACTCGGTCAAGATCTTCCAATTTTTCCGACATCAGATCCCTTTAGCTCTGGGAACGAATCCGGCGGTTCGCCGTACGGCGGCGACGATGCAGGGCCTGACGGCGTTCGGCGGCCCGCCGCTCGGCGTCGTCGTGCGTCTCCTGCTGCGCATCGGTGCCCCGCACGAGGTGTTCGGCCAGCGCGGAGACCGTGGGGTGCTGAAAAAGTTCGATCAGGGAGATCTCTCGGGAGAGCCTGCTGCTCAGTTGCAGGCGGACCTCGGCAAGGAGCAGGGAATGACCCCCCAATTCGAAGAAGTTGTCGTGGCGGCCGACCCGTTCGGCGCCCAGAACCTCGCACCACAGGTCCGCGACGGTCTTCTCCAGGTCGTCCTCGGGGGCCGCGTACGGAACACCGCTCTCCCGGCGGGTGCTTCCGGGGGCGGGCAGGGCCGCGCGGTCGACCTTGCCGTTGGGGGTGAGCGGCAGCGCCCCGAGCACCTCGTAGAACGAAGGGATCATGTACTCGGGCAAATGGACCCTCAGCTGCGCGTTCAGGTCGCCCGGCTCGGGGGCCTGCGCTCCCGTGCAGATCAGATAGGCGGCCAGGCGCACGTCGCCGGCCCGCAGCTCGCGGGGCACGACCACGGCCTCCCGCACGCCCCGGCACTGCACGAGGGCGGTCTCGATCTCACCCGGCTCGATCCGCAGACCCCGGAGCTTGACCTGATGGTCGATCCGACCGAGGAACTCCAGCGCACCGTCCCGTCGGAAACGGGCCAGGTCCCCGGTCTTGTACAGACGGGCCCCGGGGGTGGGGTCGAACGGGTCGCCGATGAAGCGTTCCGCCGTCAGTTCGGGCTGGTTCAGGTATCCCCGGGCGAGGTTCCGCCCGGCGATGTGCAGTTCGCCGCCGACTCCGATCGGGACCTGCCGCCCGGCGGGGTCCAGGACGTGGAGGCGGGTGTTGGCGATGGGCCGACCGATCGGAACAGGACCGTTCCCCTCCTGACGACCGCAGGGCCAGTGCGTGACGTCAACGGCAGCCTCCGTCGGGCCGTAGAGGTTGTGCAGTTCGGCCTCGGAACGCTTCAGGAAACGATCGGCCACGTCCCGGGGCAACGCCTCGCCGCTGCAGACGACTCTCCGCAGACTGGTGCAGTTCTCGAACGGCTCCTGCAGGAACATCCGGAGCATGGAGGGGACGAAGTGGATCGTCGTCACCTTCTCCTCCTGGATGGTCTTGACCAGGTAGGCGCTGTCCCGGTGCCCGCCCGGTCGCGCGACGACGAGGGTCGCCCCGGTCATGAGCGGCCAGAAGAACTCCCACACCGACACGTCGAAGGAGAAGGGGGTCTTCTGCAGGACCCTGTCGCCGGGTTCCAGGGCGAGGGTTTCCTGCATCCACAGGAGCCTGTTGCGAATGCCGGCGTGGACGTTCATGACGCCCTTGGGCACGCCGGTCGACCCCGAGGTGAAGATGACGTACGCCAAGTCCTCGCCGGAGACCGGCACCTTCAGGTCGTCCGCCGACGCGTCCGCCGTCTCGTCCGTCCGTTCCAGGCCGATCTCGTCCAGGCGGAGGAGCTCCGTCCCTTCTTCGACCTGCGGCAGTTTCGGTTCGGTCCGGCCGTCGGTCAACAGGAACCGCGGCCGAGCCGTGGTGATCATGTGTTCCAGACGGGCGGCCGGGTAGTCCGGGTCCAGAGGAAGGTACGCCCCACCCGCCTTGAGGACGGCCATCAGCGCGATCACCAGTTCGAACGAGCGTTCCAGGGCGACGCCGACCAGCACGTCCCTGCCCACGCCGCCGCGCACCAGGCGGTGGGCGAGCCGATTGGCCCTGTCGTTGAGTTCTGCGTACGTCAGGTGCTCGCCGTTGAACCGAACGGCCTGGGCCTGAGGATCGCACCGGACCCGGTCCTCGAAGCACTCGTGGATCCACCCCCGGTCCGAGGGCCACCCGTGGTCGGTGTCGTTGAATCCTGCCAGCATTCCCTGTTCGGCCGGCGCGGGCAGCACCAGCTGTTCCAGCTCCTGATCGGGCTCCTCGGCGATCTGCTCGACCAGTTGGCAGAACCCCGCTGCCAGGCTTTCGATCGTCGATTCGTCGAACAGGTCCCGGTCGTACTCGAACCAGCCGTTGAGACCGTCCCCGGTGTCGAACACCTGCAGTTCCAGATCGAAACGGGCTCCCCCGCTCCTGACCCTCATCCGTGTGGCTTCGGTCCTTCCCAGGGCGAAGGTCGGCTCCGGCTCGTGGCCGTACGAAAAACTCACCTGGCACACCGGCGGGCGGCTGAGATCCCGGGGAATCTTCAGGTCCGCGACCAGAACGTCGAACGGCACGTTCTGGTGTTCGTAGGACTGAAGACAGACCTCGCGAACCCGGTCGATCACCTCGGCCACGGGACGGTTCTCGCCCAGGTCGGTGCGGATCGGCAGGGTGTTGACGAAGTAGCCGATCAGTCCCTCGATCTCCACCCTGTCCCGGCAGGCCGCCGGGACCGCCACGACGATGTCCTTCTGCCCGCTGTGGCGGCGCAGCAGAATCGTGTAGGCCGCGAGCAGTGCCATGTACGTCGTTGCGCCCCTGCCATGGGCCAACGCCGCGAACCGGTGCATCACGGGGGCGGGGATCTCGAGGGGGACCGTGCCGCCGTTGAATCCCTGGACCGCGGGCCGGGGACGGTCCGTCGGTAGATTCAGGGCCGCGGGCGCTCCCCGCAGGTGCCGGTGCCAGTGCTCCAGATCTTCCTTCCACGCCCCCGACTGCAGTTGCTGCTGTTGCCAGGTAGCGAAGTCCCCGTATTGGACGGGCAGTTCCTCCAGGGGGGAGGGCCGCCCGGCACAGAACGCCTCGTAGAGAGCTGCCAGCTCGCCCAGGAGGACTCCGATCGACCATCTGTCCGAGATGAGATGGTGCAAGGTCAGGACCAGCACCGACTCCTCGTCCCGGGTGCGCAGGCAGGCCAGGCGGAACAGGGGGCCGGTACGGATGTCCATCGGCTCGCCCACGGCGGCCTCGACGATCGTCTCCTGGAGGGCGGCCCCGGCGAGGGCCCCCGGGCGCCTCCTCAGGTCGGTCTCCCGGATCTCCACGGGAAGGTCCGCGTGCACGACTTGCGAGGGCCTGCCCTCCCGTACCTCGAACGTCGTGCGCAAGGCCTCGTGCCGTCGCACGATCTCGCGCACGGCCCGTGCAAGGGCCTGTCTGTCCAGGTCGCCCCGGACCGACATCGCGTTGGGAACGAGATAGGCCGGGTTGTGGGGATGCAGTTGCTCCAGGAACCACATCCCCTGCTGGAACACCGACAGTGGAAAAACGGTCTCGGCCGGGGTCCTCTCCCGCAACATTGTTTCGAACTGCTCACGCTGCTGCGGGGTGAGAGCGGCCAGGCGCGTCTGCAGGTCCGTCTCAGGCATGGCTCCCGGTCCTGTTCGGCTCGTCGCTCTGTGCACTCTCGATGCTCTGCGCTGTCTCGATGCTCTGCGCTGTCTCGATGCTCTGCGCTGTCTCGATGCTCTGAGCTGTCTCGATGCTCGCCAGCAGTTCCGCTGCGACGTCCCGAGCTCGCGCGACCCGCTGGATGCCCTCGTCCCGGCCGGGGGTCCCACCGGCCCCGGCGCCCAGCTGATCGACGATCTGTCGGGCGACGCTGCGGACGCTCGCCCCCCGCAGGAAGCTCGCGATCGTGATCGACACTTTCAGGTGTCGCTGGATCTCGTTCCTCAGTTCCACGGCCATCAGGGAGTCCAGACCCAGACCGGACAGAGGGGCGTCGGGGTCGATGTCGGCGGACCTCGCGCCCAACGACCGCCGTACCCCTTCCCTCAGGTGCGGGAGCAGCATCTCGATCCGGTTCTCCGGGTCGATCGCCAGGATCTCCTCGGGGGTGGGCAGGGCT
This sequence comes from Actinomycetota bacterium, assembly GCA_030837505.1. GTDB lineage: Bacteria > Actinomycetota > Actinomycetes > Actinomycetales > Kineosporiaceae > JAUPKJ01. The sequence goes on from JAUPKJ010000037.1 coordinate 25,637, forward strand.
CCGGCGACCCCGCGACGCGCGGCAGGGGGTGCCCCGGCGCTAGCGTCCTCGTCCGACGGCTGCGGGTGCTCGCCGTCCGCGTCAGCGTCCGGCCGATCGGGTGTGGCGATCGCCCGGAGCTTCCCCAGGTCGTGCCAGCAACGAGACCGGTCGAACGGGTAGTGCGGCAGGTCCACCCGGGAACGGGGGCAGTCGGCGTCGAACCGGGTCCAGTCGAGGTCGGTCCCCTGTGAATACAGCTTTCCGACGCTGCCCAGCAGCACGTCCCAGTCGTTGCTCCTCGGCCGGAGGCTCGGCACCATGACGGTGTCCTCCTGCCCGGCGAGGATCTCCCCCACCAGGCCGAGCAGGATCGGCGCGGGCCCAACCTCCAGGAAAGTCCGGTACCCCCTGTCCCGCAGGGTCCGTACGCCGTCGCTGAACAACACGGGGCAGCGGGCGTGGCGGCACCAGTAGTCGGCGTCCGGTACCTGGCCCCACTGCCAGATCTCACCGGTCACATTGGAGACCAGGGGAATCCGGGGAGTGGACAGTTCGATCCGTTCCAGTGCCGAACGCAGCCGGGGCAGCACCGACTCCACCAGGGGACAGTGTGAGGCCGTCGAGATGTGCAGCCGTTTGACCTCGAGGTCCTTCGACTCGAACAGTTCGCACAGGGCGTTCACTGCGGCGTGCTCCCCAGCGACCGTGATGTTCTCCGGGCTGTTGACGGCCGCGATGCACACCCCGGCGGAGCCGAGTTCCTCGATCCCCCGTTCGACCTGCTCGCGGGACCCCAGCACGGTGGCCATGGCCCCGGTCTCGTTCAGTTCCCCCAGGAGCCGTCCGCGCTCCACGACCAGGCGCAGGCCGTCCTCCAGCGACAGCGCGCCGGCGAAACAGGCTGCCGCGTATTCCCCGAGGCTGTGGCCGATCACGGCTGCCGGTTCCACCCCCCACGAGACCCACAGCCGGGCCAGTGCGTACTCCACCGCGAACAGGCCGGGCTGGGCGTACTCCATCGTGTTGATCAGATCGGAGTCCCCACCGTCGGGGTCCCCACCGTCGGGGTGGACGACCGACAGCAGCGGACGGTCCAGCACCGGCCGGAGGATCTCGTCGCAGTGGTCGAGGACCCTCCGGAACGTGGGCTGTGTCTCGTACAGCTCCCGGGCCATGCCCGCCCGCTGCGGCCCCTGGCCGGTGAACAGGAAGACCACGCCGGGTCCCCCGTCGCCGGCCCGCCCCGTGTACGTGCCCTCCTCGACGTCGCCCA
>JAUPKJ010000299.1 GCA_030837505.1 Actinomycetota bacterium
GAACCGGTCCGGGACCCGGACCGGGGCCTGGTCTCGATCCCTCGGAGTGACCAGCGATCCGTCACCAGGAATCTTGACTGACTCCTAAAATAGAACTGTTCCAATAACGACGCAAGGGGCCCCGCCCTACGTGACCGACCTCACATCACGTGACCGACCTCACATCGTGCCCGTCACGAGCGGACGGACAGACCGCCGCTCCCGACCGCCGCTCCCGACGTCCGGCGTGAGGTCCGGCGCACCCCTGTCCAGGGGACATTCGAACGGTATCGTGCCACTGCAAACGTTCTCCTCCTTCGTATGACGCCCCCACGCCCCACAGACATAGAGACCTTCGACGAGACCGAGTCTCGTCCGAAGGCAATCGACTCGGCCCCGGCCACTTCCTCGTATCCTGCGGGCTCCGCCGTTCCCCTGTCCCAGGTGGTACGTCTGTCCTTTTTCATCCTTGTTCTGGTGCTCTGTGTCGTCCTGGCCCTCGTCACGCTGTGGAGCACGGGTCCCCCCACCGTGGACGAGTTGCGCCGGAAGGCCGGACTCAGCGGTCGGGAGGACCTCGTCGTCGGGGTCTTCGGCGACATCCCGGGGATCAGCGAATGGCACGAGGGCGACGTGTACACCGGGTTCGACGTGGAGATCGCCTACCTGATCGCGAGCGCCTGGGGATTCACCCGGCAGCAGGTGCGTTTCCTGGAGGTCACCACGGAGGACAGGCAACGCATGCAGGGGATGCGGCACGAGGGGAGCACGTACGAACCCGTGGACCTCGTCGTCGCCTCGTACAGCATCACAGACAAGAGGAAACGCGAGGGCAGCGTCCTGGCCGGGCCGTATCTGAGAACCGAGACGGCGGTGCTGACAGCTCGTGACCATCCGGTCGTGTCCAGTCTGGCCGACCTGGGCACCGGGGGCGGTCGGGACCGTACGGCCCCCCAGCGGGTCTGTACCCCGGGGACCTCCACGTCCCTGGATCGTCTGAAGACACAGTCCCAGGCACGGGTCTTCCCCCGGCAGCGCACCGGACAGTGTGTGGTGGGGCGTCCTCGTGGGGTACGACCCCCAGCACCAGGACGAACGTGCGGCGGCCCGTAAGCCCCTGGCTCTGCTGACCCTCGAGGACACCCTCGACGCACGGGCTTGGAGGGAAGCCTTCAACACTCATCTGGCTCCCCTGGGGGGTTTAGTAACGATCTTGTCACCGGGGATCAAAAAGTGGATCAACACTATCGAGGAATAGCCCTGCCACGATCCGTGGCGAATGATGTCGGTCTGTGGGCCATCTTCCCGATAACTTCCCGGACCTGGTCGAGCACTGGACGCTGCTGTCTGGCGAGTTGAACCTGCTGGCGGGCAAACATGACGGTGCGACGAATCTCGTGTTCTCCCTGTTGCTGAAGTTCTACGGCCGGCACGGGCGATTTCCCCGGGGCCGGTCGGAACTGCGGCGGGACGCGGTGGAGTTCGTCGCGGCACAGCTGCGGGTTCCGGCGGGAGACCTCGGCTTCTACGAATGGGGCGGGGCGACGATCAAACGCCATCGCGCCGAGATCAGACGCCACTTCGGTTTCAGGGAGATCACCCTTGCCGATCAGCAGGACCTGACGCGGTGGCTGGCCTCGGACTACGCGCAGCGGGTACGCCGCGCCGAGTTGGTGCGCGAGGAGCTGCTGTCGGAATGTCGAACTCGGCACCTGGAACCGCCGACCCCCGGACGTATCGATCGGATCGTGGCCAGTGCGCTGGCCCAGGCTGGGGAGGCGGTGGCCGCGTTGGTGTTCGGCCGGGTCGACCCGGCGGTGCGGCTGCGGTTGCAGGGGATGCTCCAGCCATCCGACTGCGAGACAGAACCAGATTCCGAGTCCGACGAGGATCCCAGCCTGTTGCGTTGGATCAAGGAGTCGGTCGGGGACGTGAGTCTGAGCACGATGCTCGATGAGATCAGCCGGTTGGAGACGATCCGGTCGTTTGCCTTGCCGGCGGATCTGTTCCGGGATGTTGCCACTGGGGTGGTCCGGGAGTGGGTGACGCAGACGCTGGTGGAGTCGCCCAGCCACTTACGCCGACATACCGAACCGGTGCGGGTGTCGATGCTGGCCGCTCTGTTGCTCAAACGGCAGCAGCAGGTCACCGACCAGTTGGTGCGGCTGTTGTTGTCGACGGTGCACCGGATCGGGCTGAAGGCGGAGAAGAAGGTCTTCCGGCAGATGGCCGCCCAGTTCACCAAGGTGTCCGGCAAGGAGTCGCTGCTGTTGAAGGTCGCCGACGCGGCGACGCGGAACCCGGACGACACGGTGCGGCAGGTGGTGTACCCGGTGGTGGGTGAGGAGAACCTGCGGAACCTGGCCGAGGAGTTCAAAGCCGGTCGGAGTGTCGTCCAGATCCGGATTCAGGCCAGCTATCGGGAGTCCTACACCGGCCACTACCGCAGGGGCCTGGTCAAACTCCTGGACGTGTTGGAATTCCGGTGCGAGAACTCCCACCAGCCGGTCCTCGACGCCCTGGCCCTGGTGCGCCGTTACGTGGAGGACTCGAAGTTCACCTACTACCCTGCGGGGGAGGAGATCGTCTGGCACCGGGGACTTTCCGGTGACTGGGAGCAGTTGGTGTACCGCACAGCGAAGGGCGGTACGAAGCGCATCGTGCGGGCCATCTACGAGCTGCGCACTCTGGAGGCGCTGTGTGACCAGCTCAACTGCAAGGGCATCTGGGTGGTGGGGGCCGAGGAGTTCCGGAGTCCGACCTACAGCCGGACTTCGTCACCCACCGCCGCGAGCACTACGCCGCCCTGGCCAAGCCCCTGGACCCGGCCGAGTTCATCGCCGGCGTCCGGGGTGAGCTGGAGTCGGAGTTGGCCGCGCTGCACACCGCGCTGCCGGATCTGGACTTCCTGCGGATCGAGCCGCGGGGCCGGGACGGGGCGATCAGGCTGACCCCCTTGGACGC
>JAUPKJ010000300.1 GCA_030837505.1 Actinomycetota bacterium
CGGCGTTGGTGATCGTCACCTTGGCTCCGCTCTGGGTCACGGTGCCGTTCCATGATTGCGTGATTTTTTGCCCGTTCTGGAAGGTGAATCCGACCTTCCAACCGGAGATGGCCTCGTTCCCGGCGTTCTTCACCTTGATCGAAGCCTGGAATCCGCTGGGCCACTGGTTGCCCAGGGAGTAGTCCGCCGTGCAGTTTCGCTCCGGCTCGGAGGGCGTGGGGGTGGGCTCTTCCGTGGGCTCCTGGGTGGGTTCGTCGGTGGGGACGGTTCCGGAGAGTTCTGGGTCCAGGGCTGAGAACCAGCGGTCCGCCATCTTGCGGATGCCGGAATCGTTCGGGTGGACTCCGTCGGAGGTGTCGGTCGAAGCCTTCCACCCGGTCCACTGGTCAACGACCTTGATCGGTGAGGCGCTCGTGGTCCGGGACCGCGCCCAGGCGGGGACGGCGTCGTTGAACGTGACCGTCCGGGCCGCGCACTCGGGGCAGCTGCTCGGCTCGACGGGAATGATCTTGGCCACGAAGATCTTCATTCGCGGGTTGGAGTCGCGCATCTGATCGACGAGGGTCGAGAAGGCCGAGAGGATCTGGGTCGCAGTCCGATTGCTCCACACGTCGTTGGTGCCCAAATGCATGATCACGATGTCGGGACGGGTCGCTTTGAGCCACGGGGGCAGCTGATTCTGGGCCGCCATGTTCGTGGCCAGGATCCCTCCGTGTCCTTCGTTGTCGCCGTCGTGGGCGACTGCGCAGCCCTGGGGCGGAAGAGTCCCGACGAAGTCGATGTCGGTGTGTCCCGCTCGCTGAAGTTGGTTCCACAACAGCGCGCGCCAGCATCCGGGGGACCCGGTGATCGAGTCGCCCAAGGGCATGATTTTGACGGGGGCCGGTGCCGATCGGGCCGGCAGGGTCGGTCCGACGATCAGGCCTCCGAGGGACAGCAGCAGAGTCGAGAACAGAACCGTGAGAGGTGTTTTCTTGCCCATCATCGATCTCCTCGCGGAGCTTCCGCCGACCGGTCGGGCCACAGGACGAGGACGATGTCGTCACCTCTGGAGGAACCGGTTCAGTAGTTGCTGCCGCAGTCGACATTCAATCCTGGCGAAACACGTGAAAATGTATCGACAAAATTGGGAGAACGAACAGAGCCGGCCTGTGGGGAGGAAGGGGCCTGCCCCCTCCGGGTGCCCGGCCGGGCCGAGGGAACCTGCGGCCCGCACCGTGCCGAGTCCTCGCCGGCGTCAGGAAGCGCGGGAAGAGGAGCCGTCGGACGAAAAGGCCCGTCCCGAGTGGCCGGACGGGCAGACTGTTCTATACTTTATGAGTGCTTTCACCGCGCAGGTCCCTGCACACTTCATGATCCCAGAACTTCATGATCCCAAAATTCATGATCACGACGAGTCGGGCCCACGGCACTTCGTGATCACGCAAGGGGGGACCAGGGGAACCGGAACTCCGGAATTTTCATGATCCTGAAACTTCAGAATCATGATCGGTGACGGATCCGAGCATGTTCCCGTCAGTCCCGGAACAGATCATGGGCACCGAAAGGACTGCTGAAAGTTCCCGACCAGCCCAGGGGAGAACGTACAAAAATTTCACACGATGTCGCGCCGCCCGCCCCCCGATCCCAGGGCGGTGCGAGGGCCTCGCTCCCTCACCCCCCGTGTCGAGGTGACGAGGCCGCCCGTCCCTCGCTCCCCCCACGATGGACGGGCACAGCGGGGCTCCACGAGAGGTCTTCCCCCACAGGCCGCGTGGAGCCCCGTCCCAGCTTTCACCGACGCGACCGTCACCGCCTCGAAAGAGGCGGATCGCCGAAGAGGGGCTGCGAAAGCCCAGGGAAACCACGCCGAGCCCGAGGGCCCTGCGGACAGAAGGGGCGGAAACTTGCCGGAGAGGCGGACACCTGTCCGAAAAAGATACAGGCATAACAAAAGGGCGAACGCAGATCATGCGCACGCAAGGAGGAAAGTTGCTTTTGGTGCACCGGCGCACGCGGCGCCGGTGCGTGAGTGAGCTTGCCACATAGTCGCGATTTTGCAAAGCCCTACTACCCATCGTGATGATAGCCCGGACAAACCGCAGGTCGTTCCTGCCCGAAGTCACCTAAAGCTACGGTCACAGCACGCAGCGGGGAAGGAACTGGTTCGAGGTGTTTCAGGAGGCATAACCGCCACAGGACACAGGGAATGCCTCAGCACCGACCGCCCCACAGAGCCCAACAGGAACGACCGGACGGGGCCTCGACCATGGCTGCCCATGACGAGCAGATCGGCGCGGCCCGAGGCCTCGACGAGCACCTCGACCGCGCAGCCGGGCACCACGTCCCAGGAGAGCTCGACGACCGGCTCCGGCTCCTGGAGCAACCGACGGCGCAGCCCCTCCAGGACCGTCTCCTGGTGGCGACGCGCCCGGCAGATCCCCTCGGCAGGGGGAGCCGTGTCCTCTCCTCGGTCCCGGACCGTGATCACTCGCAACGAGCTACCGCGCCGCAGCGCCTCCGACGCCGCCCATTCAACGGCCCGTAGGCCGCCGGGAGACTCGTCGAGCCCAACCGCGATCACACCGAACCCCGCGATCCGCTGCCACGCCATGCCGTCCTCCTTGACGACGCCGGTCACCGGCGGCTACGGCTTCACGGTGCACGGGAACGGCAGTGCCTGTCGCGGGACCAAAGACGTGCCCCGGTAGCTCCGGCACGACCGTTCAGGCGGCATCGCCCAGATACACGTCCCACGACGGGTCCCGGGTCTCGACTCCGCGCACCACCCAGGCCGGGCCGCGGGGACAGGCCGGACGGATCCTCAGCGACCAGCCCTTCTCCTCCGGGGTTCTGTTGCCCTTGGTGTTGTTGCACGTGACACAGCAGGCCACCAGGTTCTCCCAGGTGTCCCGGCCTCCCCGGCTGCGGGGCAGGACGTGGTCGATGGTGGTGGCGTGGCTCCCGCAATAAGCACACCGGTGGTTGTCCCGGCGGAGCACGCCTCGCCTGCTGACGGGGACCGCCCCCGATCGCTGGACCCGCACATAACGGGCCAGAAGAATCACTGAGGGGCGGGGAAGGGTGACAGATCCCCCGACGACCGGACGGCCTCCGTGAGCGACGATCGTCGCTTTTCCCGCCAGCACCAGGACGATCGCGCGGCGGAAGGAGACCACGGCCAAGGGCTCGTAGCCTGCGTTGAGCACCAGGGTGCGCATGAGCCACCCCTTTCTCCTCGGGACGTGTTCCTGGCTGGAAACGTCACGACAACAACCGACGGGAACGCGGCCGGAGGGCCCACGGCGAGGAATCCCACCGAGCGGTTCCCAGGACGACCGAAGGCGCCGTTCTGGGAAGAACGGCGCCTTCGGCGGATCGCGGCACTGAATGGCCGCAGCGCACAGGATTGTGCGGCGGTCGCACTCCGTACCGCATCGATCACGACGACCTCCGGAAGAGGACGATGTCCTGACCGAAGAGTAGGCATGACAGGGGCTCGAGGACACCCCTTTTCCCGGGGGAACGCCGATGTCCCCGATTTCGCAGTGTGATGCCCGACACAGAACGGCGAGGGCCCCGCGTGTCCTGCACGCGGGGCCCGGTGGGAGAGTCGGTCAGCTGATGACCCGCCCGAACACGACGTCACTGGTCCAGATCTCACGCTTGGCGACACCGGTTCCGGTACGACCTGCGTCGTACATCTTGTTGTTCCCGGCGTAGATCCCCACGTGGTAGGCGGATCCGCCGGAGAGGAAGAAGACGAGGTCGCCGGCCCGGGCACTCGACCGCGAGATCTGGCGAGTGGCCTGGCGCTGGTCCTCCGCGACCCGGGGCAGACTGATGCCCAGCTGTTTGAACACGTACTGCGCGTATCCCGAGCAGTCCATGCCGCGGGGGCTCGTGCCCCCGTAGACGTAGGGCACTCCCACGTACCGCGCAGCAACGGCGAGCACCGACGATCCCCGGGCGGAACCGACCGTGTTCGAACTCGTGCTCTTCTTCGTGGAGGTGCTGGCCCGCTTGGTCGCGGTGTTCTGGGCCGGCGCTGTCGTCCGTTTTGTGGACCGCGAGACGTTCTGGGTCTGTCGCACGTTCTGGGTCTGTCGGACCGTCCTGGTCGGTGGAGGGGTCACCTTCTTGGGGACAGCAGTGAAGGTGTTCCGTTCGAAGTCCACGGTTGCCTCCGTCGGCGCCGTGACGGGCGCACCGCTGAAAATGCTGTTGGTCTTCGAGGGGGCCTTCAGCATTGCCGTGGTGTTCATCGACATGCTCCCGACCGACTCGGAAGTCGACGACGAGGAACTCGGCTGCTGTGTCACTGGCTGCTGTGTCACTGGCTGCTGGGGCGAGGTCACCGGGATCGCACCGGTCTCGTTCGTGGTGTTCGAAGCGGCTTGTGCGGGAAAGCCCACGCTGGCGACCAGTCCTGAAGACATTGCGATCACTGCTCCACCACGACCGATGGCACCTGCACGGTCGCCGACGGCTGTGGACAGGGACAGACCGAGGGTGTCGAGGGGGGTGATTGCCCGACTGGGAGCACGATGGCGCCCCGAAGCATGGTCGTTCACGGCAAAACCTCTCCGGACGCCTACGAGGTGAGCTGTCGGGTTCGGGTGGGAGATGTCACCCGGCCGCCTGTCCCGTCCGCTCGGGTTCCTCATGGAACCGGCGAAGGTCTGGTCGACTTAACCCCAAGGAACGCAGCGAACACGTCCCGAAGTTGGTTCCCCCGCCTCTGCCAAACGGATGCGACGTGTCTCCGGACCGGTGGCAGAGCTCGGCGTCCGACCGGAGGCTCTCCTGAAGGGAAAGCGCTGCCGACGCTACCCGATACTTCCCGAGCATGTCACATGTAGGTCACGATCCATTCAAAAAAACCGGTCTGTCCCTACCGATGCGGCACTCTATGTGACTCATCGTGGAACAAGGGCCTCAACGAACAGGTGATCGGCGACTTCCCGTGACACAGTGACCTCGTTGCGGTCGCCTCGGACACGAAACGTGTCCTCGGAACGACACGCAACAATTCGGTCACCGGGGCAGGAACGGGCAGCCGAGAGCTCCCGAAGAAAAGCGATGTCGGTCTGGGCGGGCTCCCCGATGCGGCGCAACCGGAGGCTGAGCCCTTCGTCCTGCCGACCTCGGCACGACTCTGCGCCGGGCGCCCGGACCGCGCAGAGCGCTTCCGGCAACGTGACCAGACCCTGACGGAAGACGGTGATGTCCTGGTGCGGACCGCCGAGTTCCTCCAGGCCCGGGATGGGGTTGCCGTAGGGGGACTCCAGAGGGTCCTTCAACATCGCCAGCAAACGGCCCTCCACCCGTTCGCTGATGACGTGTTCCCAACGGCACGCCTCGTCGTGAACCAGTTCCCACTCCAGCCCGATGACGTCGAGCAGAAGCCTCTCGGCCAGACGGTGCTTGCGCATCACCCTCGTGGCCTTGCGGTACCCCTCCACGGTCATCTCCAGATGCCGGTCCCCCGTGACCCGCAGCAGACCGTCCCGCTCCATCCTCGCCACCGTCTGAGAAACCGTCGGCCCCGAGTGCCCCAACCGATCGGCGATACGGGCGCGCAAGGGGACGATTCCCTCTTCCTGCAGCTCGAAAACGGTTCGCAGGTACATCTCGGTGGTGTCGATGAGGTCGCTCACCTCAGGCGGTCCTCCCAGTCCGGCGGCCGGAGCCCCCGCAGGGTCCGTACCGGTGCCCATTCTCAGGGCCTTCCGCCCAGGTGGTCCACTCGACCTGCCACAACCCGGTCTCCGGCCCCCCGCGCGCCCTCGTTCCGCCGTCCCCGCCCGCGCTCCGGGCCCCTGCGCATCCGTGCTGGGGTGGTGCTCCGCAGGGGGCGGATCGACGCTGACCAGCGGTGCCGTCCTGTTGATGACCGGGAGATGAAATATTGAGGACCTGTGGGACAAAACCCCGTCATTCCCGGTCAGGGTCCGCGCTCCGGTCCCGGTGGGGCATGATGCCCCGGTGACGGACAGGGCCTTCCAGGTCGATCTCCGGGGCGTCGTCGATCTACTCAGTCATCATCTGTACTCCGGCCCCAGGGTCTACCTGCGCGAACTCCTACAGAACTCCACCGACGCGATCACCGCGCGCCGGGGGGTGGATGCCGACTGCCCGGCGGAGGTCCTGATCATCCCTTCCGACGTCGCACCGGACGGGATGTTCCACTTCGTGGACACCGGGACAGGGCTCACGGCTGAGGAGATCACGACTTCGCTGACCACGATCGGGGCTTCCCACAAACGGGACGAGCTGGGCTTCGCCCGTCAGGACTATCTGGGTCAGTTCGGGATCGGGATGCTCTCCTGTTTCCTCGTCAGCGATGAGATCGAGCTGCTGACCCGTGCACGCGGACGTTCGGAATGGATCCAGTGGTGGGGTCGCAGCAGCGGGGACTACCGCACTCTGCATCTGACGGAGGGGTCCTCGACCGAAAGCGAGCTGGCGGACCTCTGTTCGAGCTGCCGTGCGAAGCGTTCTCCCGGCCCGGGAACGTGGATCCGTTTTCACCCGCGCCGAGGCTCCTCGGAGTGGACCGGTTGCAAGGCCGTGACCCGTCTGGCCACGGAATTCGGACAAATGCTCGACGTCGATCTCCGGGTGGCCCGCCCCGCCGGCCCCCCACGCCCCCTGACGGAAGGCTCACGCCCGTGGGGGCCCGACCGCCTCCCCCACGCCGAACGGATCGATCAGGCCGAGCGTCTCCTGCGGGTGAAGTGTTTCGACACGATCCCGGTCAGCGTGCCCGAGGCCGGTCTCCGAGGGCAGATTGCGATCCTGGACGCCCCGACGGCGCCCGCGGGTCACCAGTCACACCGGGTCTACGTCAAGAACATGCTCGTCGGGTCCGAGGTCGCCGGGATCCTGCCCTCCTGGGCCTTCTTCGCACGGGCCCTGGTGAACGCCGACCAGCTGCGTCTGACCGCCTCCCGCGAGGAGATCTTTCAGGACGACCTGTTGGAGAAGGTGCGTTCTGACCTCGCAGACCAATTGCGCCGGTGGCTCCTGCGAACCGCCGAGGTGGCTCCCGAACGTTTCGTGCAGTTCCTGGACCGTCACGAGGCGGGGGTGCGGGCCCTTGCCGTCCACGACGACGACCTGTACCGGGCCATGTTGCCCTGGTTGCGTTTCGAAACCACCATCGGACGATGCACCATGCCGGAGTTCCGCACGGCTTTCGACGAGATCCGCTACACCGTGACGGTCGACGAATTCCGGCAGCTGTTGCCCATCGCGACCGCCCAGCAGCTGGGCGTCGTCAACGCGGGACACACCCATGCCCTCGAACTGTTGGAGCGGCTGCCGCTGCTCGATCCCACGGCCCAGGTCGCGCCGATCCGTCCGGGAGAACTGGCCGCCCAGGTGGGGGACGTGCCGGACCGGGAGGCGTCCGCGCTCGCAGACTTCCTCGGGGCCGCCCGCAGGGCCCTGTCCCGGTTGGACGTCCACGTCCGTTTGCGTCGCTTCGAGCCCTCCACGGTGGCCGCCCTCGTCCTGGACGACAGGGAGAGCCAGCACCGGCGCCGGTCCAGGCACATGGCGGCCCAGGCCAGTGACGTCTGGGCCGGGATCCTCACGTCACTGGACGACGGTGGGAACAGCCATGTCCATCTGCTCCTCAACGATCTGAACCCGACCGTGCGCCGGGTCAGTCGGCTGGCCGACCCCGAGCTGCTGGCCCTGGCCGTGGAGAGCCTGTACTGCCAGGCGCTCCTGCTGGGACACCACCAGCTGAGGCCGGCCGACACGGCGACTCTCCACCGTTCTTTCCTGGAACTGCTGGACCGAGCCGTCGGCTGCGAGAGCCCCCCGGACTCGGACGATCCCGCTCAGAAAGACACAGACCCGAACGACAGGGATCCGAACAACGACACAGACCAGAACGGCAACGACACAGACCAGAACCACCCCGACCCGAACCACCCCGAGCCGGACGGGCCTGCTTGCGACCCGGCCGACCCCGATCGACCTCCGACGGAGACCACCTGATGCCAGCGACCTCCTCCCAGCTTCTGCAGGCCATCGAGGAGGCCGAGCAGATGGCCCCAGGACGGGCCCAGGTTCTGCGGTCCGAGGAACTCGTGGCCGTGGCGGACGAGGTCGGCGATCCCCGGGCAGCTGCCCTCACGCGCCTGCTGCTGATCAATTCCTATCTGCACGGTGACGAGTCCCCCAAGATCTTCACCCCGTTCAGCTGGCTGCTCGCCCGGTACGACGAGACCCCCGACTGGTTCTCCCCGGAGCTGGTCTTTCCGCTGTTGTGGCATTTCAAGGCCGTGACCTGCCAGCTCCTGGACTATCCCCAAGTACCGCTCGAACAGGTCGACGGCGCCCTGCTCGACATGGAGAACCGCTATGCCCTCGCGGGGCAGGGGCAGGCCCCGGTCCTGGGGGCACGTTTCCGTTTCACCAGCCACGTGCACGGGGCGCAGGCCGCCGAGGAGGACTACCTGGCCTGGTTGACCGCTGGGCGCACGGAGCTGTCGGACTGTCTGGGCTGCGAACCGACCCAGCGAGCTGCCCACCTGGCCCTGACCGGGCGTCATCGGGAGGCCGTCGATCAGGCCCTGCCGGTGTTGCAGGGGCAGCAGGTCTGTTCGCAACAGCCCCACAGCATGATCCATACAGTCCTGGCCTCCCTGCTCGTCGCAGCCGATCCGGAGCTGGCGGCGCACGAACACCTCAGGGGTGTGCGTCTGATCCGCAGCAGAGAGGGCAACTCCTCGATGCTCGCCGAGCACATCGGGGTGTGCGGTCGGGCCGGCCAACTCCCCCGCGGGCTGGACCTCCTGGAGGAGGTGCTGCACCGCGTCCGGTCCGCCCCCGTTCCCTGGGAAAGAATGGAACTGGCCGCTCACGGTTCGCGGTTGTTGCAGGCTGTCGTCGCCACGGGCAACGGCGATCTGCCGGTCCGCACGACGCGCGCTCCGGTGGACCGCGCAGAGACCGTCCCCGCAAGGCAGCTCCTGCAGGATCTGACCGCACAGGCCAGGGAACTCGCGGCAGCCTTCGACGAACGCAACGGCACCACGACCGTTTCCGGGCTGGTCGAGAGCTGGCTGCAGGCCGAAGACCTGCCCCGGTTGCCGCTGGACCCGATGATCGCCCGCCCGCGACCGGGTTGGAAGGAAGTTCCCGCACGGTCCGACGGGACGGGCCAGGACGCGGCCGGAGGATCGGCGGACCCGTCTTCGGCGGACACGTGTTCGCAGGACCAGTATTCGCAGGACACACAGCCCCCGGGGCGCAGTCCTCTCCTGCCTCACGTCGATGAGCGGACAGCCTTGGTGGACTTCCGAACCGCCCTGGAGAAGGCCTGGTCCACCGGGGCCGTCGATGACGCCGACCGCCTGTTCGGCCTGTGGGGACACTGTCGGGAACGCTTCCTGGATTCCACGGACCCCACCGAGAGGGTCTGGTTTGCGGAGCTGGAAGCTGCCGAGGCCCGACACCGGTGCACGTCAGCGGGAGCGCAGGCCGACGGGGACCTGCTGCGCAAAGCCGCGCAGCTGCAACGTGCCGTCGGACTGGAGGGACCGGCCCTGCTCGACGAACAGCAGGCCGTGCTGGTCGACCTGACGGGTGGCCTCGTCGAGGAGACGCAGGCCCTGGCCCACGTACGCAGGATCGCCGAAGAGCTGCAGGCCGTGGGGACCGCCGGCGAGATCGGCACCGCCCGGCTCAGGGTCTCCTGGGCGGTGCGCCTGGTGGGAGGACCGTCCGGGGACATCCCGGAGGAAGCCGTCCAGGCCCAGCACCGGGCCAGGGAAGCCTTCGACCGGGTCCCCCCGGGCGGGCTGACGAGCAGGGAGCGGGGGCGCCTGGCCCTCCTGCGAGCGCAGATGAGCGACGAGCTGGAGCCGGAGGCCGCCGTCGACGTGCTCCTGTCCGCCCTGGAACTCGTACCGGCCGGGGTGCGTCATCCCGAACGCGCAGTGGTGCTGGCGGGCCTCGGCAACGCCTTGGGGCTGCTGCGGCGCACGCAGGAGTCGGCCCAGGCCTTCCGGACCGCAGCGCACGACTCCTTGACGGCAGGGAACCGTTCCCTGGCAGCCTCCTGTTTCGCCTCGATGGGACATTCGCTGCTCGCCACCGATCCGCAGGGGTCCGTCACGGCCTTCAGCACGGCCGTTCCCCTGTTCGACGAGACGGCGCCCGCCGACTGGCGGGCCGACGTCCGCGCCAACCTGGCGCAGGCGCTGCGGGTCGGTGGCCGCGTGTTCGAAGCGGCCGAGGTCGCGGAGTCCGGACTCGCGGTCCTGGAGGGCAACCCGCTGGTCGACTCCTCGACCGACCAGGAGACCGAACGGCACTGGTTCCTCGCCGGACGCCTGGCTTTCCTGGCCGCGCTGTGCTCCGAGGATCTCGGCGAGCAATCCGCCGCCCACCAACTGGCCGGTCGCAGCGCCGAGTACCACAGCCGCCACGGCCGGTACGGGGCGCAGGCCGAGGCCCTGCGCCTGTTCGCGGACACGGCCGCCACCTCCATGGAAGCCGCACCGGCCCTGGAGAAAGCTGCGGAGCTCGCCGACGCGGCCGGGGATCCCTGGTTCGCTGCGGGCTGCCGCCGCGTCCGGGCAGGGCTGCTGCTCGACGCCGACGGTCCCGTCGCAGCCCTGACCGCCCTCGCGCAGGCGAGCGATCTCGCCCAGGCCGCAGGAGCCGACGATCCCATGGCCCTGGCCTGGGAACAGGCTGCCCTGGCCCAGCAGAGGGTCCGGATCCTGGCCGAATCGGGCCAGTACGAAGCAGCCTTGGACGCCTGTGCCGGTCTGGCCGATATGTTCCGGGCCGTCGACGACGCCCACAACGCCCGGGAGAGCACGGGTCTTCAGGCGGAACTGCTCGCGGGAGGGGACCGGCACCGGGAAGCGGTCGAGCTGCTGTGGCAGGTGGCCCGGGAAGCGCTCGACGAGCCCGATCCGCACCAGGCCCGACGCCTCGGCAGTCTCCTGGCGGGGATTCTCGACGCGGCCGGTGACCCCCAGGGTGCGCAGTCGGCCTGGGAGGTGTTCGTCGGGGCCGGGGAGGAGAGCTTTCCTCCGCAGGGGTGAGGCCCGTGTCTCTCCGGCCGGTCGCTCTACGTGGGCTGTCCCGTTTCGTCCGCCGACCGACACGCACGGCCCCGACGAACGAGCGGGGTTGGTCCAGGGACAGGACGTGGACCTGGGAGAATGGCCCGTGGGGACAGCGTCGTCACCCCCTCGAACGTCCGGCGGACCCGCCGGCGTCACTCCTCGACCCCGCGAAGGCAGGACCGTGACCACCGCGACCGACGCCCCGCAGATCACTCTCCCCGACGACCTCAAGCCCGCCGACGGCCGTTTCGGCTGTGGCCCGAGCAAGGTTCGTCCGGCCCAGGTGGCAGACCTGATCTCCTTGGGCACCTCCGTGTTGGGGACCTCCCACCGGCAGAAGCCCGTGAAGCACCTGGTGCACCGGATCCGCGAGGGGCTCTCCGAGTTCTTCCGTCTGCCCGACGGCCACGAGGTCGTGCTCGGCAACGGCGGCGCCACCTGTTTCTGGGACATCGCGGCCTTCAACCTGGTCTCCGACCGCGCCCAGCACCTGGCCTTCGGTGAGTTCTCCAGCAAGTTCGCGAAGGTCACCTCGCAGGCGCCCTTCCTGGGCGAGTCGAGCGTGATCCGTTCCGAGCCCGGCACCCTGCCGGTCCCCGTGGCCGAGGCCGGGATCGATTCCTACGCCTGGGCGCACAACGAGACCTCGACCGGTGTCATGGCTCCCGTCCGTCGCGTACCGGGGGCGGACGACGGCTCGCTGGTCCTCGTCGATGCCACGTCCGGCGCGGGCGGCCTGCCCGTCGACCTCTCGCAGGTCGACGCCTACTACTTCGCGCCTCAGAAGTGTTTCGCCTCCGACGGCGGCCTGTGGCTCGCCCTGATGTCCCCCGCGGCGTTGGACAGGGTCGCCCGGATCGCCGGGTCCGGCCGGTGGATCCCCGATTTCCTGAACCTCACCACGGCGATCGACAACTCCCGCAAGGACCAGACCTACAACACCCCGGCCGTCGCGACCCTGGCCATGCTCGCCAACCAGGTGGAATGGCTCAACGGGCAGGGCGGACTGGACTGGGCCACCGCCCGCACGGCCGATTCCTCCTCCAGGCTGTACGGCTGGGCCGAGCGGACCGAGGGCCTGACCCCGTTCGTGGCCGACCCCGCAGCCCGCAGCCAGGTCGTCGGCACGATCGACTTCGATCCCTCCATCGACGCGGCAGCCGTGGCCAAGGTCCTGCGCGCCAACGGCATCGTCGACGTCGAGCCGTACCGCAAGCTGGGCCGTAACCAGCTGCGCATGGCCATGTTCCCCGCCGTCGACCCCAGCGACGTCGAAGCCCTCACCCGCTGCATCGATCACGTGATCGAACGGCTCGGGTGACCGGCAGCGACACCGACTCCGGGGGCGGGGCGTCTGGGACCAGGTCCCCGGGCGCCCCGCCCTCCCCGTCAGCGCCGGGGCGCGATGTTCTGACCGGTTTCGGCTACAGCGGCCTGGTGACCTGGGCCTGGTTCATCTACGGATTCGGTGCGGCCCTTCCCCTGCTGCGTGAGGAGCAGGGGACCAGCCGAACCGTCATGGGGATGCACAGTCTGTGCATGTCCATGGGGGCGATGGTCGCGGGGATACTCGTACTCCCGCTCGTCCGCCGTTTCCGACGCAGAGGGACGAGCCGGATCGGGGCCTTGGTTCTGTGTGCCGGCACTGTCCTGCTGTGTCTGGCCGACCGGCCCCAGATCTCCCTGGTGGCGGTCCTGCTGGTGGGCGTCGGGGGTGCTTCCCTGGTCAACTCCGTCTCACCGGCCCTGACCGAACACCACGGCAGGGCGTCGGCCGGTGTTCTCAGCGAGGGCAACGCCGTGGCGTCCTCGGTCGGCCTGCTCGCTCCGCTGTGCGTAGGTCTGGCGCACGGCCTGGGGTGGACCTGGCGCCCCGCGATCGCCCTCGTGCTGCTCCTGGCGGCCCTCGTGCTGCTCCTCAGCGGAAAGGTCCCTGCCCGGACCCCCGCCCTCGATGCCGCCCCGCCGCCGGCCGCCCGGGACACCGGTTCCCTTCCGCTGTCGTTCTGGCTGATCCTGGGCATGGTCGTTGCCGCGGTCGGGGTGGAGTTCGCCTGCACCTCCTGGGCCGCCGATCTGCTGCATCAGCGGACGGGGCTGTCCAGCGGCGCAGCCTCCGCCGGATTGACAACGGTCGTTGCCGGCATGGCCGTGGGAAGGTTCACCACAGGACTGCTGAGCCGTACCTTCAGCACTCTGCGTCTGCTGAAAATCTCGGTCCTGCTGACGGCCGTCGGGTGGGCCCTTGCCTGGGTCTCGACCCACCCCGCCCCGGCCCTGTTCGGATTCGTCCTGTTGGGGCTCGGGCTGGCCGGTCAGTACCCGCTGGGTCTGAGCCTGGTCTTCTCGGCGGCCGGACCCCACCGGGACCGCGCCTCGGGCATCCTGTCGATCTATGTCGGGGCCGGGGCCGCGCTGACCCCGTTCCTCCTGGGTGCTGTCGCGGACGCGAGCAGCACGCACACGGCCTTCCTCGCGGTTCCGATCATGCTCGGCGTCGGGATCCTCCTGCTTTTCCTCTCCCGGGGTCCCTCCGACCGGAGCCCCGTTTCAGCAGGGGGTTGACCAGCAGAAACGCCACCAGCAGCCCTGCGGCCAGAACACCGAGACGCACGGCACCGGGCAGATCGCCCCATCGATCGGCCGGGCCCCCGGTGCCCTCCGTACGGTGTTCGGCACTGCGTTCGGCACTGCCGGGGGCTGCTGCGGTCGGGTTCCCGTTGTTCCCTGCCGTCGCCGATTCACGCATCTGCGAGGGCAGGTCGACCCTGAGCAGGGGCTCGCCGGCACCTTCCGAGGAGATGAGCACTGCCGTGCCCCCGTCGAGGACGGTCAGCCCCTCCCCCTGCGGCTGGTCGGGCAGGTTCACCTTCGTCGTGGCCTTCCACTCCTCGACAGGACTCGTGCCCGGGGAGGGCAGGAGCGCCAGGACGCCGTAGGTCCGCAGCAGCACTCGCCCGTCCGGCAGGACGTCCCCGTCGGTGACCAGGGACAAGAAGGTGTCGGCGACCTTGAGCAGGGTCCCGCTGTCCGTCCGGCCCGAGGCCCGGGAGCCGAAAACCTCCGGGGGCACGACGAACGCCTCCGATTGGAACAATCCCTTGGTCACCACGTGCATCCAACGGCCCTGGGGATCCACGAGGAGGGTCTCGGCGTCGGCAGCGCCCTGCGGGTAGGTCAGGCGCAGCACTCGCTGAGGGGTGACGGTCCGGCTGACCAGGCGGGAGGGCTCCGGCACGAGCAGGACGGAGATCCGCGACCTGATCGCCTCGTTGTCCCCGATGTCGCCGACGGCCAGCATCGACCGCCCCTGGGCGTCCCGGTAGGTGGCCACGGCCTCCCAGTCGTACCCCTGGGCACCCGCGACGGTCAGGGTCGCGACGACCTTCCCCGAGGGCCCGACGGCGAAGAGCTGCCCGGTGTTCCCCGAATCGTTGTGGGTCCAGACGATCCCCGAATGCGTCGGCGAGGCCGCGAGCCCCGACCCCTCCGAGATCCGCTGGTCGGGCATCGGGCGATCGACCACCCGGGGAACCCCGTCCGCCCCCGAGGAGGCCCCTTCCGATCCTGCCGGGCCGGTCGGGTCGGTCGGAGTCGAGGAGGAGACGCCGGCGGCCGAGGCGAAACACGCTGGGGGAGACAGGAAGAGGGTTCCCGCCGACAGGGCCAGGAACAGCGCCGCGGCCGTGGGTCGGCGGGCAGCGCGCTGCTTCCGGGCGAGGCGTCCGGCTGCCGGCCTCACGACCGCCCCCGTTCCCCGGAATCGCCGACGGAAGGGGAGGGCGTGCCCCGCCCGTGGAGGGCCAGGACCGGTTCGAGCTCGTCGGCCACGAGCCGGGCCAGGGCCGGTTCCACGGACCACTGTTCGATCAGTTCCCGGTACTCGTGCACGCGCCGCGCGTCGGGGCGGGCCCCCGTGCGCACCGCACGGATGAGGGCGTTGCGGGGGGTGTGTCGGGAGTCCACGAACTCCACGACCGCCGTCCGGTATCCCAGCAAGGTCAACAGGGATGAGCGCAACGCGTCGGTCAGGACGTCGGCGAACCGTTCGCGCAGGATGGCGTGGCGCAGGACCGCCGTGTACGCCCCTCGGTCGCGATCCGCCCCGGCCAGTTGACGTTGCAGGTCGTGGTGGCAGCAGGGCGCGGCCAGGACCGCCCCGGCCCTCCAGTGCACGGCACGGGCCAGAGCCTCGTCGGTCGCGGTGTCGCAGGCGTGCAGGGCCAGGACCACGTCGATCTCGCCGAGCCCCGGGTCGGTCCGTTCGATGGTCCCCGACACGAAGGTCAGGCCGGTGTCGCTGTTCCCGTTGCTCCCGTCGTTCCCGTCGCTCCTGGCCGGTGCGAAGCCCAGCTCGGCGGCCAGGGCGTTGTTTCGTTCCGCCTGGTCCGCTCTGCGGTCGATCCCGAGCGTCCGCACAGGGACCTGGTCGACCGCGCCGCCGGTCAGCCACCGATGGGCCGCGAAGGTCAAGTAGGCGTTCCCGCACCCGAGGTCCACGACCTTCAGGGGGCGGCCCTCTGCCCGGGCCGCCTGCACCGCAGGATCGACGACCTGTGCCAGTTGCCGGAGGAAGGCGTCCACCTGGCGCCGCTTGTCCGCTCGCGTCCCGAGGGCCGCAAAGAGAGGATCACCGGGATCCAGGAGGTGCTCGGCCTGCCGATCGTGGGCCGTGGGCTGGATACGGCGTCGGGAGGTTCGCGCGGTGTGGACCTGGGCCTGGCCCCGTTTGGTCACGCGCAGTTGAACCGTGCTCCCGGTGGTCTCGACGTGCCAGTTCCCGAAGGGCTGGGCCAGAAGCTCGTCGATGGCCTGTTCGGTCTGCGCCCCGGGTTCGAGGTTGCGGGTGACGGGCGTTGGGGAGGTTCCCTCGCCGGCGCTCTCGTTCGGGGCCCAGGTGACCAGTTGCAGACGGCGCCCGCCGCGCAGGTCCACCGGACGCAGTTCGAGGCGGGCCGGGTCCGGGCGGCCCTGACGGGTGTGGCCCGCAGCGACAGCCCGAACGAGCTGGGCGGGGTCGAGCAGCAGTGGACGGAGCTCGGCCAGACCCTCGTGCAACGGCAGCGGCATCCGGCCATCCTCTCAACCGGATCGACCGTCCCCGACCCCGGTCCGGGGCTCCGCAGCTTTCGCAAAAGTCTGACGATCGCGCCGTGGGCCGTGGGCGTGTGCAAGGGGACGTCAGGGCGTCGAGGGCTCCGAGGATCCCCTCACGGGCAGTACTCAAGATCGCAATTGTCCACTGTTTTCCCTGTTCACAGAGGTGGTTACTCGGGGTGGATCTACCGATGCGAAGGAACTGCCGACTACCACAGGAACACCCGAGACATCGCCGTATTAATCCACTCTTTACACGACCTCCCCATGTCACTATCGTGCGTTTGGGAGCGCTCCCAATGGGTCCATAACGGACCCTGAAACACGCTCGGTATTCACCGGCCCGGCCACAGGACGGCCACCGGACACCCTCCGTGCCCCCACCCCTCAACGACGAGAGCGGGAGACCTTCATGCTGTTTCACGTTCCGCCCCGTCTGCTCCGTCGGACGGCGGCCCTCGCGATCGCGACCACGACCCTCGCGTCCCTCGCGGCTATCCAGACCCTGCCGCAGGCCCAGGCAGCTCCCGCCTACTCCTACGGGGAGGCCCTGCAGAAGTCGCTGTGGTTCTACGAGGCCCAGCGGTCGGGGAAACTGCCTGAGGACAACAGGGTCAACTGGCGCGGTGACTCCGGTCTCAAGGACGGGTCCGACGTCGGACTGGACCTCACGGGCGGCTATTACGACGCCGGGGACCACGTGAAGTTCGGCTTCCCCATGGCCTTCACGACCACGATGCTCGCGTGGGGAGGGCTCGAGTTCCCCGAGGGGTACGAGCGGGCCGGTCAGATGAAATACCTGTTGAGGGACGTCAAGTGGGCGACGGACTACTTCATCAAGGCGCATCCTTCGCCCAATGTGCTCTACGGGCAGGTCGGTGGAGGAGGCCCCGACCACGGCTGGTGGGGGCCTGCCGAGGTGATGAAGATGTCGCGCCCGGCCTACAAGATCACTTCCAGTTGCCCGGGCCCGGATCTGGCCGGTGAGACGGCGGCGGCCATGGCCTCGGCGTCCATGCTCTTCGCCCAGGAGGACCCCGCCTATTCCCGGACCCTTCTGACCCATGCGAAGCAGTTGTTCTCCTTCGCCGATTCCACAGCCGACGCGGGCAAGGTCTACAGCGACTGCATCTCGGACGCCGCCGGGTACTACCGCTCCTACAGCGGATCCACCGACGAACTGGTCTGGAGCGCGGCCTGGCTGTACCGGGCGACCGGGGACAAGTCCTATCTGGCCAAGGCCCAGTCCCGGTACGCGAAACTCTCCACCTCCGGCCAGGGCTCGACGACCAAGTCCTACGCCTGGACCATCGACTGGGACGACAAGTCCTACGGGGCCTACGTCCTGCTGGCGATGCTCACGGGCGAGCGGGAGTACATCGACGACGCCAACCGCTACCTCGACTGGTGGACCACGGGGGTGGGCAGTTCCAAGGTGTCCTATTCACCCGGCGGTCAGGCCTGGCTGTCCCAGTGGGGATCCCTGCGGTACGTGGCCAACACCTCGTTCATGGCCCTGGCCTACTCGGACTGGCTCGAGGGGGACGCGACCCGCAAGGCCCGGTACCACGATTTCGCCAAGCGCCAGATCGATTACACCCTGGGTGACAATCCCCGCAAATCCAGTTTCGTCGTCGGTTTCGGCAAGAACCCACCGCGCAACGTCCATCACAGGACAGCGCACGGCTCGTGGACCGACAACCTCAGCGAGCCGGCCCAGAGCCGCCATGTCCTGTACGGCGCGTTGGTCGGAGGACCGGGCAGCGCGGACGACGGCTACACCGACTCCCGCAGCGACTATCAGGAGAACGAGGTCGCCACCGATTACAACGCCGCCTTCACGGGTGCCCTCGCCCGTCTCACCGAGGAGTACGGCGGCGCCCCTGTGGCCGATTTCCCCGTCGCGGAGAAACCGGACATCCCCGAAATGATCGTCGAAGCGTCGGTCAACGCGGCGGGGAACGACTTCGTCGAGATCAGGGCGCTGATCCGCAACAGGTCCGCCTTCCCGGCCCGGGCGCTGACGAACGGCAGCATCCGGTACTACTTCACCCTGGACGCCGGTATGTCGGCCTCCGACGTGAAGGTCAGCTCGGCCTATAACCAGTGCAAGGCCCCGACCGGCCCGACCCGGTACTCCGGCTCGGTCCACTACGTCACGATCGACTGCTCGGGGGAGTCCGTCCAGCCCTCGGGACAGTCGGATCACCGCCGCGAGATGCAGTTCCGGATCGCCGGCACGAAATCCTGGGACAACAGCAACGACTGGTCCTACCAGGGAATGCCCACAACCCCCGGCAGCACCCCGGCGGTCACGGACCGGATTCCCCTGTACCAGGGCAGCACGGTGATCGCCGGATTCGAGCCGACCGCAACCGGCCCGGAGCCCACTCCCAGTGATTCGCCGTCCCCCACCCCCAGTGGCTCCCCCAGCCCGTCCCCCAGTCCCAGCGACTCGCCGGTCCCCACTCCCAGTCCTTCCCCCACCTCCGGCACCTGCTCCGTGGTGCACCGGGTGGACAACTCCTGGCAGGGCGGTTTCACGGCCACGGTCTCGGTCACCAACACGAGTACGAACGCCGTCTCCCCCTGGAACCTGGTGTGGTCGGCGGGCGGGAACATCACCATCACGAACGCCTGGGGTGCGCAGGTCGACCAGAGCGGCTACGGCATCAGGGCCGAGGCCCTGTCCTGGAACTCCTCCCTGGCCCCGAATGCCTCGGTCTCCTTCGGGTACCAGGCAACGGGTTCGGCCCCCACCATGACCGGTTTCGCGCTCAACGATCGTCCCTGTTCCTTCTGACAAGCCGGGGCCCCCGGCGCACAGACCGCCGGGCCTGCCGTTCCCGCCGCCGGGGGCGTCAGGCCCGGTCTCCAATCCCCGTCGCATTGCCACGACGGGTCAGAAAACTCCCGGGCCGAGGTCCCCCTGATCGAGGTCCGGGTCGGCGCAGGCACCACACCCCCGCCATGAAAGGAAGCAGTCGGTCATGAGATCCCTCAGACTGCAACGACCGCGGATCCGTCCACGCCGCAGCATCGCTGCCGGCGTGGCGGGCGCGGTGTGTATAGGTCTGGTCCAAATCGCGGCCATCACCACTCCCGCGCAAGCGGCCGTGTCCTGTTCGGTCGATTACAAGATCGAAAACTCCTGGTCCTCCGGCTTCCAGGGCGGGGTGAGTTTCACCAACCACGGTGACGCACTCTCTTCCTGGACCTTGACCTGGACCTTCGCGAACGGGCAGAAGATCAACCAGGCCTGGAGCGCCGATTGGTCGCAGTCCGGCTCCAAGGTCACCATGAAGAACAACTCGTGGAACGGGAACGTCCCCTCCGGGGGTTCGGCGTCCTTCGGGTTCCTCGCCTCGCTGTCCGGCTCCGACAACGAGATTCCGACCGATTTCGCGATCAACGGCACCAAATGCCGTGGCGCGAACATGCCCCCGCAGGTCGAGCTGACCTCCCCGGAGAACGGGGCCACGGTGTCCCTCGGCAAGGCCGTCACCATCGCGGCCGAAGCCAGTGACGAGGACGGTTCCGTCGCAGAGGTCGAGTTCTACGCCGACGACGAGCTGATCAGCAGCGACACCACGAGCCCGTACAGCACCAGCTGGACCCCGGAAGAGGCCGGCACGGTGCAGTTGACGGCGAAGGCCACGGACGACAAGGGCGAGAGCAGCACCTCCGACCCCGTCACCGTGACGGTGTCCGCCGGCCCGACCGTCATCGCCACCCCGTCCTCGGTCTCCCTGGTCCAGGGTGAGAGCGCGACGGTCGCCGTGAAGCTCTCCGAGAAGCCCAGTGCGTCGGTCTCCGCGACCGCTTCCCTGGTCGCGGGCGCTTCCGACTTCTCCATCGACAAGTCGAAGCTGACCTTCAGCACCTCGAACTGGAACACCGTGCAGAACATCACGGTGTCCGCTCCGGATGCCGCGGAGGACGCGACCGGGACAATGCTCGTCTCGGCCCAGGGCTGGGCTCCCGCCCTCGTCGACCTCAAGGTCGTCTCCTCGGCCGGCGGTGGGTACGAGCAGAAGTTCCTGCAGCTGTACGACAAGCTGCACGACCCGGCCAACGGGTACTTCAGCCCGGAGGGCGTTCCTTACCACTCCGTCGAGACCCTGATGGTCGAGGCCCCGGACCACGGTCACGCGACCACGTCCGAGGCTTTCAGCTACTACCAGTGGGTCGAGGCCGAATACGGTCGGGTCACGGGTGATTGGGCTCCCTTCAACAAGTCCTGGGAGATCACCGAGAAGTACATCATCCCGTCGAGCAAGGACCAGCCGACCAACAGCTTCTACAAGGCGGACGACCCCGCCACCTACGCGCCGGAGAGCTCCAGCCAGGAGGACTACCCGGTCAAGCTCGACGACAACATCGCGGTCGGCAAGGACCCCATCGCCGGTGAGCTGAAGTCGGCCTACGGCAACGCCGACATCTACGGGATGCACTGGCTGCTCGACGTCGACAACGTGTACGGCTTCGGCCGCTGCGGTGACGGCAAGACCAAGCCCGCGTACTTCAACACCTACCAGCGCGGTTCCTCGGAGTCGGTCTGGGAGACCATCCCCCAGCCGTCCTGCGACAACTTCGCCTTCGGTGGCAAGAACGGGTACCTCGACCTGTTCACCGGTGACTCCAGCTACGCCAAGCAGTGGAAGTACACCAACGCCCCCGACGCCGACGCCCGCGCCGTTCAGGCCGCCTACTGGGCGCTGAAGTGGGCCAAGGCCCAGGGCAAGCAGGCCGACGTCAAGGACAGCGTGGCCAAGGCCGTCAAGATGGGCGATTACCTGCGGTACGCCATGTTCGACAAGTACTTCAAGAAGATCGGCGACTGCACCAGCCCCTCCTGCCCGGCCGGTACCGGCAAGGACGCCTCGCACTACCTGATGTCCTGGTACTACGCCTGGGGCGGCGCGCTCGACACGAGCGCCGGTTGGGCATGGCGCATCGGCGACGGCGCGAGCCACCAAGGGTACCAGAACCCCCTGGCCGCCTACGCGCTGTCCAAGGTCGCGGACATGAAGCCGAAGTCCTCGACCGGGCAGGCGGACTGGGCCAAGAGCCTGACCCGTCAGCTCGAGTTCTACCAGTGGCTCCAGTCGGCCGAGGGCGCCATCGCCGGTGGCGCGACGAACAGCTGGGACGGCCAGTACGGAACGCCGCCTGCCGAAGCCAGCTCGACGTTCTACGGCATGCACTACGACTGGCAGCCCGTCTGGCACGACCCGCCGAGCAACCGGTGGTTCGGGTTCCAGACCTGGTCCATGGAGCGGGTCGCCGCGTACTACTACGAGACCGGTGATGCCACCGCCAAGAAGATCATGGACAAGTGGGTCCCGTGGGTCCTGGAGAACTGCAAGGCCGACGGCAAGACCTTCGAACTCCCGTCCGACATGACCTGGGAAGGTCAGCCGGAGAAGTGGTCCGGAACCGCCAAGACCAACTCCAACCTCCACGTCACGGTCGACAACTACAGCCAGGACGTCGGGGTGGCCGGTTCGCTGGTCAAGACCATGGCCTACTACGCAGCCAAGTCCGGTGACGACGAGGCGAAGACCTTCACCAAGAACCTGCTGGACGCACTGTGGACGAACCTGGACGAGAAGGGCGTAGCGGTGGACGAGGTCCGCAAGGACTACAACCGCTTCTCCGACAAGGTCTACGTGCCCAAGAGCTGGACCGGCAAGATGCCCAACGGCGACAAGATCGACTCCAGCTCGACCTTCCTCTCGATCCGCAGCTTCTACAAGAAGGACCCCGACTACCCCAAGGTGGAGAAGTACCTCCAGGGTGGCGAGGCCCCGACCATGCGGTACCACCGGTTCTGGGCCCAGGCGGACGTCGCCACCGCCCTCGGTGTGTACTCGGAGCTGTTCGAGAAGTGATGAGGACACCGGCCGGGTGGCCGCCCCTCCACCCGGCCGGTAACCGTCGGATCCGCACCATCCCGACGGCACTGACCGGCCCGGACGGGCGGAACGGTCACCCGGGTGATCCCCGGGCGGCCCCAGGCCCTTCCTGACCGGACGACACACACCGGCCGCGGCGATTCCTCGCCGCGGCCGGTGCTTCGTCCGGTCCC
>JAUPKJ010000038.1 GCA_030837505.1 Actinomycetota bacterium
ACGCTGCGGCGGCCGCAGCGGCGGTGGGCCGCCCCGCCGGGCCCCGGGCGGCGCCGCTGGGCCGAGTACTGCCGGGCCTCCCACGACAGCGGCCGGGACGCCGGCACCGCCACGGCCTTCGTCGTCGGGTTCGCCGTCGTCCTGCTCGCCTTCGCCGGGCTCGTCGTCGACGGCGGACTGGCGATCAACGCGCGGCAGCGGGTCTCCGACCACGCCGAACAGGCCGCCCGGGCCGGCTCCCAGGCCGTCGACCTGTCCACCGTGCGGCGCGACGGCGCAGCGGCCGGCCTCGACCCCGTACGGGCCAGGGCCGCCGTCGCCGACTTCCTGAGCGTCCACGGCTACCACGGGGACAGCGTGCGAATCGACGCAGAACCCGACGGGGTCACGGTCACCATCGTCAAGGACGAACCCACCCAGTTGCTGTCCCTGGTCGGATTCCGGTCCTTCCACATCGAAGCCACCGCGCAGGCCCGACCTGCTGTCGGGATCGAGACGGAGTTCTGATGAGCCAGACCCTGCCGGGAGGGCCCGCGACCGGCCCCGGACGCTTCGGGTCCGCCCCGGACACCCAGCCCACCCCGCTGTCGCACCGGATCGCCTCGGCCTCGGCCCTGGCCGTCCTCGTCGTCGGCGTCCCCGTCCTGCTGCTGACCCTGCACGGGGCGCCCCCGATCCCCACCGGCCTGCCCGAACGCGAGGACCTCACCGGGACCATCGGGATCGAACAACTCCTCACCGTCCTCGTCGCCGTCGTCTGGCTGGCCTGGCTCCAATTCGCGGCCTGCACCGCCCTGGAGCTCCGGGCCGCCCTCTCCGGCGGGATCCTCGCCCCCGTCGTGCCGCTGGCCGGCCCCACCCAGCGCCTCGTGCGAGCCCTCGTCGGGGCAGCGCTCCTCAGCGCGACCGTCGTCGGCCCCTCGGGCGCGGCCGTCCTGGACGCCCCCACGGTCCGGCCCGTCGCCGCCGTCAGCACGATCACCGCCCAGACCCCGGACGGCGCACTCCCCGCGGGACACGACCTCGCGACACGCCAACACCCCGGTCACGACCTCGCGACACAACAGGCCGGCACCGCACAATTCCACGGGAGCCGGGACGACGTCACCGGCGTCGTCGGACACCGCCTGATCACCGCGGATCCCGAGCAGCTGGCCGACCTCGTCGGACGCAAGGTCTACGTGGTCCAGCCCCCCCAGGGCCGGCACCACGACTCCCTCTGGGAGATCGCCGAACGACACCTGGGCAACGGACGTCGCTACCACGAGATCTTCCAGCTCAACGCCGGCCGCGCCCAACCGGACGGCGGCACCCTCCACCTCGCCCGCCTCATCCAACCCGGCTGGCTGCTGGCCCTGCCGGAGGACGCCGTCGGCGTGCACCGCCTGGCCCTGCCTCCCACGGCCCCCGCCGGCCCGACCACCGCCGACGACACCCTCACCGGTTCTTCCGGCGACGGCACCGCCGCGGCGGGCACGGCCTCCGCCGGCCTCGGCGGCCAGGCCGGTGGCACCGGGGGAGCCGGCGCCGCGGGCCACGCCGTCGCCCGCAGCGCCCCCTCGGGGCACACCACCTGGGAACTGGGCGCCTCCGGCCTGCTGGGTGCCGGCCTGGTCGCGGCCCTCATGATGACCCGACGGCGCCGAGCCGGCGGAACCCGCCCCACGCGCGAGGACGCCATCGACGCGGAAGTCTGGTTGAGAGCCGGAGCCGACCCGGACCGCTCCCGCTTCCTGGACCGGGCCCTGCGCGGCCTCGCCTCCGGCGACCGCCCCCTGCCGGGTCTCTACGCCGCCGTCCTGGACGACACCGGCGTCGAACTCCTCCTCGCCCCCGCAGCCCCCGCCGCCCCGCCGCCGTGGACCGTCCTCGACGGCGGGACCCGCTGGAGACTGGACCGGGCCGACGCCCTCCGCAGCGTCACCATCGCCCCCTGCCCCTGGCCGGGCCTGATCAGCCTCGGCCGCGACGTCAGCGGCCGCGACATCCTGATCGACCTGTCCGCCGCGGCCGGTCCCATCTGCGTCACCGGCTCCCCGACCGTCTCCGAACACGTTCTGCGGGCCATCGCCGTCGAGCTGGGCACCAACCCCTGGTCCGAGGACGCCACCGTCACAGGGCTGGGCCTGCCCGGCGAACTCGCGGGGCTGGCCCCCGGACGCCTGGACCTGGCCGGACCGGGCCGGACCGACCAGGTCCTCCTGGCCGTCGAAGAACGCTGCGGCGTCGGCCGGGACGAAGTCCTCACCGGCCACCGCCAGGGCGCCGCCGACCACATCTGCGCCGCCAACCCCCACGACCCCGACCTGAGCGACAGACTGCGCACCCTCGCCGACCGCGGCGTGGCCGTGATCACCGCCGGGGACCTGCCCGGCGCCCGCTGGCGCCTGGAGGTCGACGACTCGGGCACCCTGTCCGTGCCCGCCCTCGGACTGACCGTGAGCGCGAACCGGATCGGGGACCTCACCCTGGCCCGCCTGCACGAACTGTTCACCGCGGCCGACACCCCGCCACCAGAACCCGACCCGGACGGCCGCCCGACCCTGCCCCGACCCCACGGCCCCGCCGACGACGCCGACTGGGCAGCCTCACCGGCCCGGATCGGGATCCTGGGACCCGTCTGCGTCCGCGCGCCCGGAGCCCTCGACCCCAGCCGCCAGGACCTCGCCTCCGAGCTGCTGGCCCACCTCGCCCTGCACCCGGAAGGCGTGCACCCCACCGTCCTCGCCGGGGCCCTCTGGCCCCGCGGAGTCACCCCCGACGTCCGGGACGCCACCATCGACAGAGTCGGTGACTGGCTGGGCACCCTGCCCGACGGAACCCCCCGACTCCGCCGGGACCCCCGAGGGAAGATCGCACTGGCCCCGGACGTGGCCGTCGACTGGCAGGTCCTCCTCGGACTGCTGCACCGCTCACGCCGGGCCCAGGACCCGATCACCGAGCGCGACCTGCTCCACCGGGCGCTGCGACTCGTCCGCGGCCCCCTGCTCGGCGGCGTCGAAGGCGGACAGTACTCGTGGCTGGCCCGCACCGGAGCCGAACGGACCGTCCCCGAGGCCATCGTGGACGCCGCCCACCGGCTGGCCGAACTGTGCTACGAGGACGACGACGCAGCCGCCGCCGGCCAGGCCGCCCGCTGCGGGCTCCGAGGAGACGCCACGTCCCAACTGCTGTGGTGTGACCTGCTGCGCGCAGAACATGCCCACTTCGGGTCCGAAGGGGTCTGCGCGGCAGCCGACGACATGGAAGTCCTGCTCGCAGACCTCGGACTGCGACCAGAAGCCCGGACCCTGGCCCTGCTGGAAGAACTGGCACCGCACCGCACGCGTGAGGAGGCCGGAACCGCCACCGGCAGCTGACAGATCCCCCGCCCCCGGCAGCCCCGGTCCGAGGCTCACTCGCGGGCGCGGGCCCGGTAGGTGATCCGGCAGAGCTGACGCCACAACAGGTAAGCGGGGGCGGGCCGGATCGTCACGGCGGAACCGTCCCCCTCCACCGAACCGATCAGGAAAGTCCCCCTGTCCCCGGCCCGGAGAACCAGCAGCCGGTCCAGATCCCCCGGGCTCTCCTGCCCGGACCCCGGACCGCGGCGGGACTTCAACCCCCACATGACCCAGGGCTGCTGCCACACCGCCCTGAGCGTGGGGTCGGCCTGGGGCGGGGCCGGCGTCGAGGGGTCCTCGGCCCGAGCCATGACCCGTCCCCGGTCGAGTTTCTCCGGCAGGGGGCCGAACAGCCACGCC
Organism: Actinomycetota bacterium; assembly: GCA_030837505.1. Taxonomy (GTDB): domain Bacteria; phylum Actinomycetota; class Actinomycetes; order Actinomycetales; family Kineosporiaceae; genus JAUPKJ01. The sequence continues at coordinate 3,744 of JAUPKJ010000038.1, forward strand.
GGGCAGATCTGGGCCCACGACGCCACGGCGGCGGGCACCCACGACGGTTCGACGATGTCGAGGGTCAACGGGCTGTGCGCCCCGGGCCCACCGAGATCGGCCGCGGGCTCGTCCCCCAGCCCGGGAGTGGACAGGACCGCTGCGATGCCGTTGCCGATCGCAGCCTGCAACGTGTGCGCGCGGTGCCGACCCCCGGCATCCGCGCGGAGCACCGCCACCGGGTGGGCCAGGATCTGCGCGACCGCTTCCCCCCTCTCGGTGAGCCGCCCGTCTCCCGACAGCAAGTCCCATTGCACGAGGCGCTCGCAGTATCCCCGGGCCGGTTCGTCCCGGTGCCCGGGGACCGTCCGCTGCCGCAGGGCCTCCAGGAGCAGTCCCCACCCCTGGGCGGGGAGGGTCGGACCCTGGGTCCGGAAGGGCTGGGCGCTGCGGATCCAGGACAGTTCTTCCAGGCGCAGGCCGGCAGCTGCCGCGTGGGGGTCCAGGGGCACTTCGCCGGTGCTGCGCGGTGTTCCCCGCCCGTGCGGTAACCGTGACGCCGGGTGGAACCCCGCGACGCACTGCCCCGTGGCCTCCAAGGTCGCCTCGACGTGTTCCACCGCGCAGGTTGCCGTGACGGTCGTCACGAGGCCGCCGCAGACGGTCCACCAGAGGGTCGTCTGCACGGTGTGGGGGCGTCGGCGTTGGACCGTGACCAGGCGACGTCCCTGCAACCCGTCCCCGAGGGTCACCAGGTCCAGGGACAGCACATGCGTTCCGGGGGAGGCCCGCAGCAGACGTTCCACGGTGTCGCGCGAGTGGGCGGCCGGTGCGTCGGGGCCGGTCGGGGCGGGTTCGACGTCGAGCGAGACCGTCGGGCGGAAGGCCCCCTGCGGCAGCCCGCTGGTGGGCCAGGCGAGTTCGATCCTGGCTCCGGTGCTCTCCAGCCGTTGCCAGCCGAGGGGGGTGTCGAGTCTGGCCCCTGTCTGTTCGTCCTCGGCCGGCGATCGGCCTTCGGCGACGGACAGCCGACTCGCGTTCTGGCTCACCCCGTGCCTCCGTTCGTGGGCCCTGGGGCGGGCGGCTGGATCGTGTCCGCCGACCACCGGATCGGTCTCTCGTACCCCGGACGGCGTGCCGTCCGGGAACAGGCCACGGTCCGGGCAGCGTCGGCGACCGCGATCCGGCAACCGGGCGCCGAGGGGGCGGGCCGGTGACCGGACGACGCCAGAAGCATCGAGATCACAGACCGGTACCACCGGCAACGGGCCAGGGGCCACCGACGGCGAACCGCACCGCTGCCGTAACGGTACCTTCCGCTTCGCCCCGTCGGCACGCGGCCTCCACGGGGCACACCACCGAGCATGTTGCACAGAGTCAACAATCTTGCTCTGAGCGTGATCTGATTTTACCCTCGGGGTCAATTGTGTATCGAAGGAATGTTCCGCAATGACACGAAAGGCGTAGCCTCGCTACCCTGGGCCACTGCGCCGACCCGCACGTGTGTTCACGCGCTGACACGTATCGGCGTGTCGCCACCGAAAGCGGTGGCGCACAACCCCACAGGGGCCACGCCCCACCAGCGCCCTGCCGGAAGGGGATGGATGACCGTCACCGCGCCCATGACGGGACCGGCAGCCGGGCTCCCCGGCCACGGCCCCCGACTGCCCAACCCACCGCACGACCGGCGCCCGGCCCTCGCCGCCCTGGCCGTCCTCCTGATCGTGGCCGGTGCCCTGGGCAGCGGACTGATCGCCTACCGCAGCGGCGGACGCTCCGACGTCCTCGTCGCCGCCCACGAGATCCTCCCCGGACACGTGGTCACCGCCGACGACTTCACGATCGCCAGAGTCGCCGCCGACCCCGGCTCCGTCGTCGCAGCCTCCGCCCGCTCCAACTTCATCGGCACCAGCGCCACCGCCCGCATCCCCGCCGGAACCCTCATCAACCGCACCATGTTCCTGTCCGGCCAGGTCATGCCCGCCAACGCGCTCGTCGTCGGAGTCGTCGTCAACGCCCAACAGCGCCCAGCCCGCCAACTCCAGGCCGGCGACGTCGTCCGCGCCTACCTCGTCGGCACCGGCGGATCCCTCCGCTCCACCACCGCCCAAGGCGCCGGAACCCCCGACCAGGACAACACCCCCACCTCCCTCGGAGCGCTCCAAGCCGGCGACATCCTGCTGAAAGCCACCCGAGTGGTCGAGGTCCACGGCAACTCCTCCCCCTCCCAACCGGCAACCGTCTCCCTGCTCGTGCCCTCGAACGCCGCCGCAGGGTTCGTGCCGGCCGCCGCCGAGAGCCGCGTGGCCCTCGTGCGACTCTCCCCGAGCGTCACCCCGGACATCGACTTCCGGAAGCGTTGAGCGTGGCAGTCCTCACCTTCTGCTCGGCCAAGGGCGCCCCCGGCGTCACGACCACGGCCCTGCTCACCGCCGCCCTGTGGCCCCGCCCCGTCCTCATGGCCGACTGCGACCCCGACGGCGGCGACATCGCCCTGCGCCTGCCCGACCCCCACGGCGCCCCCCTGGACCCCAGCCGCGGCCTGCTCACCCTGCTGCCCCACGCCCGCAGACAACTCGACCCCTCCGCACTGCACGAACACACCCAACAAGTCGTCGGCGGCATCCCGGTCCTCGCGGGCCTCTCCGGCCCCGAACAGGCCGAAGCCGCAGGCCCCCTCTGGAACACCCTGGCCACAGCGCTCGCGGACCTGCCCGGCACGGACGTGGTCATCGACGCGGGAAGGGTCCACGGGCACCGGGTGCACCTGCCCGTCCTCAGGCGGGCCGACACCGTCGTCTGGGTCGTGCGGCCCCAGGTCAGCGACGTCGTCCACCTCAGGGAACGACTCCACGGCCTGGAACCGGTCCTCGCCAGGGAAGACGGGACCCGCCCCCGGGTCGGTGTCGCCGTCGTCGCCCCGGTCGACGCCCGCACCGAGGTCGACGACGTCGCACGCTCCCTGCGCCCAGAACTGCCCTGGGTCGAGTTGTTCGGACACATAGCCCTCGACCAGCGCGGTGCCCTGATCTTCAACGGGGCCGGGGTCCGACGCCCGGACCGCACCATGCTGGTCCGGTCGGGCCACGCCCTGGTCGGAAAACTCATCGGGACCCTGCCGCAGCGACTGCATCCCCTGAGCATCACCCTGCAACAGGTACCCCTGATGGTCCAGCACGCCGAACCCGCCCGCCCCGCGCCGGGCCCGCCAGAATCCGCCCGCCCCGCGCCACCGGCCCCGCTCGCGCCCCGCCCCGGACCGGCCCACGAAAGAAGGAACGCCAGAGAAGAACAAAGCCCCCCGGCCTTCTGCCCCCCGGCCTCCGGCGCGGTCGGCGCCCGCCCGGGAAGACCACCCTCCGGGCTGTGGTTCCCCGCGACACAGGCCGCGACACAGGAAAACCAGCTCCCCGGTGCGCCGGAACCCCTCGCGCCCGCCCCGGAACCCTTCGCGCCCGCCCCGGAACCGTCCGAACCCGTGGGGCACCAGGCCCCGGCCCGCCCGGAACGGCAACCCCGCCCCCGAACCGGTCCGCCCTCCAGCACCCCCACGTCGGACATACCCCTCGACGACCATCAGTCCGCCCTCCCCCCACCGAACCATCAAACCCCGAACCATCACGAAACCCCTCAGATCTCCTGGTGGCTGCCGCCCACCGCCCCGCCCAGCGACACGACCGACGAAGAACAACCCGAACCACTGCACACCCGGACCGCGCCGAGCACCCGGACCGCCCCGAACCCACTGACCGCCCCGAACCCACTGACCGCCCCGAACACCGTGACCGCGCCGAACACCGTGACCACCCGGACCACCCGGAACACGGGGCCGTGACCGGATGAACGCCACCGACCACATCCTCGTCCGCAGACTCAGAACCCAGGTCGCGGACAGACTCAACCAACAGCGTCGCGCCGACGCCGTCGCAGGCCGGCCACCCATGTCCGGCGAGGACGAACGACAATACGCCCGCTCCCTCATCGTCCAAGTGCTGGAGGACCACGCCCGCGCCGAGATCGCCGCCGGACGCACACCCCCCTCCAGCGACCAGGAGGAGAACACCGCGGCCGCGATCCACGCCGCCCTGTTCGGCGTCGGCCGGCTGCAACCCCTCCTGGACGACCCCGACGTCGAGAACATCGACATCAACGGCTGCGACCGCGTCTTCGTCAGCTACGCCGACGGCCGAGAACAACTCCACGACCCCGTCGCCGAAACCGACGGAGAACTCGTCGAACTCATCCAGGTCCTCGCCGCCAGCGCAGGCCTGGCCTCCCGGCCCTTCGACAGCGCCAACCCCCAGCTCGACCTGCGGCTGCCCGACGGCTCGCGCCTCTCCGCCCTCATGGCGGTCTGCTCCCGGCCCAGCATCTCCGTGCGACGCTCCCGCCTGGGAAAAGTCGGACTGACCGACCTGCTCGGCAACGGGACCATCAGCGAAGAACTCGCGGGTTTCCTCTCGGCAGCGGTCGCGGCCCGCAAGAACATCATGATCTCCGGTGCGACGAACGCCGGCAAGACGACCCTCCTGCGGGCCCTGGCCAACGAGATACCGCCCCACGAACGGCTCATCA
>JAUPKJ010000301.1 GCA_030837505.1 Actinomycetota bacterium
GGGGCCGTCTCCAACGACGTCTCCCCGCACCCCCGCAACGCCGCGACCAACAACCGGAACCGCGCGATCGCCACAGCGAACGCGTTCAGATCTACCCCGTGGACCGCGTCCAGGGCCTTCTGCACCCGGAGCCGCACGTCCGTCCCCGGGGCCTGCACGGCCCACCGATCCTTCAGCCGCGCGAACGCCCCCAACAGGAAGTGCCCCGACCCACACGTCGGATCAATGAGCGTGAACCCCTCCAACGGCCGCTCGGCCAGAGCAGGCTCCAACGTCCGATCCAGAAGGAACTCCTCCACGAACTCCGGGGTCTGCAACAACGCGAACGTCTTCTTCGCATAATCCGACAAGTCCTGATACAAGTCCCCCAGGAACCGCGTCGACAGCTCAGGGTCGGTCAAATCCCACACCAGCTCACCGTCAGCGGTGCTCTCCCGCCAGAACTCCAGCAACCGCCGCGCCGCCCGCCCCGACGGCGACACCATCCACAACGCACTGTGCGACTCCACCAGATCAGCCGTGGCCCGTGTGGCCCGCAAATACTCCACGGCCTGCAACAACCACTCCCGATCCGTGTGCTCCGGATGCGCCCGGTAATACGCCAACTCGGCGTCCAACGCCTCCTGCCGCCGACCAGCAGGACCCGCGATCCACACCGGACCCAACAACCCGTTGTCCTCACAGAACCGCACAAACACCGTGGTCAACACCCACGCCACCGCAGCCTGCGTCACCCGATCATCACGCCACGCCTGCCACGACAACGCCGTCCGATCACGACCCACCGCCGCCCGATACTCCCCCTCCCAAACCCCCCGAACCCCCGGCTGCGACTCAACCCGCTCCCGCAAATCCTCCTCCACCTCGAGAACAACCCTCCGCAACGCCCCCGTCAAACCAGGCAGAACCACCACCGTCACCAATCCTTCCCATCCTCAACGACACGCCGACCGCCGAGCAACACCCACCCGCACGACGATCCCCATCCTTCCACCCCAAACCACCCACCACCCTCAAGAACACCCCACGTCCCCACCCATCCCCACCTCAGAGAACGCCCCGCCTTCGGGGGGTTCGCCGTCCTGCCGGTGCGTCGGGTTCTCCTGGATCTGGTCGGCCGGTCCGGGGTGTCCTTTTCCCTGGCGACGTGGCGCGTTTTGTCGCGGGGGTCGGGTATCGACCGGTTAGGGTGGTGGGGCCTTGGGGGACGTCCCGGAGTGGGGTACCTTGCTCGGGCTTCAGGGCTTCGGGGCTTCGGGGCTTCGCCGGGGGGTCGGGCTGGCAGGCCAGGCCGTCTGCCCGGGGGTTGTGGCCCGTCAGGGGCCGGTGGTCCATCACGATGAGGGGGGTACTCAGGATGGAAGGGTCGCAGGGCGGGGTGGTCTCGGCACGGTTCGGGGCGTTGGAAACGGTCCGGTCACGGTTCGCGGGGTGGTCGGGGGATCTGGCCAGTGCCGTGGCCCCGGTCGGGTCCGGGTTCGACGACGTGATGGCCGGGGACGGACAGTTCGCCTCCCAGGTCCGCCCCGGGGCGGTGTGGTTCCTGCTGTCCTGGAAACAGGCCCTGGGGCTTTTCGAACAATCCGCCGGGCTGATCGCGGCCAACACGGGCCGCACCGTCGTGGACCTGCAAGCAACCGATGAGTCGTGGGAGATCCGACTGTGACGCCGGGCCCGTTCCGCCTGGACACCGACCCCGACGCCCTGGACGCCGCAGCAGCCCGCACGAACGGCCTGGCCGAGAGCCTGGCCGACATCTCCCGGTCCGTCACGGCAGTACCCGGCGGACTGACCGGCCAGGACTGGTCCGGGCAGGCCAGAGACGCCGTCGTGGCGGAAATGGAAGGTCTGGGCCGGGCCGTGGGCTCCGCCGCAGAGCATTTCCGGACCGCCGGGCAGGCCCTGACCGGGTTGGCCCGGCAGGTCCGAGACGCCCTCGAGATCGACGTCCCCTCGCTGAACCGCCGCTGGAACGCGGCCGAGGAACTCCACGACACAGCCCTCCGCACGGCACGGGCCGCCTACCAGCAGAAATCCTCCGGACTGCCCCGCGCCCTGGCCGCCCCCGACCGGCAGGACGCCCTGGCAGCCCCCGCACGAACCCGGGACACCGCCTGCGAACAGGCCGGACAGGCCCTGAACACCGAACAGGCCCGCCTCCAGACCGAATACGAAACCCTGACCGAAGCCCTGGAACGATCCTTCACCCGGGTCGGGCACATCATCCAAGCCGCAACTCTGACCCCCGCCGACACCCGGGTCATCGACCAATTCACCGCCGGCGGCGGGACCGGCGCCCTGAGCGCCTGGTGCTCCCTGGACGGCGGGATCTTCCCACCCGGCGACCTGGGAACCCTCGATGCCCTCCAGGACGACCTGGGCCTGGTCTGGTACCGGGAAGGCGAAGAACAAGCCGCCCTCGCCACCGACCTCGCCCGGAGCATCACCCGCGGCGACGACCCCCGCATCACCCAGGTCCGCGACCTCCTCGGCGAATACGCCGACAACCCCGCCTTCGCCACCACCTTCCTCACCGGCCTGGGAGCCGGCGGCCTGCTGCACCTGACCACCATCACCACCCAAGGCGACGGGAACGGCGTGGCCGGCCTGCAACAAGACCTGGGACGGATCCTGGCCTGCGGCACCCAGAAACCCGGCGAGCAATGGCAGGTCCCCACCACGTGGGTCAAAGACCTCACCGCGCAAGGCCGCCAACACTGGGACTACCACCCCGACCCCACCGTCGAACAATGGACCGCCCACGGCCGCCCCGCCCTGGAAAACACCAACTACCAGGTCTACGGCTACCAAGCCCTCGGCATCCTCCTGCGCACCGGCACTTACTCCGCCGGCTTCCTGAACACCGTCGGAGGCGACCTGCTCGCCGCCGACCGCGCCGGCAACGGCATCGACACCTGGCCCCACCACGCCTGGAACACCACCGGCGACGCCCTCACCCCCGGCGGCGACGCCGACACCTGGGACC
>JAUPKJ010000302.1 GCA_030837505.1 Actinomycetota bacterium
CGAGCCAGGGCCGCGGCGATCTGCTCCTGGTCGAGGAGGGCTACGAGCAGCCGGCCCGGGTCGATCCCGTGACCCAGAACGTGGAGCCGACCACCGACCGGGACGCGCCGGGCGTCGTCGACGACCTCGTCGACGAGGTCATCGAAGCCGTGCTCGCGGCGCGCGGCCGGGTGCACGTCGTCCCCGACGGCACGCTGGCCGCGCACGACCGCATCGCGATGAAGCTGCGCTACTGAGCGCCGTCGTGCTGACTCGATTGGTGGTCGGGCTGCCGGGACTTGAACCCGGGACCTCTTCGTCCCGAACGAAGCGCGCTACCAAACTGCGCCACACCCCGGTGTAACTCGGTCAGGATAGCCGAGGTGGGCGCTCGGGGTGAAACCGGTATCCCTGCGGTGGGTCGGGCGAGGGGTTCGGGGCCGGGCCGGGGTCAACGGCGGGTATCGGGGTCGCGGGGGGTCAGGGTCAGGAGGGTGGCTTCGGGGCGGCAGGCGAAGCGGACGGGAGTGTAGGGAGAGGTGCCCAGACCTGCGGAGACGTGGAGCCAGGCCGCGTCTGGGTCGTCGGGGGGAACGGGGTGGCCGCCGGGGGACCAGCGGGACAGGCCCTTGGCGCGGGGGCGATCGATGTCGCAGTTGGTCACGATGGCACCGCGGAAGGGGATGCACAGCTGGCCGCCGTGGGTGTGGCCGGCGAGGATGAGGCGGGCGCCGTCCGCGGCCATGGCATCCAGGACCCTCCGGTACGGGGCGTGACAGACCCCCACGGTCAGGCTCGCCGCGGGATCAGCGGGGGCGGCGACTCTCGCGTAGCGGTCCAGGCGCAGGTGCGGGTCGTCCACCCCCACGAACTCCAGTTCGTGGCCGTCGACCTTCACGTGGGTCCGGCGGTTGGTCAAGTCGTGCCACCCGGCATCGCGGAAACCCCGCACCAGGTCACTCACGGGCAGAGGCTCCCCAACCGTGTTGCGGCGTTTCGCACGAAGGTAGCGGGCCGGGTTCTTCGGCTGCGGAGCGAAGTAATCGTTCGACCCCAGGACGAAGACCCCGGGCAGACGCAGCAGAGGCTCGTAGGCCCACAGGGCGGCCTGGACGGCGTCCCTCGCGGCCATGGTGTCACCCGTCGAGATCACCAGGTCGGGCTCCAGGCCCGCCAACTTCCTCATCCACAGGGCCTTGCGGCGCTGGCGAGGCACGAGATGCAAGTCCGACACGTGCAGGACACGGAGAGGGGATGTGCCGACCGGCAGGACCGGCACCGTACATCGTCGGACGGTGAAGGCCCCGGCCTCCACGAACGAATACCCGAGCCCGGCGAACCCCGCCGCAACAGTGACAAGACCGACCGTGGTGAAACGCACACGATCATCCTGACAGGCCCGACGATCCCGGCAACCCGGGAGGGTGAGGATCACCCGGCGAACGTCGGTGGGCAGCGCGCTAATCGTTCCCGCGGCCCGGGTTCGGCCAGCCGGGGAGAGCCGTCGGCCTGTTCCCGTTGTGGTCGTTGTTTCCGGGCTGACCGAAGCTGCGCATCGTGATGATCTGAACAGCCGCCCCGGGCTGGAGACGTGAGCCGGGCCCGGGCGAGGTGCTGATCACGACACCGTTGCGGTCGCCCTGAACCGTGGCCTTCAGACCTGCGCCCTCGATCGCCGCCACGGCTTCGTCCACCTTCTTGCCCGTGACGTTCGGAACTTCGACATCATCGCGGTGGGTGACGGTGCCTTGAGGATCATTCCATCCAGAGGTGGGCAGGTTCTGGGAGGCACTCCTCATGATCTGTTGCCAGATGGGCGCTGCCATGGTGCCGCCGTAGATGACCCCGTAGGTCCGGCCCTTGACGGTGAGGCCGTACAGCGACTTCCGCTCGCCGTCGTAGGAGTTCGGGTCCGCGACCCACACCGCGGTCGACAACTGCGGGGTGTACCCGACGAACCAGGTGTCCCTGACCTCGTCGGTCGTGCCGGTCTTGCCTGCCGCCGGCCGACCGATGTCGTTGCCGGCCGCCGTGCCCCGAGTGATCACCTGTTTGAGCGCGTAGGTGACTCCCTTGGCCACCTCGGGCTCCAGCACCTGCGAACACGTGCTCCTCGGGATGGACAAGGTCTTGCCGTTGCGATCCTTGATCGCCTGAACAGCGACAGGACTGCAGTACGTGCCGTCGTTGGCGAACGTTCCGTAGGCAGAGGCCATGGTCATCGGGGAGATCTCCATGGTCCCCAGGGTCAGGGAGGGGATGACCGTGGGGAGCTTCGTGGTGGCCTTCTCACCCTCCGAGAAGCTCCGGGGGGCCGCCATCCGAACGCCCATCTTCCCGGCCAGGTCCGCGATGTCGCACAGGTCGAGCTTGCTCTCCATCTCGGCATAGGCGGTGTTGACCGAGTGAACAGTGGCGTCCAGGGCTGACATCGGTTTGCCGCCCTCGCCCTCGGAGGAGTTCTTCGGGAACCAGTCCTCGCCCTTCAGCCGCTTCCCGCACGAGGTGAACTCCGAGGCCGCCCTCGAGCGCACGGTCGAGTCCACCGTGTCGTACAGGGAATGCCCCGCGGTCAACCAGGCCGCGAGAGTGAAGGGTTTGAAGGTGGACCCGGTCTGGAAGCCCGAGGAGTCCCCGTAGTCCTTGTCGACCCCGAAGTTCAGGGTCGTCCTGCCGGCCCCGCCCCGCGGGTCGAAGACCCGGTTCTGGGCGATCGCCAGAATCCTGCCCGTCTTGGGCTGCACCGTGACGGCCGCTGTGGCGAGCTTGCTGGAATCCGTGGTCGGAATGTGCTCCTTGACGGATTTCGAGGCGTATCGCTGGATACTGGCATTCATCGTGGTGTAGATCTTCAGCCCGCCGCGGCGGATCGCCGTCCGGCGTTCCTGCTGGGTCTTGCCCAGGGCATTGAAACGGGGATCGATCTCGATGAGCTTGCGGACGTACTCACAGAAGTAGGCGCGGTCCCCGGCCGCGATGCAACCATTGTTGCTGGTGGCCGGTTTGGTCACCAATTTGCTGCCGGTCGCGTTCCTGTAGACCTTCTCGGAGATCATGTCCAGCTCGCGCATCCGGGTCAGGACCTGGTTGCGCCGCTCGGTCGCAGCCTTGCGGTTGGCAGGGACCAGCGGGTTGTAGGTGGACGGCGACTGCACGAGTCCGGCGAGGGTCGCGGACTGGGTGAGCGTCAGCTTGGCGGCCGAGGTGCTGAAGAAACGCTCGGCCGCAGCCTCGACGCCGTAGGTCGCCTCGCCGAACAGCGCGATGTTCAGGTACTTCTCCAGGATCTGCTTCTTGGAGTAGTGCTGTTCCAGCCAGACGGCGGTCTTGGCCTCTTCGATCTTGCGGGCGGGGGTCTGAGCGATCGCCCTCTCGTAGGCGTCCTTGTCGCCCGCTGCGTTGGCCTTCTCGACATTGACGTTCTTGATGTACTGCTGCGTCAGTGTCGAGGCCCCCTGGGTGGCCCCACCGGTCTGGTTGTTGACGAACGCCCGGAGGAGGCCCTGGGGATCGACTCCGCCGTGTTGGTAGAAGCGGGCGTCCTCGATCGCGATGATCGCGTTCTGCATGTTGAGCGAGATCTTCGACAACGGGACGTTGGTGCGGTTCTCGTCGTAGAAGTGCGCGATGACCCGCCCGTCCGACGTGTACATCGTCGATTCCTCGGCCGCCGGCTGGTCCACGAAGTTCACCGGCTGGGAGTTGAAGAAGTCGGTACCGGCGAGCGTCAACTGGCCGGCGCCGCCGATCACGGGGATGAGCAGTCCCGCAGTGAGGGCTCCGCAGATCAGACTGGTCGCGACGAAACCGACCAGGAGGATGAGAGCGCGCGACACGCCGAGAGGGCTGTTCCGCATGGGGAACACCCTACGTCCCTCGAATGTCCGTGGAAGCACCCCTCGTGCCTCCTGAAGACATGGTCGCGCCTCGATCTTCCCCCCGAGCCAGTATTCGTCCACAGACGTCCTGCGGCGTCCCTCACGTCCCCGATTCACCCCTTCCGGGGACCCCCACAGCGAGTGAGGGACGCCTTGAAACGTCCCCTCCTGAACCCTGAAGTGACATTTCCCCCTGCGGGATCAGAATCGTGATCTCCTAGACACAAAAATTGGACTTTAAGTAGCTCACCAACTACTCTAAGTCATAGATCAGCTCTTCGGACTATCGAAAATCATCCGGACGGCCCGTATGCGGACAACAGCCGGTGACATAGCGTCAACTAGGTCGGACCGGCCTCGGGGGGCGGGCGCCGGGCCCACGGGGGCACACGGGAGGAAACACCTTGATGGCCAGGAGTAACAGCACCTACGAGTGGGCGTCACAAGGCGCCTGTCGTACGACCGATCCGGACTCCCTCTTCGTGCAGGGAGCAGCCCAGAACCGCGCCAAGGCGGTCTGCATGTCCTGTCCGGTACGCACGGAGTGTCTCGCCGACGCACTGGACAACCGCATTGAGTTCGGAGTATGGGGCGGAATGACCGAACGAGAGCGGCGGGCTCTCCTACGTCGGCGGCCCAATGTCCAGTCGTGGCGTCGTCTGCTCGAGATTGCCAGAGCAGAGCACGAGCGCATGGTCACCATCGCTGCGGCCCGCAGCGCGGCGTCGGAGGTGGAGGAGCGGTTCGCAGGCTGACAGACACGATGCCGTCCCGGTAGCGGCCCGGACGGCGTCTTCCCCAAAAATTCGTCGAAGGCCCTGTGACGGCCCGGTCACGGGGCCTTCGACTGTTGGGATCAGCCTGACCTGCCTGACCCGTTGCCCGGCGTCTCAGCCCTTGGCAAGTTCGTTCCCGATCTGCCGTAAGGCCTCCAGGTCGTGGACGTCCCCGGGATGGGCAGGCACGTGGACCACAGGGACGCGGGGGTGTGCCCCGGTGAAACGCCCCGCCACGGACAGTTCTCGTTCGCGGCGATGCATACGGTCCGCATGCACCTGCAGCAGTTGCCTGGTCAACGGGTGTTCGCCCGTCTCCTGCAGTTCTTCCGCAGCCGCCGACGCCCGGTCCGCCGACAGGTTCTCCACACGGGGGGTGTGGACCCGGTTGAGCACGAGCCCCGCCAGAGGCATTTTTTCCAAGGCCAGTCGATCCACGAAGTAGGAGGCCTCCCGCAGGGCGTCCTGCTCGGGGACTGCCACGACGAGGAACTGGGTTCCGGGCTCCTGCAGGAGACGATAGGTACGGTCCGCTCTTTCCCGGAATCCACCGAACATGGTGTCGAGGGCTGCGACGAACGTCTGGACGTCGCGCAGCATCTGGCCGCCCAGGATCTTACTGAGGGCCGAGGTGGCTGTCCCCAGCGCCGCCGAGACCACCCGGAGATAGGCCCGTCCCCCCACCTTGGCCGGGGCGCTGAGGACCTTGATGAACCGACCGTCCAGGAAGGCGCCGAGACGCCCAGGAGCATCGAGGAAATCCAGGGCCGACCGGCTGGGAGGGGTATCGACCACGATCAGGTCCCATCCGTCGGGCTCGCCTTCCGCTCGGGCCCGCAGCTGCCCCAGCTTCTCCATGGCCATGTACTCCTGTGTCCCGGAGAAGGAACTGGACAAGGCCTGGTAGAAGGGATTTTCGAGAATCTGTCGGGCCTTCTGAGGGGTCGCATGTGTTTCGATCACCTCGTCGAAGGTCCGTTTCATATCGAGTGTCATGGCGTCGAGGCGGCCGGTGGTCCCCGGCAGGAGTCCTTCGACCGTGCGGGGAACGTTGTCCAGTTCCTCCAGCCCCAGAGCCTGCGCCAGACGTCGAGCGGGGTCGATCGTGAGGACGACGACACGCCGTCCCCTTTCCGCAGCCCGCAGAGCCGAAGCCGCAGCGATCGTGGTCTTCCCGACCCCTCCGGCCCCGCAGCAGACCACCACCCGAGTGGTCGGGTCGTCCAGCAGCCCGTCGATGTCCAGACGGGGCTGGTCCTCGGGCCAGGGATCGACAGGCATCAGGCCATCCCCTGCTCGCGCAGCACGGACACAGTTCGGTACAGGGAGCCGGGATCGATTCCCCCGGAGAGAGCCGGGATCTCGTACAAGGGACGTTCCAGACGGGTCAGCCGGTGACGCAGACGGTTCTCCAGTGCCACCCGCACACCGTGATCGACGGCCTGCGCGATCAGACCCTCCGTCATCAGTTCCGTGCCCGCCGTCGCCGCAAGGGCACGATGGCCCCGGCCGGTCAGCCCGGCGGCCCGCAGACCTGCATGCACGGGGGCTGGGTCGAGTCGCCCGGCGAGCGCCTCGGACAGAACCGGGCGGGGAAGGATCTGCTCACGGACCTGGTTGATCACGATCCCGCCGACGGGCAGACCCATCCGGCGCAGTTCTGCCGTCCCGTCCTCGGTCTCCTGGACCGGCATGTCCTCCAGAAGAGTGACCAGGTGCACCACGGTCATCGGCGAACGCAGCAGGGCCATGATGGATCCGGCCTGGCGATGGACGGGGCCGGCCCTGGCCAGTTCCCTGACCGACTCGTTGACGTTGAGGAAGCGTCCGATCCGGCCGGTGGGAGGAGCATCGAGCACGACGGCGTCGTAGACCGGTGTTCCGGCCTTCCTGCGCCGCACGGCCTCGTACACCTTGCCGGTCAGCAGGACGTCGCGGATCCCGGGGGCGATGGTGGCCGCGAAGTCGATCGCGCCCATCTTCTCCAGGGCCTTGCCCGCTCTGCCCAGATGGTAGAAGAGGTCCAGGTACTCCAGGAGGGCGGCCTTGGGCTCGATGCTCAGGGCCCAGACCTCACCGCCGCCCGGTGAGAGGGCGATTCTGCGCTCGGCGTACGGCAGCGGAGCGACGTCGAACAGCTGGGCGATTCCCTGTCTGTCCTCGACCTCGCACAGCAGCGTCCTGCGACCGTCCAGGGCCAGGGCCAGGGCGAGGGCCGCGGCCACCGTGGTCTTGCCGGTACCGCCTTTCCCTGTCACGACGTGCAGCCGGACACCGGCCCAATCGGTGTCTCGGGGCGGATGCTCGACTACCGGCACGGCATCCAGGGTATTCAGCCAGGTGTCCCTGTGCCTCTCGCGGTACGGTTCCCCCATGCCTCAGTGGGAGTACGCCACCGTTCCGCTGCTCGTGCACGCGACCAAACAGATCCTCGATCAGTGGGGCGAGGAAGGGTGGGAACTCGTCCAGGTCGTTCCCGGTCCGGAGGGGCAGGGCCTCGTGGCCTACCTGAAGCGTCCTCGCTCCTGAGATTCGGGGGCGGCTTCGGCGAAGAAGGGCTGGACCGGTGATGAGCAGGGTCGAACAGAGGCTGAGCGAGTTGGGGATCGAGCTTGCGCAACCGGTGGCTCCCCTGGCCGCGTACGTCCCCGCGGTCCTGGACGGGGACCGGGTCTGGGTGTCCGGGCAGCTTCCGCTGGTCGGCGGTGAGCTGCTTGCCAAGGGGCTCGTGGGGAACGGTCCGGGCTCGGTGTCGGTCGAACGGGCCTGCGAACTGGCACGCCAGTGTGCGATCAACGGCCTGGCCGCGCTCCGGTCGGTGGTCGGGGACCTGGACCGCGTGGTACGGGTCGTGAAGGTCGTCGGATACGTGGTGGGAGAGCCCGGTTTCACGGGGCAGCCCGCTGTGATCGACGGTGCGAGCAAGCTGTTGCAGGAGGTTTTCCAGGACGCAGGACGGCACGCGCGCAGCGCCGTGGGGGTGGCTGGACTCCCCCTCGGTTCACCGGTCGAGGTCGAACTGGTCTTCTCGGTGTCCCCGGCCTGACCGGGGACAGCCGTACGGCCCGCCCGTTCGGGGAACGGGCGGGCCGCTGTCGTGCCGGTCGTGCTGTAGTGCCGGTCGTGCTGTCGTGCTGTCAGACGGTCTCGGACAGAATGATCCGGTTGGAGAGAAGGCCCCTCGCCACGATCACGACGAGGTCCACGGCCAGTCCGGCAGTGGTCTCCGGCAAATCCTTCAGCCTCTCCTTGAGATCGTCGGCGGTTCGTTCGATCGTCTCCATCGTGTGCGCAGCCACCTGAAGCGTCATGGTGGCTTGTGCCCCGGCCCTTTGCAGGGCCGACAGGGCGCCCGCCAGATCGGCCGCGACGAGCACCCGCGAGCCCTCCCGTCGGAACAGCCCGGACTCCACGAGACTTTCGAAAGCCGAGACACAGTCCGCCGACTCGACCTCGGGCAGACCGGGCAGGACCTGTTCCAGATCCCGCCAGCTGCCCGGAGGATCCCCCGAACGGCGGTGTTTCTCCTGTCCCACGAGCCAGCGATCGGACAATGCCGTGCCGTCCAGCGAGCCCCCACTCGCCAGATGGTCCGAAATCAGTCCCAGGGTGGCCCCCCGTTCCCGCGCACGGCGGATCGACAACAACAGTCTCAAATGTCGAGCGCTGTAGCGGGCACACCGCCCGTCGCGCACCGGCGAGGGGATGAGCCCCCGTGTCTGGTAAGCGCGCACGTTGCGGGTCGTCATTCCGGCTGCCTCAGCAAGTTGCTCGAGGCTGAGATTTTCTATCTCCCCCATCCATCGTCCCCGTGTCGGCGGTCGCATCCCTGACCGCGGTGAAAGATCGGCAGCGTGTCCTACAGCGACCCGCCCCCGATCGTGGATGTCAGTGACCTTAATGCCTCAGAGTGTCCGTTCTCACCTTCGAAGGACCGCCCACGACGCAAGTGACCGAGAGTTGACAACTCTTGACCCTCGGTGGATCACCAGGGATTTCACAGACAGTCGTCAGGAATGGAATGATCCACTCACACGAAGGAACTTCCCGTGCCGATCAGTCGAAACTCGGTCATCCCCCAGGCCTCCGACTGTTTCCGAACGCGACACGCCCGAAGAAACGAAAGTCGGTCAACGAGCGCGTTTACGCATGCGTTCTATGTCCAGCAGGACGACGGCACGCGCCTCCAAACGCAGCCAGTCGCGGGCCACGAAATCGGCCAGGGCCTTGTTGACGGTCTCCCGGGACGCGCCCACCAGCTGGGCCAGCTCTTCCTGGGTCAGATCGTGCGCAACGCGCAGGCCGTCGTCCGTGGGACGACCGAAACGTTCGGAAAGATCGAGCAAAGCCCTGGCCACGCGGCCGGGGACGTCGGAGAACACCAGATCGGCCAGTGATTCATTGGTTCGACGCAGACGACGGGCGAGGGCTCCCAGAAGCTGACGTGCGACGCCGGGACGGCCCGACAACCAGGAGACCAGGTCGTCATTGCCCAGGCCGATGAGCATCGTGTCCGCGATCGCCGTGGCCGTCGCGTTGCGCGGACCAGGATCGAAAAGGGACAGCTCTCCGAACATTTCCCCCGGTCCGAGCACCGCCAACAGGTTCTCCCTGCCGTCCGCGGAAGTCCGCCCCAGTTTCACCTTGCCGTCGACGATGACGTACAGCCGGTCCCCCGGCTCCCCCTCGTTGAACAGGATCTCCGAACGCATCAGGTCGACCCGGGTCATGGTGGCCCTGAGTGCTCCGGCAGCCTCGTCGTCGAGCGCTGCGAACAATGGCGCCTGCCGAACGACGTCGTCGTCCACGCGTCCTCCTCACGCCCGCGCCGTCGAACACGACGCACCGCAGGAAGTCTGCCTCACAGCACGCAACAGCCCTACCAGGGGGTCCGATCGCAGGCAGCATTAAGCAGACCCTTCGTCGGCCCCGCCGGTAATCGGCAGCCACACGACGCCGGATCTCGGCGGTATTCCCCGGGACTCGTCGCTGGCCGCCGCCGGTGTCCCGGTGTCGGCCCCGATGCTTGTCCCGGTGTTGTCTTCCGTTCCCGTCGCAGGCCCGAAACCGGCCGTCGACGCCGATCCCAGGGAGGTCACCGTCCCTTTCCGGGGCCCGATCCCTTTCCGGGACACAGTCCTCGGTTCGAACGCAGTGCCCTGTTCGGGCATGAACCCCTGTTCGTCGGACACGGTGCCCTGTTCGGACAACTGGTCCGGGTGGAACAAAATTTGTGCACCGAGCACCAGACGCTCGGCAAGGTCCTGGGAAACTCCGCGCAGGCAGGCCTGCAGTTCGGCAGAGTACTCGCCCAACACCCGCAATGTCTCGCGAAGTCGTACCAGTACCGACGTCTCGGCCAGAGCCTCCGTCCCGGACGGGATCCCCAGCAACGCATGCAACTCGCAGGGAGGGGCTCCCGTGGGCGGCAGACGGCGAAGGGCAAGCTCATCGATGCAGGTCACTGCGGCCACAGCAAGATCGAGACGAGCCTCGACCAGCCGTCGCCAGTGATCTACGTCGCGCAGCTCACTGATCAGCGCCTCCTGCCGGGCGCGCAACTCGTCCAGCGTCTGGTCCGCTTGTGCGGCTAGCGACATCCGGACACCTCCAGCCCGTGAAGAAGCCACCGCCCCTACCGCCGGACGGACCGGACGATGAGAGCCATGGGGTCCACTGTTCGAGGAACCACGTTGACTTGCGGATCGGCGTGATCGGTGTTGGGTCTTGATACCGGCTCCGACGAGTCAGTCTCCCGGGGGATCCCTCTCACCCGGTCGGGATGCCCCTTGCACCCATTGGAGTCAGGGCCGGGCCTGTTTCACCAGGTGGCGAAACAGGCCCGAGGACGTGGCAACGTACGCTGTGACAGTGGGCGTGACAACAGAGGCCCCGTCCGGGGCGCTCGCGCAGACGCCTCTGGCGGTGAAACGGCGGGCGAGGAAGGTTCATCGGGTCCTGGCGGAGCACCACCCCGACGCGCACTGCGAACTGGTGCACGGAACACCCCTGGAACTGCTCGTGGCCACCGTCCTGTCCGCCCAATGCACCGATGCCCGGGTCAACCAGGTGACACCGCAGCTGTTCGCCCGATACCGGAACGCAGCCGACTACGCAGCGGCGGACCGTGCAGAACTCGAAAAAATCATCATGTCGACCGGGTTCTTCCGAGCCAAGGCACGCTCCATCACCCAGTTGGCGGACCGTCTGGTGACCGAGCACGGCGGCGAAGTCCCCCGACGCCTGGAACAGCTCGTGGCGCTGCCCGGAGTGGGCCGCAAGACCGCCCATGTCGTCCTCGGCAACGCCTTCGGTGTCCCCGGCCTCGCCGTGGACACCCACGTGGGACGCCTCTCCCGCCGCCTCGGCTGGACCAGTGAGCAGGACCCCGTCAAAGTCGAACACGATCTGGCCCAGCTGTTCGAACGCCGGGACTGGACAATGCTCTGTCACCGGCTGATCTTCCACGGCCGTCGGATCTGTCACTCGCGTCTGCCCGC
>JAUPKJ010000303.1 GCA_030837505.1 Actinomycetota bacterium
CCATCGTCACCCGCACCCAACGACCGCAGTTGTGGCCGTTGTTCCACATGCCCCGCAGCTCGAAATTCTTCCCGGTGAGCGGACGCGGGTAGTACGTGTAGTCCCCCGGGGTGTTGTAGACGTTCAGGGCAACGAAATCCTGCGTCTCCAGGGAGTCCTGGGTCCGCCCGCACCCGCCGTAGGGGCCGCCCAGCCCGCTGAACCAGGTGGCGTGTCCCGTGACCGGATCCGGAAGGTCATCGACCTCCAGGGCGCTCGTCGGTGTCTGTCCCAGCACCAGCACGGCACAGACGCACCCCACGGCGAGGACTGGGCGGCGGACGGCGGAACGTACCCGGGTGAACCTCATGGCACGGATTGTCATCCATTGACGCCGATGGGGGAACACCCGACGATGTGCGCCGAACCCGACCTTTCCACCTGCATCGTCGGCCTGGGACGTCCGCCCCCGGCAAGAAAATCGACCATCACGAGTGAGGTAATTTCCATGTCCCGTCCTTTCCGCAGGCGTTCGGGAACCCCTCCCCGAAGCGCTCGGGAACACCGACCGCCCCCCCGCTCGGCAGTGCTCGCGCTCTGCGGAGCCCTGACCCTGGCCACGGGGACGGCCGCGGCGGCGGCCCCGACCCCGGCCCCCGCAGAACTCGCAGCCGTCCCCCACTACAGCCTGCCGCTGGCACTCCAACAATCCCTCTACTTCTACGACGCCGAGAAGTCCGGGGCCGCCCGCTCACAGGGCCACCAACCCCTGGAGTGGCGCGGGGACTCCGAGGTCCAGGACGAGGCCGTCGCGCTCAAACCCCTGAGCAACTGGGTCGGCACCGACATGTCGGCGTCGTTCATCTCCCAGAACAAAGCCCTCCTGGACCCGGACGGGAACGGCACCGTGGACCTGTCCGGCGGTTTCCACGACGCCGGGGACCACGTCAAGTTCGGCCTCCCGGCCACCTACACCGCCTCGACCCTCGGCTGGGGCCTGTACGAATTCCCGGAGGGCTACAAGGCCACGAACACCTGGGACCACGCCCTGGAGCAGATGGCCTGGTTCAGCGACCACTTCCTGCGCTCGCTGTTCCGTAACTCCTCCGGGGAGGTCGTGGCCTTCGCCTACCAGGTGGGCGACGGCTCGGTCGACCACGCCTACTGGGGCGCGCCGGAGCTGCAGGACGAGAAGGAGTACCCGCGCCCGGCGTACTTCGCGACCGCCGAGAAACCGGCCAGCGACATGTCGGCCGGAGCCGCAGCCGCCCTGACAGTGCACTCCCTGCTCGTGAAGGACTCCGACCCCACCTACTCCCGGAAACTGCTGACCGCGGCGGAAGCCCTGTACGAATTCGCGGTCGAGCACCGGGGCCTGGGTTACTCGGGGGGCTTCTACGGATCGAGCTTCGACGAGGACGAACTCTCCTGGGCCGCCACCTGGCTGTACATGGCGACCTCGGAAAGCGACTACCTGGACGACATCCTGTCCACGGACTCGGCGGGCAACTGGACCGGCTACATCAAAAAAATCGTCGGGAACTCCACGGACGGCTGGAACAACATCTGGGTGATGTCCTGGGACACCAAATGGGGCGGGGTCTTCAGCCTGCTGGACCCGATCGTCCAGAAGGACACCACCCTGCCGACCAAGGTGCGGGACTCCGTCCACTACTTCGACAAATGGCACGTGGAGTACTGGTCGCATGTTCCGCACGACCTGAGCAGTGACACGACCTTCCTGGCCCGCAGCCCGGGCGGTTACCAGGTCCTCGCCGGATGGGGCTCGGCCCGGTACAACACCGCAGGTCAGCTCACGGCCCTTGCGTACAGGAACCACTTCCCCGACGACCCCAAGGGCGTGAAGTTCAGCGACTGGGCCATGGGACAGATGAACTACATCATGGGCGACAACCCCCTGAAACGCTCCTACATCGTGGGGTTCGGCAGCACGACCCCCGGGGTGGGTGACCTGGTCGGCGGTGACGCCGTCGCCGCCCAGCACCCGCACCACGCCGCTGCCCACGGTTCCCTGACGAACGACCAGGACAACCCCTCGACCCACCGGCACATCCTGTGGGGCGGACTCGTCGGCGGCCCCGGTCTCGAGGACGAGCACAAGGACCTGACGACGGACTACGTGTACAACGAGGTCGCCGTCGACTACAACGCCGCCCTCGTCGGAGCGCTCGCCGGGCTGTACCAGTACTACGGCCAGGACCAGAAGATGACGTCGTTCACCCCGCCGTTGGAACCGAGCACCATCGACTACTACACAACGGCCGTGTCCACCCGGAACACGAGCAGTTCCTCGCAGGTGACCGTGACCGTTCACAACGACTCTATGCGCCCGCCGCACGTCCAGAAGGGTCTGACAGCCCGGTACTTCTTCGACATCAGCGAGATCCATGAACAGGGGCAGGGGATCGAGGCCGTCAGCACCGAGATCTACTACGACGCCTCGGGCACCCGGTACGGTCATCCGGCCACGGTCGGGAAACCTGTCCGCTGGGGTGGCCCGAACAGTTGTGTGCACTACGTGACCCTGGACTGGTCGACGGCACCGGTCTCGGGTGCCAGGGACCTGCAGTTCGGGCTGAACGAGGCCCAGACCGCCGATTGGAAGAACTACTGGGACCCTGTGAACGATCCCAGCTACGCGGGGCTGACCGAAGGGAAGTGGAAGTCCGATCCCGACCCCCACGTCCCGCTGTATCTGGACGGCGAGTTGCTCTTCGGTCAGGAGCCCTCGAAGACGACCAATGAGACCTGCGGCCCCCCTGTGGAGGAGCCGGAGGACCCCGAGGTCACCGCGCAGTACTCCGACATGACCGGGACAGCGTCCAGCCCGCGGATCGCCCACGCGCTGCAGGTGACGAACACCGGGAAGACCCCGGTCACCCTGTCGAGGCTGACGGTTCGGTACTGGTTCACGGCCGACGGCGACACCACGCCGTCGTACGCCTGCGACTACACCCCCCGGGGCTGTTCGAATGTCACGGGCCGCTTCGTGGGCCTTTCCCCTGCGGTCGAAGGAGCCGACCACTACCTGGAACTCGGATTCACCTCCGGGGCTGGCAAACTCTTCCCCGGCAACAGCACCGGCCCGATTCAGAACAGGGTGCACCGAAACGACCACGGAGATTTCGATCAGAGCGACGACTGGTCCTTCGACCAGGGACATACGTCCTTGAAGAACTGGGACCGGATCACCGTGCATCACGACGGTGAGCTGATCTTCGGGACTCCTCCGAAGTAACGGTGAGCACCGGGCTGCGGCCGAGCGGATTCTTCCCTCGGCGCGGCCCGGTCCATCGAGCACTTCCGGTTGGTCCTGCTGACGGACGGGTGGAGAAAGAACCGCCGCTGGACCTTCGGCAAAGCGCCGCTCGGAACCCTGACAGGGACATATGTACAATTAACCAGGGCCTTGCGCGGCAACCCACCGGACCCCATAATCATACGTATTCCGCCCCGTCGTCCCAAGGGATCGACGGGGCACTTTTTTCGGGGAAACGATGCTGAAAAATGCCTCCGACTCGTGTAACGATTTTCATCGACTACCAGAATCTCTTCGGGTGGGCACGTCGCTGCTTCCACAAGCCCCCGGTGCCACCCGAGGTCGGTCACATTGATCCCCTGCGACTGGGGCAGCTCCTGCTCGCCCGACGCCGCAGTCCGTCGTCCCTCGTAGGGGTCCGGGTGTACCGGGGAAGGCCGTCCCCGAACCTGCAGGCCAAGTCTGCTGCGGCGAACGACCGCCAGGCGAACGTCTGGCGCAGGGACCCTCAGGTCACGGTGATCCGTCGTCCACTGCGGTATCCCAAGGGCTGGCCCAGCGCCCCGGCCGTGGAGAAGGGGATCGATGTCGCCATCGCGGTCGATCTGGTCCGTCTGGCAATGATCAGAGCCTTCGATGCGGCAATCCTGTTGTCCGCGGACTCCGATCTTCAGCCCGCGCTGGAAATAATCATGAAGACCCGCCTGAGCCATGTCGAGGTGGCCTCGTGGTCAGGGGCCGGCCGACTCTGCCTGCCAGGCAGCAGGCTGCCCTGGTGTCATCACCTCGACGAGGAGGCGTACCTCCAGGTGCAGGACCTCACCGACTACACAAAAATCGACCCGGCCGAGGAACAGACTCTCCTGAGCAGCACCGATGGGCTCCCCCCACCGGGCCACCCAAGGACACCCCGCACAATGTAATAATTTCCAACAGCAGAACGGATAATCGACAAAGAAGGACAGCTTCCCCATCACGGAGCGGCAAATCACTATCGCACAACGGAAACCACGGATCCAGACTTGCGGAGCGGGCCGATCTCACCAATACTTACGTGTATTCCGCCCCGTCGTCCTACGGGATCGGCGGGGCATTTTTTATGCCCGAATCTCCCCGGCCCGCACCATGGCCGCGCGGGGAACAGGACCTAGCTGCCTTTCAAGGTGAGCAGGTACGGTTCGGTCCGGGCCCGCAGGTCGGCAAAATCCTCTTCGTACGCCGCGAGAGTGGCCACGACCGCCCGTTCCCCGACGACATCGACCACACCGAGGAAATGGTATTCCCGATCGTTCTTCCTACCGGTCAGGGAACCCGAATACTCCAGCACCCCGAGCACTCCGCCGTCCGCGGTCCTGACGGTTTCCCTCTTCCGCAATTTCAGAGCCGTCATGTTCTTGGCGCTCAACTGCAGATAGTCATCGAGGTCCTTGCCGTCCGTCTCCTCCGAGAAGACATTGACGCCCGGGACCGCCCCACCGTCCGAGGAATCCAGCGACCACATCATCGCGTCCTTCGATCTGGCCGCCAGCATCGGAGCCCAGGTCTTTCCGATGTAAATGCTGTACCCGCCCTGAGGATCGACGAATCTGCTGCCCTGGCTCACGGCCTCCGCCCCTGCGCGGCCGACGGCCGAGGGCGACATCGAGCCTTCGTTCGCAGCGGGGGACGCCGTTACGTCGTCCTGGTCACCTTTCACCCCGGAACACCCAGTGACCAACAATATTCCGAGCGTCATGGGAAGAATCGAACGACCGAACACCGCTATCCCCTCCGAGCTGAACAGGCTCTGCAAGTCTACGTCATCCTCGATAAGGGAAAGGCACGACGTCCGGAAGGCCCCTGAATCCACCGTTCCTCACCGTCCGTTCCCCCCGGCCGAACAGACCCCGCCGCGCCATGAGCGCGGCGGGGTGGAACGATCACCACCGGATCTCGGCGGCGGCCTCGGCGAACCCCTCGGCGGCGGTGCCCGAGAGTTCGTGGGAAGAGAGTTCCCCCAGAACGGACAGGGGAACACTGACCTCGTTGGCACCGTCCCGGAGGGCCTGAACAGCCTGTTCGCCGGACTTCAGGCTCGCTGCCAGGATCTGTGTCCGGGCGTCCACGCTGTCCAGGACGACGCGAAGGTCCTGGACCAGGTCCTCGCCTCCCGACAGGAGTCGAGCGGCCCGGTCCACGTAGGGAATGACCCATTCGCACCCGACATCCTTGGCTGCGAGGGCCTGCCCGGGGGTGTACACGGCAGTCAGGGCGCAACGCACCCCGGAACGCACCAGCTTCCGGGCCACGGCGTAGAACGGCGGCAGAGCCATGACCTTGATGGCGATCCGGTCGGGTGCCGTCTCGACGGCCTCACGGGCCTGGACGAGGAAGGTCTCCGGTTCCTCGGAGCACGGCTGGTAGAGGATCGGGATTCCGGGAGCCGCCCGGAGGGCCGCAGCGAGGTGTTCGCGGGCGTCGGTGACCTCGGCTCTGCGCAACAGCAACGGGTTCATGGTCACACCGGTGACGAACCCCAGTTTCGTTGCGGCGGTGAGGTCTTCCAGGCCGGCGGAGTCGAGGAACACGTAAGTCTCCCAACGGGTCGATCGGAGGTACGGGGACAGGGATACCGGCCGGTGCACGGCTCGTGACGACGAGGGCGTTCAGCGGCAGGACGACGGGTCGATGAAATCACGCAGGTCCGTCTCGCTCGGCAAGCGCGTCTTCCCCCACCGGCGGACCTTCCAGGCAGCTGCGGCCGAAGCGAGGACAACGGCCTGTTCCAGAGGCAGACCGCACAGGTGCGCGTGGGCCAGACCTCCGCAGAAAACGTCCCCAGCGCCCAGGGTGTCCACGGCCTGGACGGGGAAGGCCGGGACCCGGCCGGCCTTGCCGTCCCGATCGACCCACCCACTGCCCTCGGCCCTATCCGTGACCACGGCCGACCGGGCTCCCAGGGAATACAGGAGTTTGGCACCCACCTGGACGTCGTCCACCCCGTCGAGTTCACGGACGAAGGCCAGGGGCGCCTGGACGAGGTCGGACCGCTCGATCAGTTCGAGAGCGTGCTGGCGGACCGAAATATCCATTTATGCTATTTTGATCAAGGAATCAAAGAACTTACTCCCGATCGTGAGGGTGCCGGGATGACACGGATGGTTCCCAGAAGCTGCGCGCGGGCACGCACGGCCCGGCCGGCACGCGGAGCACTCCTCATGTTCTGTCCGCTGTTCGCGCTCCTCTGGAGCCAGGTCTGCGCTGCCGCAGCGGGCCCGGCGCAGACTCAGTCCCAGACTCAGACTCAGTCCACGGTGGATCGGGTGGTTCAGGACGAGGGGATCCAGGAGTCGTCCGGCCTGGCGGCCAGTCCGCTGCACGCAGGGATTCTGTGGACCGTCAACGACGGTGGCGGAGCGACCGTCTTCGCGCTGGGCACGGACGGGAACACCGCAGCGAAGATCAAAATCAAGAAGGCCCCGAAGGTGAACTGGGAGGCGGTCGTCTCCCTGCGGAACGCCGGAGGAACCCCGATGCTCGCGATCGGAGACATCGGGGACAACGACGAGGACCGCGCGTCGGTGGACATCGTGCTGATCGCAGAACCGCAGAAACTCGAGGACGGCACGATCCTCCCCGACCTCGTCCTGCGGCTGGCCTACCCCGACGGAGCCTCGGACGCCGAGACCCTCCTCGCAGACCCCCGTACGAACCGGCTGTACCTGGTGACCAAAACCGATCCGGGAATCGTTCACGCGGTCCCCCAGAGCGTCTGGCCGGGGGATTCGAACGCGGCCGCCCGAGAGGGGCAGGACGCGGAAGGGGTCGCGGTCCGAAACGGGCGCCTGGAACGGTTGGCCCCGGTCGAACTGCCGATGGCCACCGACGGGACAATCCTGCCCGACGGGCGGCTCGCCCTGCGTTCGAACACCGATCTCGTTCTCCTGCCCGCGGTCGAGACCTGGACGAGGGGCTCGACCGTGCAGCCCCTGCACACCACGGTGCTGCCGGAACAGGAGCAGGGGGAATCCCTCACCCTGAGCGGAGAGCACCTGCTGCTCGGCTCGGAGGGCAAGAACCAGCCGATCCTGCGCCTGGCCCTGCCCGGCGGCGTCAACGGAACCGCACCGACCGGTGGGGCGGACGACGTTACCGGGGCGGACGGGGGCCCGCCGGCGGATCTGACGGACTCCCGTCGACAGAACCACCTGGTCGCCTGGGGACTGGGGTGTCTGGTCCTGGCCGTAGGCCTGGGAACCGTCCTTCTGCGTCGCCGTCGGGCCCAGGAGCCGAAGAACGACCGGCAATAGGGTGGCGGTCTCACCCGGTCAGGGAAGCCGCGGCGGGGCGGAGCTCCTGTCCAGGTAGACCCACGACCGCGTTCCGGAGGCCAGGACGACCTCGACCCTCCGGTAGTCGTCGACCTCGTACTCGTCGGCCGCGCGCAGTTCCTCCACCGTGAGGTCGAACACCGTTCCAGGAACCCTGTCGGTGGGATCGCCGGTGTGCACGACCACCGGGTGCCGGTCCGCGCCACTCAGCGCGACCACTGCGGGATCGGTGATCTGCACGTACGCCGTTGCGAAGCCGACGAGTTCATCGGGCCTGCCCTCGACCTCGTGGCCGAAGGTCCCCCGCTGGACCTCGACCTGTTGCAGGGTCCCGTACGAGAACAGGCGGACGGCCCTCCCCGCGTTGGTGTCCTGTTGTTCGGGTTCCGAGATTTGTTCGGGTTCCGAGGTCATCGGGTCACCGCCAGTTCTTCGTTTCGGTCCTGGTCCGGGTCCTGCCCCGGGGCCGCACCGGTTCTCAGACCGAAACGTTCGACGAGCAGCGCGACGGACGGGGCGGTGAGAAACGCCGGCAGGGTCGGTCCCAAGCTGATGTTCCTCACCCCCAGGGAGAGCAAGGTCAAGAGTACGGCGACAGCCTTCTGTTCGAACCAGCTGAGGACCAGGGTCAGGGGCAACTTGTCCACGCCGCACGCGAACTCGTCGGCGAGGGCCAGGGCGATCCGGATCGCGGAGTAGGCGTCGTTGCACTGTCCGAGGTCCAGCAGACGCGGCAGACCGGCGACCTGGCCGAAATCATGGCAGCATCGTCTCGTCGAACTGTTCGACGATCTCGGCTTCGCCCCCTGTTCCGCAGCTCCGGTCGATCCCGCGCCCCGGCCGCCGGCCGGGACCACCACCGTCCGATTGACCCGCTGCCCCATGCTCGACGTCGCCCGTAAACACCCCGATGTCGTCTGCTGGGTGCACCTGGGAGTGGCCCAGGGATTCCTGGAGGCCCTCGGGTGCGACGCCGACGGCACAGGAATCCGCCCCTTCGCCGAACCCGGCGCCTGCCTGCTCGACCTGCCACGATGACCCCCGAACACGGGAAAGAAACAAGAAATGCCATGTTCGAGTGACGTCGAACACCGTTTACTTCCGCCCGGTCCGTCACGGAGGATTCATCCGAAATCCCGACACCGGTGGAGCCGACGTCCTGGACGAAGGCTCCGGGAGGATGCAGGTGCACAATGGCGGGTGATTCCCGACCCCGAAAGCTGTGGGTCGTACTGTCGGCGCTGTCCGCGCTGGTTCTCGCAACAGCGGGAATAGCGGTCGCGGACGACCTCGGCCCACCGACGGACGAGGAGGCCGCCGCAGCGGTGAGTCTCCTGGACGAGTACGTCAGGAACCGGCCGACGACCACGGTCACGGTCACCAGGTCGCCGCAGGGCACCCCGACCCCGACCGACACTCCCACCGCGACGGGGCGACGCTGGTACAGCGGCGTCGGCGCCGACATGAGCAACCCCGTGGGACAGGACGGTTCCTTCGGCACCTGGCGGGGTGAACCCATCACGATGGGCGGAGGCTGGGACGACACCCTGGACGCCCAGACCGGACAGTGGTCCACCTCGGACGGTGCGTGGAAGAAATGGTCCGGCCCCTACGACATCGCCGTCGGCGCCATCTACAAAGAAGAGGGACAGAGCTGGTCCGCCGCGGCGAGCGGCACCTACAACAGCCGCTGGACCACCGCGCTGAAAGCTCTCAAGAAAGCCTGGGGAGACCGTGGCCCGGAAAACCTCTACATCCGTTTCGCACACGAGATGAACGGGTCCTGGTCCGATTGGAACGTCAAATCCGGGGAGGAGAAGAACTTCCGAGCGGCCCTGACCCAGTTCTCCTCCCTGCGCTACCAGGTCTTCGGAGAGGACAACGCCCCCGCACTGGTCCTGTGCGCGAACGACGGGACCAGCAGCGGGTACGCCGACCCCCGCTCGCTGTTCGTCGCGAAGGACGACCAGGGCCGACCGGTCGTGGACCTCTACAGCGTCGACACGTACAACTCCTGGCCCCATCGCACGGACAAGGCCGCGATCGTCAAAGCCCTGAGCAAGACGGAGGACGGCGTGCCCGTCGGCGTCGAGGCCCACAGGAAGTACGCCGAGAGCGTCGGGGTGCCGTTCTCCGTGGGCGAGTGGGGCAACTGCGGACTGGACACCGACAAGTGCGACGGCGGTGGGGGCGAGTCCCCCGCGTACATGGAGGCGATGAACGAATGGTTCCGCGCCCACGCCGGCGACCCCGAGCACCCCGAGCCCGGCCAACTGGTGTACGAGCTGTACTTCAACCTCTGGGACCAGTACGAACTGCACCCCGACACCGGTCAGCCCACCTCCGCGAAGGCCTACCGGAACCTGGTGTGGGGCCAGTGACCCGTACCGAACAACTCACGGGGACGGTTCCGGCCGTCTGATCCCCACAAGCCCGTGCCGCGCAGCATCGTTCGCAACGATTTCCCCCCTCGGGACCGCGACCGCCCTGGTCGCGGTCCCGAGCGTCGTCACCGTCCCGGCAGGGTCTGGGGCAGAACAGTGTCGACCATGAAGCGATGGAACCGCCGGTACTCCTGGGCGTGAGGAGCGTGCGCGGAGTCGTGATAATGCTCGAGGACCACACGGGGCGCTTCCACGGTGTCGAGCCACTGTCGAACCAGTTCCGCACGCGCCCTCAATTCGTGATCCCCCAACAGGACGTACACGGGCACGTCGAGTTCCCGCACGTCGCGCCGGAAATCGATCCCCTGCAGCTGCGGGTACAGGACGGCGAAGGTATCGATCAGCCCACGGACGACGTTCACCTTGTCGATCAAGCTGTACTCCGAGGCCAGAATCCCCATCGGCCCCACCCGATTGCCGGGCCTCCGGGCCAGCTCCTTGTAGTCCCACGGCGGATCGTAGGGCTCGATCTTCTCGTAGTACGCCATGACCAGGGCATAGGCGAGTGGATCGTCGTACGGCGGCCTGCCGTACCCCCGCATCGTCCTGAGCA
>JAUPKJ010000304.1 GCA_030837505.1 Actinomycetota bacterium
AGCTGTTCGGCGACTCCACCGACGGTTATCTCCCCGGCGGCCTCGTCCACGAGGTTGATCACCTGGCTGCGGGACCGGTCCGTGCGGGTCACCGGGGGGTCGACGTCAACGAGGGCAGTTCGACGGCGCAGCCGGGCGAACGCCGCTCCCACCGCGTCGAGCACCTGGTCGCGTTCGTCGTCGTCCACCCGCTCGTCCACCGCGTCACTGTAGCCGCACGCATCTGCAAAACGCAACTACATGACTTCACGCATACTTCTGCTATGTTGCACACGAGCCGGCGGGCCGGTGGGCCGGACCGACACGCGAGTTACGAAGGGTGGGACGAACCATGACGACGGCAATCACCAATGCACGGATCTTCGACGGACACGAAGTGCTCGACGCGACCACCGTGATCATCGACGGGACACGGATCGCGGCGGTGGGCGGCGAGCCACCGTCGGAGGCCGAGGTCGTCGACGCGGCCGGGGCGACGCTGCTGCCCGGCCTGATCGACGCCCACGTGCACACCGACGTCGGCAGCCTGGCGCTGGCGCTGCGGTTCGGGGTCACCACAGAACTGGAGATGCAGGGCACCAACACCCGCCACAACCGGGTCCACATCACCGACGACGACACGGTCGCCGACGTACGGTCGTCCGGGTTCGGCATCACTCCGCCCGGCGGACACCCCAGCGAACTGTTCCCCGAAGGATTCCGTCCCGGACCCCCGCCGGACGCGACCCCGCCCGGCGGGGCACCGCCTCCGGGACCGAAGCCGACGAAGCCTTTCTCCAGCACGCCGCAGGATGCGGCGGCGTTCATCCCGAAGCTGGTGGAGACCGGTTCGGACTACATCAAGTTCATGGTCGACGACGGCAGCGTCGAAGGGCACCCCGGCCTGCCCATGCTGGACCAGGCAACACTGAACGCCGGTGTGGCCGCGGCCAAGCAGCACGGGATGCTCACCGTCGCCCACGCGCTGACCGTCGACGCCACCAGAACGTCGATCGAGGCCAGAATCGACGGGCTGATGCACCTGTTCATGGATCGGCCCCACACCGAGACGATCGTCGAACTCATCGCCCGATCAGGCGCGTTCGTCGTGCCGTGCATCGTCCTCGACGCGTCGATGATGGGCATCACCGGCGCAGCGCTCGCCGACGACCCGCGGGTGGACTACCGACTGCCCGACGACTGGAGACAAACCCTGCGCTCCAGCTTCGACCGCTACCCCCAGGGCAACATCCAAGACGTCCTCGCCTCGGTCAAGGCACTGCACGAGGCCGGCGTCGACCTCCTCGTCGGCACCGACGTGTCGGTGGCCCTCCCGTTCCTGGGCGGCCTGGCCCATGGCGCCAGCGTGCACCACGAGCTGCAGTACCTCGTGGAAGCCGGACTGACGCCCGTCGAGGCCCTGCGCGCCGCCACCAGCACCCCCGCGCGACGGTTCGGCCTGGACGATCGGGGCCGCATCGCCGCCGGGCTGCGTGCCGACCTACTGCTCGTCGACGGCGACCCGACCACCACCATCAGCGACACGCTCAACACCCGTGCCGTATGGCGGCGCGGTGCACGGCTGACCACGGCCATGGCGACCGGCACCCGGTAGACGCTTCGCCTGTCTCCATCGTTGTCTTCAAGCTCGCGAAGACAGTGGCCGAGACGGTGTGCATGACAGTTCCGATCCGGAGAAGGGCCAGTTCGATCCCGCCCGGCATTTCGTGCACCTCCCATCGGCCCAGGGTCCTGTGCCTGTGGCCGGTGCCGGCGGTCCTGCTGGTCGTCGCCTCGCTGCTGCTCTTCGTCTGGTCGCTGTGGCAGGACTCCACGGTTACACCGGACAGTGAGGCCCTCCTGCTCTCCGCCGCGGTCCTGGTGCTGAGTCTGTCCCACAGCCGGAGAATGAAAGAACACGAACGGCTGTGCGACGCCTTGGCCAGGGCCAACACGGCCTGGGAGAACCTCAAGGCCACTTCCGGGATATCCGTCATCGAGACGAACATTCGCGTCTCCCGGGAGCACGCCGGTTCTCGAAAAGGACGTCGCCGCAGGCGGCGAAAGAAGTTCCTCGCCGAGACGGACAGGATCGAGAAGCAGCTCCGAACAATTCGCCCGATCTCCTACCCGACGACTCCCCCGCATCTGAAGGATCGGTTGCGCAGCCGGTACGAGGAAGTGAGCAGGCTCAACAGAGAACTCATCAGTGAGGCCCTCAAACACGACGACGACATCCCCCGGAGAGCCAGGAGTGAAGTCTCCGTCAAACTACGGGAGTCCAAGGCGCGGTGGGACGCCTCGATCTCGGACCTGAGACTCACCGTCGCCCGGTCCCAGCCGTTGGAAGAACTGATCGACCGCACCGACATGCTCGTGAAGTACTGGTGGGGGTACGTCGTGAACGATCCGGCCTATTGGGAGACGGAGTCCGACCTCCGGAAAGAACGGCGCAACGCCTACAAGAACGCCCGAGATGCCCTGAGCTGCCTGACCGACGCCGTGAGGCACCGGGACCTGGGGTACCGGTGGTGGAAGAGGCTGTTCGTCCTCCTGACCTCCACGACGGAGGAAAGAAGATCCCGGGACTGCCACAACATGCGTATCGAACACTCCCAGCTGTGTCCGACGGAGTGAACTGGGAGCGTTCGGGGGAACGGGTCCGGTGGAACGCGGAGCTCCGGGGCCCTGTGGTCAGTCCTCTTGCGAGGAAGAGGCTCCTGCTGGAAACCGACGGGGACGGCGGGGAACCGCGTCTGAGGGCCTGCGGGTTGTCGGGGCGGGCGGTGGCGGGCGCGAACGGAACCTCCGTACTGTGCCGGCATGCGAACCATCGGGTTGATCGGCGGACTGAGCTGGGAGTCCAGCACCGAGTACTACCGGATCCTGAACCTGGAGGTGCAACGCCGCCTGGGCGGGTTGCACTCGGCGGACTGCATCCTGCGCTCCGTGGACTTCCAGCAGATCGCTGACCTGCAGGACGCCGGGGACTGGGCGGGCATCGGCGCTGTCCTCGCGCGCAGGGCCCAGGATCTGCAGGCCGCCGGGGCCGACCTGATCGTCCTGTGCACCAACACCATGCACAAGGTCTCGGACGACATCGAGGCCGCCGTCACGATCCCCCTGCTGCACATCGGCGACGCGACCGCCCGAGCCGTCCACCACGCTTCCTTGAAAACCGTGGGCCTGTTGGGAACGGCCTTCACCATGGAGGAGGACTTCCTCACCACCAGGCTCGCCCGACACGGCCTCACCGTGCTCACCCCCGGCAGCGCCGAGGACCGCCAGGAGATCCACCGCATCATCTACGAGGAACTGTGTCTGGGCACCGTCCGCCAGGAGTCCCGGGACTTCTACCGCCGGACCATCGACAAACTCGTCAACGACGGAGCCGAAGGCATCGTGCTGGGCTGCACCGAGATCGAACACCTCGTGGGCCCCCAGGACTCCCCCGTCCCGGTGTTCCCGACCGCCAGGATCCACGCCCTCGCAGCAGTCGAAACAGCCTTCGCCGCACCCTGACCAGAACAGGGCGGAACGGGGTGGGGGGCGAGCGGCTCGCCCCCACCCCGGGTGAATTCGATCATCGGGAGGAGCGGTTCACGGCAGCCGAACTCGACGTCTCCACATTCAAAAGCGAAAACCGCGACGGTGGCCCTGTCATTACTTGCCTTCTTGTCCCGCCGTTTCTTGGGACCTGCGCCCAGCAGCCCTCGGCCACCCGTTTTACCCCCCGGGGTGATCGAGTTCCGACCCCGGGGATCGGACAGCCGCAGAGGTCGGGCGGACGGTGAGAACACGATCACCGCAGCCGGTCACCAGCCCGGCACCAGGAGAACCAGCATCGCCTTCATGCATCCCCGGGGCATCATCCCTGTTCCATGCCCTTGTTGGTGCACAGTTTTTCTTCGAACACGAAGTTTTCCGTGTACCAAGAACCCTGATTCTGTTTCAGATCGGCACGGAATCCGGTCGGAAGGAGGTCTATCGATTCGATCGTCCCATCCGAATAAACATCCCGACTCTCATCGATAGCACAATCCAGCAGAACTGCTAAATTTCCATTGATGATGATCCGGGTCGGGTTGAGGTTGATGACACCGTGAGTGTATTTCTTGAGTTTTCTTCGATTGTTCGTCAGCTGCGTAATTTCTTGTGCTGCCAGGCCGATGGCGACAGCGTCGCGGGCAGCGGGGTCGACCTTCGCGTCCATGAAGGATTTGGTACGGACTTGCCAGTAGTGGAGCCAGGCGTCGGCGACGGCTGCTTCGTCGGAGTTGGCGGCGACGGCGCGGCCCATGATGGCGCCGGTCTGCATGCCGTCGCGGCTCTTGGGCAGGGCTTTCC
>JAUPKJ010000305.1 GCA_030837505.1 Actinomycetota bacterium
CACCGCAGATCACAACGGCTGGTCACCTTGATGACGAACTGGCGCAGCGGAACGACGCCCATGGTCCGCACCCCTCGATCCGGTTCCGCGCCCTGCCCCCAGTGTCCGCACGTCAATTGTCTTATTCCACTGTTTAACCGGAAGTGTCACCTATCATCGGCCTCATGGATGCAGTGGACCTCATCCGACGTGGTGTGGAGGACCGCTTCCTTCACACCGTCATTCCAGCGAATGTTTCGCAAAAAAATCAGGAGTCCGGCCCTGGGCCCGTACCGGGTCCGGGAGCGGATTCCCGGACGGCCGGGTTGAAGGCCGATCCCTTCCTCCTGCCCCCGGCATTGATCACCTGCTGGTCGGAGCTGTCCCACCGAAATGATCTCTACCGGGGATTCTCCAGCTGTCTTCAGTAGGAGATCTTCCGTGTCCACGGGACAACTCGCAGAAAGAGCACCGCGCACCACCCACTGATCAGTACGATTACCTCACGCTTCGAAGCAACCACTGTCGGTCGACGGGACGGTCGGTGAGATCCTGATGAGGGCGTCTGCGACAACCTCTGCCTCGACCATCACCGTGTCGGTCGCATCGGCTTCCCGCGTGGGTCGTACCAGTGCGCTGGTGAACACCGCCTGGAACCTCGCGGTGACGGGCAGGCGCGTGCTCGTCGTGGACGCCGACGGCGGCGATTCCCCCGTGACCGGCTACCTCGAGCCCTACCGCAGCACCGTCGGGCTAAGCGGCCCGGCGCTGGATCCCCGGGTGGAGACCGCCCTGTCCTCCTGGAGCGACGACCGCACCGGGCCGGTGCGCCCCCGCGGCGTCACGCGCGCGACACGTCCGCTGATGGCACATCACCGCCTGCCGGACGGGGTGTCGGCCCTCGACGTCCTCACCCTGCCGGACACCGGCCTGTGGACCGCGCCCGCCGGACCGCGCATCCTCCGCGAACTACGGCGGGCCCTGTGCCTGGCCCCCTACGACCACGTGCTGATCGAGCTCCCGGCCCGGCCCGACGAGCACACCCTCACCGACGCCGTGGAACTGGCCGACCATGTCGTCGTCTGTCTGCGCGCGTTCCCGTCCCAGATCTCTGCCGCGCGCAACCTGCGCGCCCAGCTCCTGCAGACCGTGTCCCGCCGAGGGCTCGTCCGCCCCCGGATCAGCGGGATCGTCACCTTCCTCGCCCCCACGCCCACGCCGGCCCCGGCCCGTGCCCAGCCACAGGGCCAAGGCCTCGACTCGATCGTCGCCCAGGTCTGCACCGCTTTCGTCCCGGAGCTCACGACGGAAGAGGCCGCCGGGACTACTGTCCACGTCCCGGGAGGGGACGGCGCGTTCTTCGTGCCTTTCCGGTACGGGGAGGACGGCTCTCCGTTGGGGGTGCTGTTCCCCGAGGAGAGCGAGGGACCGTCTGCCGGGTCCGACCGGGCGGAGGAGTCCCCCACCACGCACGGGCCGGTGCCCGACCCGGTGACGGCGTACAGGCTGATCGCCGAAACGATCGCCGACACGCCCCTGCCCCCGACGCCGGCCGTCCTCCCGGGCACTCGGGCCCGGTACCGCCGGGCCATCGGCCTGCGGGGTCCGACAGGCCCGGTGGATCTGGCCGTGGTGCACCACCCGGCCGACCGTCCCATGGTCGAGTGGATGAAGGACTCCCTGGAACCACAGGGGATCTCCGTGCGGGGGGTGTGGCTCCACGACGACATCGCAGCCCTGCCGACCGATTCTGCGGTCATGGTCCTGGAGGATCCCGGCGAGTCCGGGCCGGTGTCCCTCCCTTCGGGGGTCGAGGACCGGATCCACGTGTGGTCGGACTGCGGGCCCGAGGCCCGGCGGGGGCAGGAACCGCCCGCCGGTCTGCGTCCTTCCGAGGACGCCGAGGTCATCGACCTCCGCGGGCTGACGGGCGACGTCGCCGTGCAGGTCCTCACCCGGCGGCTCGGGATACCCGCGCAGGCCCCGGACACGCCCACGCCCGTCGCGCAGTCCCCCGACGGGGGCGATCGCCGCGGGGCCCGCTCCGAGCCACGTTTCCCCCCGGACCAGGGCAGGGCCGTACGCAGGTCCTTCCTGCCCCGCAACGAGTTCTTCGTCGGACGGGACAGGGAACTCGACGCCCTGCGCGATGCCCTGAGGGCCTCCTCCGACCTGCTCCTCTGGACGATCCACGGGCCGGCGGGCGTCGGCAAGAGCGAACTCGCCCGGGAGTACACCCATCGTTTCGCCTGCGCGTACGACTTCGTCTGGTGGATCGAGGCCGCGGAGGCGCAGGCTGTCCGCCGGTCGCTGAACGCCCTGGGCCGCTTCCGCTCGGTGCGTGCCGAAGGAGACCTTCCCCGGGCTGCGCTGCGGGACCTCGCGGGCACGACGGACCGATGGTTGCTCGTCTACGACGGTGTCACCGACCCTGTGATCCTCCGGGAACTGGTCCCGACGAGCGGGCGCGGGCACGTCCTGATCACCTCCAGGAACCAGCTGTTGCCGGGGTCGGGGTCGGGGTCGGGGGAAAGCGTCCTCGGCGAACTGTCCGCCCAGGACGCGGCGGCCCTTGTGCACAGACGGGCCCGGGACCTGCAGGACGATCTGACGGATCTGGTCCTGCAGACCGTCGGCCTGCACCCGGTCGTCGTCGATCTGTCCTCCCGCTGGTTGGCCTCGACGCGCAGAGCCCTGCGTTCCCGGGGAGTCTCCGGTACCCAGGCCTGTACCTGGGCAGCACGGGAGCTGATCGAACGCCACAGGATGGCCCGGAAGGCCCCGGTGGCGGCTCCCGAGGCGGGTCCGGCCCTACCCACAGATCTGAGCTGCGCAGTTTCCGCCACCATGACAATGCTGCTGGGACGTCTCGGGCGGGACATGCCCGGGAGATTCGCCCTGGCCATCGGGCGTTTCTGCACTCGCCTGTCCGGTCTGGGGGTGGACTTCCGACTGTTGAGCGCCCCGCCGATGGTCGAACAAATCGCGCTGTCCTGCGGCGAGAACGATGCCAGGGAACTGCGTACGGATTCGGCCCTGCTGCATCAGGCTCTGTGGACGGGGCGCCGAATGGGGCTGCTCGACCTCAGCTGGGGAGGACGGATACGGCTGCGGTCCAAGGACCTGATGGACAGTTCCCTGACGGCAACTCTGAGCCAGCAGGAACACAGGATGCTGGACGCCCGGGTCCTGCGGGGTCTGGCCGGGGCAGCCCCGACCGACGCGGCGGACGACGACGACCCCCGACGCCCCCGCTTGGAGGAACTGGGAGGGCATCTGGTGCCCTCGGGGGCCTCGGACAGCGACGAGGACGACGTCCGGCGATGGTTCGTCCGCCAGGTGCGCCACCATTACCTCACCGGGGACGTCGAGATGCGGCGGACCGTTCTGGATCTGGCGGTCTCGACCCGCGCACGGTGGACGGCGCGCTTCCCCTCGGGGGACCCTGCCCTGCTGCGGCTGGGCACGCAGGTGGCCAACCTGCACCGGGCGCTGGGAGACGACAGCGCTGCCCTGCGCCTCAGCAGGGAGGTCATCGCCGCTGCGCGCAGGGACCTGGGCATAACCCACCCGCGGACCCTCATGATCGCGCGGGGACTGGCCGCGGACCTGCGCGGCCTGGGATGTTTCGCCGATTCCCTGGCGGAGGACCACGCGACCTGGCGGGGCTTCCGCCAGGTCTACGGGGACGATCACCTGGACACCCTGCGGGCCGAGCACGACCTGTCGCTCGCCCTGGGGCTGGCCGGTAGGACACAGGATGCAGCCCGGAGTGGGACGCTCATCCTGGAAAAGGTCCTGCGGATCCTCGGCACAGCCGACCCGCTCGCCTGGCAGTGTGCCGCCCAACTGGCCAATGTCCACAGGGAATTGGGGCAACTGGACCAGGCCCTGCACGAGTTGCAGGCTGCCCTGGAAGATCTGCGCCGGGCGCCCGACGGTCCCGACCAAGGGTTCGATCTTCTCCTGAGCAACGGGATCTGTGTGGTCAAACGCGATATGGGCACGTGGCCGGCCGCGCTGTCGACGCACGAACAGGTGTTGGCCGACTACCGGACCCTGCACGGAGACGATCATGGTTATGTCCTGGCCTGCAGGCTGGGTCTGGCAGGCCATCACCATGTCCGTGGACAGAGCGGTGCGGCCGTTCGACAGGCTCAGGAATGTCTGGCGCGGTGGGAGTCGACCAGAGGCCGGGAACATCCCTTCACCGCGACCTGCCGCAGCAGCCTGGGGTTGTTCCTCCGCAGCGACGGGTCGCCGGATCGGGCGGTCGAACTCGGGTCGCAGGCAGCGAAGGATCTGCAGGCCGGGCTGGGCCAGGGACATCCCTGGACAATCGCTGCCCGGATGATCCTGGCGGGAAGCCTCGCCGAAGTGGGAGACCTGCGGTCGGCCGAATCGATCGAACAGGACCTGGTGAAGATCTGCAGAACCCTGTTGGTCGGAACCCATCCGTATGCCGTGGGATGCGTGGGGAATCTCGCCGTGACCCGAGGATCCCACGGGCTGCGGGGGGCGCGCTCGGAGAAGAGGATCGTGGCGAGGACGGACCCGCTGGTGGAGATACCCCAGACCTGACGCAGGAATCCTCCCCATGACGCCGGTGCTCTGGGGAACACGAGGAGAGGCGGTACTTGTGAACACCGACGGAGTCGGGCACACCGACGAACCGGTCCTCTCTGTCTCGCACGATGTGACAGTTCAACACGATGTGACAGTTCAACACGACGTGGCTGTTCAGCACGACGAGGTGGTCGACTGGTTCGCTCCCCATGTCACCGCCACGCACAGAGTCCGGGCGGAGCAGTTCATCCATCTGTTGGACGAATGTGCCGTCCTGCGGCATGTCTCGCATCACACCCACGGCGTGCTGGACTTCGAGATCGCCCGAGGCCCGGTGGAGGAGGTCCCCGAGCGGACCGCCCAGTCCCTCGACCCTCTCGAACAGGTTCCCCCGTCCCGCAGGGTGGCACAACTGATCGGTTACACGGTGGAGGATCTCGATCAGCAGGTGCAGGAGGCCCGGACCGGCAATCTGATCAGGTTCGTCGTCCACTGCTCGCAACTGGCGGTGTTCTGCGAACAGGTCGTGCCCGGTGAGTTGGTGGTCGCCGTCGCGCAGCTCCCCCCCGAGCAGGCCGGGACAGCCCTGAGCAGGGTTCCGCAGGTGCGGAACACCGACAGGGCCGTATCAGAGCTCGTGGAGGGACTGCGTGAACTCATCAGCCAGGAACCGCAGAACCTCGGGGGCTGGCTGACTTCCCAATCGACCGATCCCGCCCCGGGCCGCCCCGGGGAACTGCTCACCGGGCCGGGGCTCGTCACGTGCCACGGTCCGGACCACAGGGCGGCGAACCTGTTGGCAGACGTCCTCGACCTGGATGGACCGCATTTCCTGGCCCTGTACACCGAGCAAAGGCTCCGGGCCCGGGTCGATCTGCTGGACGACATGGACCTGGAGGTCTTCGCCCTCCACCTGTCCGGCCCTGCCCGACGCCGGGTCTGGACCGATCTGGGGGCACGTTTGAACGTCGTGCTCCGCCAGCTGGCGGAGACCCTCGGCGGGTCGGAGAGCGGAGCGCTGCGCCGTCTCGTTCTGGACGTGGAGCGAGGCGCCGTGTACCTGTACCCGCTCGACGACGAGACCTATCTCGTCGGAGCCACTCTCAAACAACGCCGGGTCAGCCAGACCGACGATGCTCTCGCGGAGTTCGTACATCGGACCGCCGCCCGGCTGCGAACCCCGGAAGAGTACTCGGAGGAGTGAACGCAGCGCTTTCACAATGAAATTTCCAAACAATACACGGCAATGGTGAGTGACTTTACGGCATAAGTTGTTTATCATATTTAAATGGGGTTCTTGTGGTCACTCGACCGGGACGGTCGGTCTCCGCTCTGCCCGGTCACGGCTCCCGCTGGAGTTCCCGGTGGAGTTCCCGGTACCGCTGCCGGTGAAGCTCCCGGTACCGCTACCACCGAGCGGGCGGAGGGGTGTCCCCCGACGGCCAGGGGCCCGGCTTGCTGACTCGTCTGCCCTCCTGTCTGCGGTCGGACGCCATGATCGGCCGCCGTCCTCACCGGAAGCCGGAGGAGGACCCTCTCCGGGCAGGGGCGCGCGAAGCCTCGGGC
>JAUPKJ010000306.1 GCA_030837505.1 Actinomycetota bacterium
CCTCACAGGGCCCGGCCGAAGGTCGGGTGGGGGCTGACCTTGACCGCGGGCGCGGGCTCTCCGGACCATTGGGCTTCCCTGATCGCCTTGAGGGCGAGTTTGCGCTGTTCGCGATCCAGGCGGTCGATGAACAGCACGCCGTCGAGGTGGTCGTTCTCGTGCTGGAGGGCGCGGGCCAGGTATTCGGTGCCCTCGATCCGCACGGGGTCGCCGTACTCGTTGAATCCCGTGGCGACCACCTTCAGGGCCCGCGAGGTGTCGAAGGCCAGCCCCGGAAGGGACAGGCAGCCCTCCTCGCCCTCCTGGAGCTCGTCGGACAGGTCCAGGCCCGGGTTGACCAGGTGGCCGGACTCGCCGTCGACGTGCCAGACGAAGACCCTCAGCCCGACCCCGATCTGCGGCGCGGCCAGGCCTGCGCCGGGCGCCTCCAGCATGGTCTGGTGGAGGTCCTTGACGAGGTTGCGCAGCTCCTTGTCGAAGTCCTCGACCGGTTGCGCCGGGGTGCGCAGAACGGGATCGCCGAAGATGCGAATGGGCTGAACTGCCACGGAGCTCCCTCACGGGTCGATACGGTCGGGTCCGGTCCGGGCCCGCGCCGCGCTGTCGTGTCCCCGGCAGGGCCCCGGCGTCTGCGGCGGGCCGACGTCGGACCGGACCCGAAGGTACACGAGGGTTCGGGACGGATCGGGCGGCGACCGGAACGGACGGGAACCAGCCGACACGAAATCGGTCGGTATCGGTGGTCGAGGACTGTCTTGGTGGTGGAAGTCGGTCGTGGTGGTGGAAGTCGGTCGTGGTGGTGGAAGTCGGTATCGGAGGTCGAACCTGGTTCGATTCTAGGCCGTCCCGCCCCGGTGCGCCCCCGCGAGCGCTTCCCCGTCACCCCGTCCGGGGACGGTGTCCTCCGCCGGGAGAGGACGGCTCAGGCCGCCCCGTGGGCCACGAACGCGCACCGTGCCACGAAGGCCGCCCCGCCGCCGTCCTCCTCCTCGGTCCGGGCCCGGTGCAGGGCCCGGGCCAGGGTGTCGCCCTCCCGGAGCCTGAGGTGCAGCCGCTGCATGAGGGTCACCGCCGCGGTGTCCGGCACCTCGCTCACGCAGGCGATCACGCCGGCCGTTCCCCCGGCGAACAGGGCGCTGACGAACCCGAACACCTCGTCCCCGGCCAGGTTGACGTCGGCTCCCGAGTGGCACGCCGCCAGGATCAGCCGGTGCGGGGACAGCCCGCGCGTCCTGAGTTCCTGGACGGTCAGCGGGCCGTCGCTGAGCAGGAGGGCCGAGAACATGGGGTTGTCGGCCCGCAGCTGCCCGTGGCAGGCCAGGTGGGCCAGGTCGGCAGAGCCCAGGGCTGAGGCGACGGCCTCCGCCGTGCTCAGCGGGGGGCCCAGGACCTGCGCGGACTCACCGTGGCACTCCTCCAGGCGCCGGACCTCCGTCAGTCCGCCCGCCAGATCGGGCCCGGCGACGAGTGCGACCCGGCGGGGAGGTGCCGTCCGGAGGGGGCC
The DNA here is from genome assembly GCA_030837505.1 of Actinomycetota bacterium. Classification (GTDB taxonomy): domain Bacteria; phylum Actinomycetota; class Actinomycetes; order Actinomycetales; family Kineosporiaceae; genus JAUPKJ01. The sequence goes on from JAUPKJ010000306.1 coordinate 1,505, forward strand.
CGGGCGCGTGGCGAGGTCGGCTCTGCGGGTCCGGGCCCAGGCGGCGGCCGAGGGCGCCAGGGACACCGGCTGCGGCCAGAGGGCGGGCCAGGGAGCCCCGTGCAGAGGCCCCGCGGGGATGACGACCAGTTCGCTGTCCGGATCGAGGCCCAGGGGGTCCAGGAGTCGACTGCGCAGGTCCTGCAGGCACTTCTCGGCCTGGTCCCGGGTCCGGCGGAGCACGGGGGCCGGCGGGTCGTCCGCCAGTCGCCGCAAGTAGAACGAGAGCGCTGCCCGAAGGGTCTCCACCTGTCCGACCTGTGTCAGTTCGACCAGGCGGATCCGGTGCGGTTCGAGGACGACCGCCGCCCAGCGCTCCCCCAACTGCCCGTACTCCACGAGCACCCGTCCGGCCAGCAGCTCGCGCATGCGCTGTGCTCCGGGGACCTGACGGCGTCTCTCTGCGCCGGCGTGCAGTTGCCACGTGAGTCGCCGGATCCGCTCCTCCACGGTGCGCAGCCGGGCGTCCGGGTCGTCCGGGTCCTCCGGGGGGTCCGGGGTTCTCCCGGCTGGCGCCGCCGGATCCGGCCCCGACCGGGTGCTGTCCGCGACGTGCGCGCTGCGCAGCAGTTCCAGGTCCTGCCGCAGCCGATCCAGGTCAGTGGGTTCCTCGGTCAGCAGGGTCGCGGCCCTCGTGCGTTCCATCCACTGCCACACCCGGCCCGGGGTCCCCCGTTCGACCAGGACCTGCAGGCCGAGACGGCCCAGTTCCTCCCCGTGGGCGCAGGCCCTGGCCCTCAGTTCAGCGGTCGGCAGTTCCCTGCGGTGTCCGGTGAGGTACCGCAGGCCGCGGCGGCAGTGTTCGAGCACCTGTTCGCTGTGTCCGCTCTCCCGGCAGGCCAGGGTCGCCGCGAGAGCGCCGCGGGCCCGTACCAGGGCCGATCCGCCGCGGGACAGTTCCTCTGCGCGGTGGAGGGCCGACCTCGCCTGCCGTCCCAGCCGCAGTTCCAGGGCGAGTCTTCCGGCGAGCAGGAAGCCGTCGACGGCGTCCTGCTGCAGGTCCAGACGGGCCAGACGGCGGGCTGCCGAGCGGATCCGGTTCAGTTCCTCCGGCCCGGCCGTCCCCCGGGCCAGCCGGGCCTCGCCCAGGACGAGTTCGCAGCGGGACGCCCAGGCCCCGCGTCGTTGGCGGCGGAAGCTGTCCCGGGCGGACAGGGCTGCCCTGGCCGCCTGGTCCGGACGCTGGGCCAGCAGCTCCAGACGAGCGGCCCGCAGTTCTGCCTCGGCCTGCAGCAGGGGGACTCCCCCGGTGCTGAACTGGGCCGCTGCGCGTCTGAGGACGTCGATGGCCTCGGGGACCAGGTGCAGGTCGATGAGGGCGTCGGCGTACTCGACGTAGTGCTCCCCCAGGGGCAGGCCCGCGCCGCGGTACACCTCCCGGGCCAGCTCGAACAGCCCCAGTCCCTCGGCCAGACGCCCCGAGCGGACCGTGGTCCAGGCGCGGCTGTTGGCCACGAGCGCGACCGTGGCCGGGCCGGCGTCGGCCGCGGGACCGGCCGCGTCCCGCAGGAGCCGGAGGGCCTGCTGGTGGTTGCCGTGCTGGGACTCGATGATGGCGAGGTTGTTGCCGCTGTTCGCGCGGATCCTGGCAGCGATCCCCGGGCGCTCCAGAAGAGCCCGGTAGCACTCCGCGGCCTCGGACAGCCGTCCGGCGTTCTGGTCGAGCACTGCCCGCTGGAAGCGTTGTTCGACGACGTCGTCGACCGTCAGCAACCCCTCGGC
>JAUPKJ010000307.1 GCA_030837505.1 Actinomycetota bacterium
CGCGCGCCCTTGGGCTGGATCCCGTACCGCAACCAGTTCGGACAGGACGGCGAGCAGGGTTCCACGGCCAGGACCGCCTGCAACCGGTCCAGGTGCTCTCGCTGGGCGGCACTGGGGGACTCGTGCGCCTCGCCCATGGACTTGGTGAGGTACTTCGCCAGGTACCCGATGCGCCGGTCGGCTTCGGGGCTCCCCGCAAGCAGCCCTTGTACGTCTGTTTGAGCACCGAACCGAGCGACGTGCCGAGGCCGGGCGTCCTCGGCCTCCAGCTCGTCGAGAGCCTGTTCCCAGGTCTTCAGGGAAAATCCGGTGTTCGGATCGACGAAGCCGCTGTTTCCGTTCCCGTCGCTGTCCTCGGCCCAGACCGGACGGTGGTCCTGGTCGTAGAGGTGTTCCTTCGCCGCTGGCCACCACACTTGGTGATAGGTCGCAGCGACCGCCGTCTTCAGGACCGTTCGCGGAATCGTGCCCCGGATCGCGAAGTGCGCGTGTGGAGCGAGCCGCCGTTGCGGTTCCACGGCCGCGAAGTACTGCACGTCGTATCCGGCCACGCGGCGGAGGTTCTGCACGAGCCGATCGAGCAACCGGGAGAAGCAGATCGCGTCCCGGGCTGCCCGAACGTAGTCATAGGTGTCCGGATCGAGGGGTGTTCCCTCCCCGGTGACCCGCCCGTAGGTGTCGAGGGTGACTGTCAGGAACAGGGACGGACGGAACACGGTGCCGTCCCTGCCGGTGAAGGCCCGGCCGACGGTGGTGTTCGCCATGGGACACCGAGGCAGGTCCGGAGCGTCCTGCCGACGCCGGGTCGAACGCACCCGTCGAGGCCGCACGGGCGGGTCGACAACCCCGCGGACACCTGAACGGTTCAGTTCGCCGTCTACCGCGATCATGCTTTCCGCGCAGGCAGCGGCGGTCAGATCGTCCCCATGCTCCAGAAGCTCCCGATGAGCCGCTGTGATGTCCGCGCGTTCCAGGACGAGGCCGATCTGTTCAGCATTCGGGGGCTGCGGTTCGAGGATCGGTTCGGCCTCCAGGTGCCAGCCCTCGCGGCACTGGTGCATCCTCAGCCGCCGTGCCCGTTCGGCACAGGTGGGGCAGCGGGAGTCCAAGGTCGAGCCGCACGGCACGTCAACGAAGGCCACTGTTCCGGTCACGGTGTCGGTGACCCGCATCGGGACCGGACGGGTGCACACCCCGTAGGTGATCGCAGCTTCCCGGACGACATCGGCCGCAACCGGCATGCTGGCCCGCTCGGCCCGCGACCCCTTCCGTGGCGCGGGGATCTGGTGCGGGGAGACCGTCGTGTTCACCGGGGACCCTCCTCCGAGATCAGTAGGGTGAGCAGGAACGACGGCCCCCGCTCGTGACGGACGGACAGGGAGTGTTCGAGACCGACGGCTTCGAGGACCCCGGAACGGGACCCGGTGGCCGACCAGCGGCACCCGGGTTCCAAACAACTCGCCGCCCAGGTGATCCGGCCTGTCTGCGGGTCCCGTTCCTCCGAGATGAACCAGCTCACGACGCCTCCGCCGTCCCACCGCGTTCGATCTTGGGCACGCCACGTGGAGCCGGGATCACCGTCCCGGAACCGGTTCGCAGATCGATCGCTGTCGACCCGTCTGCGCCGAAGGCCGGCCAGGTGCTCGCCAAGTCCCGGATGTCCTGATCCGCGAGGTAGGAGAAACGGACCCGGACCGGTTCGACGGCCCCATCGACGTGGACGTAACCGATCCCCGGAAAGCTGTCAGGGATCCGATGGCAGGCAGCTCCCCGTTCCAGGGCACCGTCCCCCAACACCATGTCGACGTGACTGTCCTCGGTCAGCCGCAGCGCGATCCGGTACGTGAACAGGTCCCGGAAGGGCAGGACCTCCTTGCGTGGGTCCTGAAGAGCTGCGACGACGCAGAACCCCACGGCCCGCCCCTGGGAGAGCAGTTGAGAGAGGGCAGCCGAGACCTTGAGCTTCGTCCCTTTGTCCGCATACGCGGTGAGGAAGGCCAACTCGTCGACGAGGACGACTTCGAGCGGATCACTCGTGGACGGCACGAACTTGCGCAGCCCTTCGGCCTTGAGCCGCCGCTGGCGAACGCTCATGTCCTCGACGGCCTGTTCCAGCACGGCCACCAGGTCGGCCGGATGCTCGTCCGCGTAGTGCGTGAACAAGGCCCGTCCGGGGAACAGTTCCATCCCGCCTTTCGGATCCAGGCCACGCATCCGCACGAGCCCTGAGGCGATCGCCGGAGCCATGGCCCGCACCAAGGACCACAGAACTGAGCCCTTCCCCGAGCCGGAGGCCCCTGCAACGAGGACATGCCGTCCCACGAGCCCGAGGGTGTAGAGGGTTCCGTCCTCGGCCACCCCCACGGGCAGCCGTTCCAGATCTGGGACGGCGGCCGGTTCCAGGGGCGGGACGACGGACCGCAGGGGGTCCCGGCTGTAGAACAGGACCCGGATCCGGCCCGGAGCGTCCTCGACGACCGAGCACCGATACGCCGCGAAGGCGTGCCGCAGACCTTCTGCCCGCTCGGCGACGTCCTCAGGCGTGTGCCCATGGAGCAAACGGACGTCCAAGGTGTCCACGAACCGCGTGGAACGGATCCGGGTCACGGTCGGCACGTACACCTGTCGTTCGGGTGTGGTCCGGGTCAGCCCGGTCCCGTCCATGGCCGGATGCCACAGCCGCCGGTACCGGGTCTGCCAGCGCCAGGTCCCCCGGTAGCGCTGCCCGACCGTCCGGGAGAAGGCGTCCGGCCGCCGCCGTGCCCACATCAGCCCGGTAGCCCCGGTCGAGGTGATCAACGCGGCGGTCGTCACAGGTCCGGCCAGGAACCAACTCCCGACGACCGCCAGGAACGGAACCGTCACCGGCCACGCCCTGCAAGTCCGCAAGGTCAACCACCAGATTCCGTACGCGGAACTCCGTACGGCGAGTGCCAGGACGGAGGCCCACAGCGGAAGGATCCATCGTTGTTTGGTGACCAGCCCGGTCCCGGCGAGATCCTCGACCCGTGTGCCGTTGGCCTTCACAGCGCATCACCGGCCCGCAGCACGGACGCTTCGAGCCTGGCCTTGGCAGCGAGGATCCGGGCTTCCCGAGAGACCGCCCGATCGACGCGCGCGACGTCGTCATAGACCCTGGCCTTGCGTTCGAGCCACTCGGCCCGCTGCAACGGCGGGGCAGTCCTGGCCGGACGATCGGCCATGAGCGCCCGGATCCGACAGATCAGTTCGGACCTGTCCAGTCTCTTCCTCCCCCGAGGCATCAGGCACCGTCCGAGTGCTCGGGAGCGCCCTGGACGTCCGGGGTCTCGAAGGAGAGGAAACGACCGTTCCGACCACGCAGGGGCAACGGCACCAGCCCGATGCACCGAGGGCATTCCCCCTGCACCAGGCTTCCCGCCGGGACCGTCCCCCGGCAGGTCGAGCACCGACGCCTACGTGACGACGGGACAGCCGTCTGGTTACGCTTACTGGGCATTACCTGACTCCCATCATGTGAGGTCTCGCCCCGACCCGGTGGCAGCCGAGTCGGAGGTCTGTTTCTTGGTGGTCGGTTCCCGTCGACGCGTGCGAGCTGCGGCGGGAACCCGGTCACGCTGCTTTCGCGGACGTCCGCCCGGTGCGAAACCCGGCGGCCCGGTAGGCGATCCCCACGCGAGGTTTCGATCGGTTCGTGTCCAGGTAAGGGATGACCTGCAACCCCTCGAACTCCACCGGCGACAGCTGCCCCTGCGGCGGGACGGGCTGCACGTCCGCCGGGATCTTGACCTTGATCTCCCGGCGCCCCTCCTGTGCGGTCGGGTCGAGCACCGACACCGACCACAGCCGCAGACCGGTCTGTGTGTCCCTCTGCTGCGGGTCCGACACGCCCGCCCTCTTCTTGTCGAAGTCCTCCACGGCAGACACCGACAACAGCAGCACCGGCTGCGTGAAGACGTCCTCGTGGCGCACGTTGATCCGTCCCTCGACGGCCATGATTTATCCCTCTCCCGTCACTCGGAGACACCAAGCGCCTCCAATCTGTGCCAGACTGGCTTAAGCCAGCAGTGGCTTAAGCCAGTTGTACGCCATGAGGGCCGACCAGTCAAGCGACTGGCTCAAGCCAGGTGCCGTACCGTGTGGAAAGCGGACGGCCGCGAACGAGGAGGCACCACCCATGAATCAGGCGGAGCGAGAGATGCTGCCGAGCCGCCGGATAGCCGATGCCCTGCGCCGTTCCATCGCCGAGCGGACCTTCCGCCCGGGGGACCGGCTGCCCTCGGAACGGGACCTCGCAGCCCGGTACCGGACGGCTCGGAACACCGCTCGGGAAGCGATCGGGTTGTTGCAGGCAGAAGGGCTCGTCGACGTCCGGCATGGCAAGGGAGCCTTCGTCCGCCGACAGACGCCGATGATCAGGCTCGGCGCGGACCGTTACTCGAACCGGGTCCGCCGAGAGACTGGGCTCTCGCCCTTTCGGGCCGAGGCTCAGCGTCAGGGCAAGACCGCCAGGGTGGACGTCCCGGAGATCGGCCGGATCAAGCCACCGACGGACGTCGCCGCCCGGTTGAACGTTCCCGAGGACGATCTGTCGGTCGTGGCACGGGTGAATCACTACTTCGCCGATGACGATCCGGTCCAGATCGGGATCACGTACATCCCATGGGCGATCGCCGAAGGGTCGGTGCTGGCGACCGAGGCCAAGACCGGCACGGGCAGCATCTACGCGCGGTTCGAGGAGCTCGGACACCGCATCACCCGAGCCCGTGAGGAGATCACGGCGCGAATGCCCCGTCCTGACGAAACGGTCGCTCTGGCAATTCCACCGGGTGTACCGGTGGTGGAGGTCCTGCACACCGGGATCGACCAGGAGGGCAGAGCTTTCGAGGTGACCCGGTTCGTGATGCGCGCGGATCTCAACGGCTTGGACTACGACCTACCGGTGGAGGACTGAGAGTCATGCCAGGGCAGGCCGCAGGTCTGGTACGGGTCGGAACACTCGCTGCGATCTGGGGCAGTAGCTTCCTGTGGATCAAGCTGAGTCTGCGAGGTTTCACCCCTGTACAACTGACCTTCGGCCGCCTGGCCCTCGGCGCCCTGGTCCTGGTGCTGGTGCTCCGGCACGCCGGGAACCGCCTGCCGGGCGGCCGCGAGGTGTGGAAACACCTGATCGTGGCTGCCCTGTTGGCGAACGCCGTCCCCTACCTGCTGTTCGGGGTCGCCGAACGAGACGTCCCCTCGAACCTCGCCGGAGCGATCAACGCCACGACCCCGCTGTGGACACTCGCCGTCGCCCTGGCCGTCCGCACCGAGCGCTCCCTGTCCCTGGTGCGGGTCCTCGGTCTGGCCCTCGGGTTCGCCGGTGCCGTCCTGATCCTGACACCGTGGCAGTCCGACAGTGTCCCGATCGGGGGTTCCCTGGCCGCTCTGGCAGCCTCAGCCAGCTACGGCGCGAGCTACGTCTACATGGCGCGGTTCCTGACAGGCCGTGGGATCCCGCCCCTGGTTCTCTCGGCAGCCCAGCTCACGGCAGCCGCAGGATGGCTGATCCTCGCGACCCCCTTCGGAGGACTCGACGCTCCCCACTGGCGAACGGCCGCCGTCTTCGCCCTGGCGATCCTCGGAGCCCTCGGCACCGGTGCCGCCTACGTCCTGAACTACCGCATCATCACCGACGACGGCCCCGTCCTGGCCTCCACCGTCACCTACCTGTTGCCGGTCGTCGCCGTCCTGCTCGGATGGGTCGCCCTCGGCGAGCCCCTCACTATGCCCATGGCCGCCGGAGTCGGTGTTGTCCTGCTTGGCGTGGCCCTCACTCGCCGAGTCCCCGCCCCGGTTCCGTCCCGAACGGGACCTTCGGAGCCGACCGGTCCGCACGACCAGTAGCCCGCCATTGCCGAATTGACCTCTATAGGATCAAGGCGCCCGCTGACGCGGTCGCTCCGCCGTGCCGTCCCCCCGGCGGGCATGCGGCGCCTCCGGCGCCGACCCGCCGGGGGAGCCCGGCGTCAAGAGAGCACCAGGTGAGTCGTCAACAAGGTCCTTTCCCGCTGAAATCTAAAACGCCCGTCTTTCCAAGTTACTTCTGCCCGCACATACCTATCAAGGTCCTCTCCCGGAGAAAGATGAAGATGAACAGCCTGTCCGACATTTACATACGAAAGTGGCATCACTGGCCACTTCACCATCATAGGTGACCTACACTCCACACCATCATCACCATACAAATACACTGCAACTTTGCGCATTCGCGAGGGGCCGTGATTGACAAGAACTATTCGAAAATTCGGCACATCCATCCTTCTTTCAGGAAGGGCACATAGGCGCTCTTTGCGGATTTCAATATGCGCCTTCCTGCCGGAGAACCAAGGTTTCACCACAGACAGCACTAACGTAAATATCGATATAATCAGTGCGCCTGCCGCAATTAGAGTAGACAGATTCCACACCCAGTGATCTGAGCTAACGGACTGCACGGTAGAAATCATCACACAACTATAGAACCACGACTTCGGGGCTCTGCCCCAAGCCCCGGCCCTCCCTCGGAGATCAGCGGGGAGGACAGAAAATGCGGTAGAGCTGGCTGGTCACCCGGGTGGTGATCTCCTCGTTTCGGTCGCCACGGGGGCTGCCACACCGGTTGTCCGGCCGGAAAGGGCCGTGCCGCTGCGCGGTCGGCTTCGCCGAGCCCTTGCCGGCCGGACAACCGGCGCGGTAGATCAGAGATCGCCCGAAACGAGGAGATCACCACTCAGTCCCTCGTGTGCTGGGAGAGGCCCAGACCCGGAGCCCTCACCACGAATCGCCGCTCTCACACCCCCTGGACCACCCCACCGAGGAGCCCAACAACAAGGCTCGCGTACTCACCGCCATCGATACATCAAACATGACCAGTCCCGACAGACACTCCGGTAGGTCCCCCATCTCAACCCCCGAAACGAACACCGCGCGAACCTCACCCCGCGCCGCAACCTCACTCGCCCCCGCCCACGCACCCCGATCTACCTGCGGAATCCCCAACAAGTCGAACAGTTCCACCAACCCATAGCCCTCTTCCTTCGCCCGCAACGACACTTCCACCCGAGCGCAGCTCCGCTCGTACTCCGACGCCGACGGCAGGTGACTCACCACCGCAAGAGCCAACGGACGTGGAAGTGCTGTTTCCATCGAGAAACCACCCCGTCGTGATGCTGATATCCGATGCCAAACGCTGAGACCGTACGTCCCCGCGAGGGTGCGAAGAGGTACCGGTCCGACCTTCACAGGAGAAGACTGCCCCCACGCCTGCACTGCACGGAGTGGCCAAGGGGGTAGCCAGTGTTCAAGGCATCGGTCGCACCTACGACGTCGGAGTCTTCTTGATCTCTTCGAGCAACATTCTCAGAGTAAGGCTGTGACGCTCGACCGGCAGCTCGTTCAACGCCTGTTCCGCGTACCGGACCCCGCCTTCATAATCGCCCGATCGTGCCAGCATCAGGCCACGATGCATCTCGATGTGCGTCGCAAATCTGGGCAGAGACACCGGCAAGTTCTTGCTGGCGACGTCCTGGGAGTGCGCTGCCTTCTTCTCCTCCCCCATCCGCGCCATCAACAGGCTCTGGAAAACAGCCATTCTCCACTCGGGAACGGAGTAGTCGGAGTCCTGGTCACAGGATCCCACGAGATCGAAGATGCGCTGCCCCTCCTGGTTCAATCTCAGTGCTTCGGACCGGTCCCCACGAATCGCCGCAGCATGCGCTTTCCCCATCACGGCGTTCAGCCGTCCCAAGGAGGGCCTGTCGCAGATTTCTATTGCTTGTTCCGCGAAACTCTCTGCCAAGGGCAGGCACGCGCCTTCGTACCCCAGTGCGATCGCCGCTCGACCGCGAACCCAGACGCGGGTCTCCATCTCGTGCGATCTGTCAGCAGCGGCAGCAGCCATCTTGTACCACTGCACCGCCTTGGCGCCGTCTGCCCCCGGGATGGTCTTCCCAAAAAGGGTCATGAGCCGCGCAGCTACAGACCACAGATGCGGATCTTCCAACCGTTGCTGAAGGACGACGAGGTCACCTGCCAACTCCTGTTGCAGCTTGGCAGCCCCCAAGGTCATGTAGTCACGGCCGTATGCCTCCAGTTTTTCAAGCCATTCATCGGCCCCAGGAGACCTACCGTCCAACATGGCAGTGAAACCCGAGCGGATGATGTCCGAGGCGACAAGCTGAGCA
>JAUPKJ010000308.1 GCA_030837505.1 Actinomycetota bacterium
GGAGGCGAGCAGGGTCCGCCCGCCGGGCAACCCCACCGACCCCACCGCCCACACCTCGCTGGTGTGACCGGTCAGGACACGGAGGGTCGTACGCGTGCTGAGGCTCACCAGTTCCACGCCGTTGCCCCGGGCGACTGCGAGAAGATTCTCCTGGGGGAGGTGCGCCACCGCCGCCACCGAACCTGAAACAGCAAGAACGGGGACGGCGGGATCCCGTCCTGAGACCGCTGTGGTCCGGTCCGCGAAGGACCAGTCGGGACCGGCGTCCTGGGTGCCTCCGAGGACCGCGGTCCGGTGCCAGAGACTGCCGTCCAGGTCGGCCCCGCGGAGGTCGACGTCCTTGAGGACGGCGCGGTTCAGGTCGGCCCCGCGCAGGTCGGCCCCGCGCAGATCGACCCGGGTCAGGTGGGCTCCGGCCAGCCGGGCTCCGGACAACGTGGCGTGGGTCAGGTCGACGTCCAGGAGGCGTGTTCCCTCCAGGTCGGCACGAGTCAGGTCTGCCCCGGCCAGGTCGAGCCCGGTCACTCCTTTGCCTGCCCAGATGGTGTCCCGCAGCACCGCGTGCCGGAGGCCCCCGGGCTCGCCCCGGGTACTGGGTCCGGAGAAGGCCGCCAGGTCCTGGTCGCGGAGGTCCTGCCCGCTCAGATCGAGGGGGACGACCGTCTCAGGGGCTGAGGCTGCGGGCTCGCCGGACTCCGCCAGATCCAGAGCGGCGCGCCGCCGCAAACGGGCGCGAACCCTGGTGGCGTTGGCCGATTCCTGCTGACGCGACGGCCCGCCGTCCTTCCCGCGAAGAACCTCGTCGGCCCAGGAACCTGCGACCGGGGGGCCGGCGAGATCGCAGAAGAAGTCCGTCATGAGGTCCGACATCGGGCTCGACGCCAGTTCGAGGGGTCGCCGACCGGCGCGCACGGCGGTCGCCAGGGTGTCGGCGACGAGCCATTCCATGACCGACCGGTGGACGAACCCGAACCCCTCCAAGGTCCGGGTCAGCAAGGAACCCGATCCGATCGCGTGGGTGACCTGGTCGGAGCTGAACCCGAGCGACTCCAGTTCGGTCAGCGCTGCGACGACGGTCTCGCTGAGATCGGCCACCCCGACGGTGTCGCCGGTCGTGTTCGGGGTGGCCCACAGCCGGAAGGCGAGTTCACGACACGCGGCCCAGCGATGCTCCCGCGACAACGGCTCCGGTCCGAAACGGACTTTCTGGCGTGAGACCTCGCCCCGCAACCAATGGTCGAGGATCTTGGCGTACAGGTCAGCCGCCCGGATCCTGCCGCCTGAGCTCCGGGCCTCGTCGAGGTCGTTGTCGGGAAGCTCGGCGAGGAAGGCCAACATGCGCGGGTTGCGGGACAGCCCGAGAAGATCCTTGATCTCGTCCAGTCGGTCGACGCGGCGCCCGGCCCGTACCTCGTCGCCACCGTAGAGGTGGCTCAGGAACGTCCTGATCTGGGGATCGGAGAAGTCCTCCAAGGCGACGATCCGCGTGCTCTGCCGACCGGTCCGAGTGCCGAGCAAGGTCTGACGGATCTGGCTGTCGTCGCGGAAGTGCTGGGTGCGGCTGGTCACCACCACTTTGGCCTCGTCGGTCGCGGCCTCCAGCAAGGTGTCCAGGTAGGCAGCTGCCGTCGGGTAGGTGACCCGCTGGACGAGTTCGTCGAAACCGTCCAGGAGCACCACCACCCCGCCGCGCGTGACGGCGTGCCGGACCTTCGCGTCCGTGACGTCACCGACGTCCAACCGCCGAAGATGTTGCCCGACGAGGTCGAAGAGGTCCGGGCCCTTCCAGAGGTCGTCCCTGAGGTCGGCACGGTTGTCACCGGTCCAGGTCTTGCGGTCGGGCAGGTAGGCGCGGGTGTAGCGGGTGAAGCCGTCGTGGCGCAGGGTCAGGAACTGGTACTGGTCGGGCACCTCCGCCGGACGCGCGGAGGCGACGACGGCGGCGCTGCCGGTCGACAGGGCCGGCAGACCCGACGGCAACCGGTTCAACCGGCCGTCGTGGGTGTGACCGTGCAGGAGCAGGTGGAGCGGCCCGGGGCCGCCGTCGGGGTAACCGGGGACCCGGTGCCCGAGGATCCGATCCAGGTCGGCGGCGTCGCGCAGGTTCTCCTCGTCGTCCGTGTTCTTGCGGACCGCGTTGTGGTGGACGGCGCCCAGCACCAGCCAACCGTCGTCCCGGTACCGGCGCAGTTCCCGCGCGAACCAGGACAGCTGGGCCTCCCCCACCCAGCCGTAGTGGTCGCCGTCCCGATGGCTTTCGGCCATCGTCGAGTTCAGTCCGGCCACGACCACGCGCAGATCCCGCATCTCAAACAGCGACCAGGGCCGTTCTGGCGTGAACTCCGGGGACGCCGAGGAGGAGTCCTCGCCGTAGACCTGTTCGAAGGCCGTCGCGTAGTGCCGCCATTTCGGCCAGTACGGTTCCTGGGGCTCATACTCGTCCGCTTGTGCGTCGGAGAAGTACGCCTTGCTGGCCGACCGGTTGATGTCGTGGTTGCCCGGAACGATCGCCAGACGGTGCCGGGGCAGGTCCACCGCTTCCCTGAGCTGTTCCAGGAACTGCTGGGCCTGCTGGAACTCGCTGCTCAGCCCCCCTTCGGCCAGGTCACCGGTGACGACGACCAGATCCGGCCACAGCCCGCGACCTCCGGCCAGCTTGGCGAGGTCGGTGTGCAACCGGGCGAACAACCGGTCCTGGGCGCGGTCGGCCTCGGTCAGACCGGACACGTCACGGTGGGCCCGGCCGAACTGGAGATCGGACAGGTGCAGCACCGTCAGTTCTGCGGCCGGGGCATACCGGCGCTCCGGCCGCGTCCCTCGGCGTCGGGCGGCGCCGACGGTTCGGTGCCCGTCCGGGGCGAGAATACGAAGGAACTCCGTCACGCGGGACGCGGTGATGGCGAGGCTGTCCCGCGCCGATCCGCCGGGGGGCGCCTGAGCCACCACCGCGATGACCGTTCCGGTCGCCGGGTCGCAGACCGGGCTGCCGCTGTACCCCGAACGCACATCGGGCAGCGTGGCGTCGAGAGTGTTCAACTGCAGCAGACCACCATCGACCTGACCGACGATCCGGACCTCGGTCCATTGCCCGAGAGGCCGGGTCTCGGGGTAGCCGAACACCCGCAGACGGTCGGCCTGCCCGGTGGCCACGGAAGGGGTTCCTCCCGGCCGCGCGACGGCGAACCGGGCCGGGTCCGCCCCCTCGGGGGCGTCATCCTTCAACATCAGGACGGCCAGGTCCCCGTCGGCGAGAGACAGCCAGCCCACCACGTCCGCCGTGACCGGCGCGGTCCCGTCCAGTCGCGGCCACCGCACGGTCACTTCGGCGTCAGGACGTTCGGGCAGGTCCGCGGGAAGGTCCAACGCCGCGGCGACGACATGGGCGCAGGTGACGACCTCTCGTGGGCCGACCAGCACCCCCAACCCCGCCGGGACACCGGAAGCGTCGCGGATCGCGACCAAGAAGGGGTCCGCATCCCTCGGCTCCGCCGCCACGGTCCACCTCCACTCGCTCCGGTCGCTCCGGACCCGAGCAGATCCTCGGCGCAAAGGTAGTTCGATCAGCGACCCAGAACACCGGAATCCGCCTGATCTGCCCAAGACAACAACTACGCTGCCGGATCATGGGAGGCGGGACCGAGGGCACACAGATCGAGGCGCCCCTGTCGGAGGACCCCGGCCTGGCGGGCAGTTGCGTCGTCCTGCGGGATCCGGCCGGGACCACGGCCGGTCTGGGGGTCCTTGTCAGCCCGGCCGAGGTCCTGACCTGTGCTCATGTGGTCAACCGTGCGCTCGGTCGGCCCGACGGCGACGAGGCCGAACCCGAACTGCCGTTCCGTGTCGCCTGGCCGCTGCTGGACACCGACACCGAGATCGCCGTCCAGGTCCGGGAATGGTCCCCGCTGGGGAAGGAAGACCTCGCGACGCTGGTCCTGCAGCAGCCCCTCCCCTCGAACGCGGCCCCCGCGCGTCTGGGTGACGCGGCACCGGTCCCGGAGCGCCGGCTGCCCGTGTTCGGGTACCCCGCAGGCAGGCCCATGGGTCAACGGACCGAGGTCCGGTTCGTCGGGACGGTCGAAGGTGGCCTGCTGCAGCTGAACACTCTCGACGCCACGTCACCCGACGTGCGGGCGGGCTACAGCGGCAGCCCCGTGTACGACCCGGTGGCCCGCCAAGTGGTCGCTCTGATGACCCAGGCCCCACCACCCGGTCCGTCCCGGGACTGCCTTGCCGTACCGACCCGGAAACTGCGTCTCTTCCTGCCCACCCTCGCGGCGGACACCACGGTTCGCAGGGCCCGACCGAAACGCCGCTACGGCCCGGCCCGCGAACTGACCGTGCTCCATCTGTCGGACCTGGGTTTCAGCCGTACCCCGGACGACGGCCGGCAGGAATCGTCCACCGCCGACCGGGAACAGGACAGCCTGTTCTCCCGGCTCCAGGAGGACCTCGACAAGCTCGCCGACGGCCCGGGCCTGCGGCCGGATCTGGTGGTGGTGACCGGAGACCTGACCCGGCAAGGCCTACGGAGCGAGTTCGGGCAGGCAACGGCCTTTCTCGACCGGCTGTGCGCGGCGGTCGACCTGCCCCGGCACCGCCTGGCGATCGTCCCGGGCAACCACGACATCAACCGGTTGGCCAGCGAGGAGTACTTCCTGCGGGAAAGAGCGGAGGAGCGGAAACCCCAGCCACCGTTCCGTCCCAAGTGGCGGTACTTCGCCGAGACCTTCCAGCGGTTCTACGCAGACCTCGACCTCCCGGACGGCGCTACCGCTGCAACCTTCTCTCCTGAACTGCATCCGTGGACGCTGTTCGCGATGCCAGAACTCAAGGTGGCGGTGGCGGGTCTGAACTCGACCATGGCCGAGAGCCATCGGGACGGCGACCACTACGGCTGGGTGGGGGAGGACCAACTGGCGTGGTTCGCCCGGGAGCTGCGCCGGTACCGTGATGCGGGCTGGTTGGTGTTGGGCGCCGTCCACCACAACGCGGTCCGCAAGGCCGTGGACGACCAGCAGAACCTGCGCGACGCCGACGACCTCGACCGCGTCCTCGGGCACCGGGTCCCCGGTTACCCCGAGACAGGGCCCGGGCCGATGCATTTACTCCTGCACGGGCACACCCACGACGGGCGGTTGCACCGGTTGCCGTCAGGGCTGCCGGCCGTATCCAGCGGCAGCGCAGCCCTGACCGCCGCCGCCCGGCCCGCCGAGGTACCCCGGCAGTACCAACTGGTGACGGTGAGAACGAACAGTCTGACCCGCCACGTCCGCGCTTACCTCCCCGACCGTCGCACCTGGACCGGCGACAACCGCGCCGACCCCGTGCACGACACCTGGACCGTCACCGAACCGACCTCGATGCCCGCCCCGGCGGCACTCACCACCGAGTCCCGAGCAGTCGAGCCCCGAGCCACCGAGTCCCGAGCCACCGGACCCCGGCCGCCCGGGGACCGGGATGACATCCTGGACGGTAGCCGGACACTCCGACGTCCCGGCGGCAGAACGCCCGACCCCGAGGACCCTTTCCTGGAGGAAGTGGCCACGGCCACCCGTCTGCGCCACCGCACCGCCGAGATCACCCTCCGCCCCTCCACCGAACAGGGATCCTCCCACCTGGTCGTCACCCGCACGGAGCCGTACGGTCCAGCGGAGGTCTGGCCGGTGGGAGCGGTCACGGGCACGGTCGACGAACAGACCCTGGACCGGTTCCTCGAGAAGGTGCACCAGCCGCGACGATCGTTGGATCCGCAGCTGCGCTCGCACCTGGTGTACGGCGGGTCGCCACCGACGTCCACGGTGCTGGACCGCGCCCGCCGGGAGGGCGTGGTGCTGCACAGCTTCGCCGAACACCGGGGGCTGATCGACCTGGACCAGGTCCGGCTCCGGCAGAACGCACAACTGGATGGCGACAGGCGATACCCGCCGACCCTCTACGTCCCGCAACGGTTCCGGATCCGCCACCCCGCTCCGGCCCGGGTCGCCGACGGCCCCTCCCGGATCCGGGAGGGAGTCCTCGACCAGGTCATCACCTGGCTGGGGGAACCGGGCGCCCGCTTCGTCACCGTCCTGGGTGACTTCGGACGGGGCAAGACCTTCCTGATGCACGAGCTGGTCCGTCGACTGCCACGATCCGTCGGTGGCCTGGAACCGCTCCTGGTCGAACTGCGCACCGTGGAGAAGGGCCCGACCCTGTCCAGCTTGGTCGCCCAACGCCTGTGGGCCCTGGACGTCGAGGAGGTGACCGAGGACAAGATCAAATACTTGGTTACGCGGGGACGCGTCGCGTTGCTGCTCGACGGTTTCGACGAACTCGTCCAGAAGGTCACCTACGACACCGCCGACAAGTACCTGAGGACGCTTCTGGATGCTGCCACCGGCGACGCGAAGATCGTCCTGACCACCCGGACCCAGCACTTCCGCGATGACGAACAGATCCGCGCAGCCCTGCTCGACACGGCAATGGGGCGAGACGCAGCGCGGATCCTGGAGCTGGAGGACTTCAGCCGCCCCCAGATCGAGGAGTTTCTCACGCGCCTGTATGTCGGAGACACAGCGCGCGCCCGGCACAGGTTCAAGCGGATCGAAAAGATCAAGGACCTGCTGGGCTTGTCCCGGAACCCGAGGATGCTGGCGTTCATCGCGGAACTGCCCGACGCTCGCCTCGACAAGGCCGAACGCTCCGGGCAAACTCTGGGAGCCGCCAGCCTCTATCGTGCGATCCTGGAGCACTGGCTGGAGGGCGAGGTCACACGACAGCAAGCGGCCTCCGGCCACCAGCCGTTGTCCCGAGAACAACGATTCGCAGCCTGCCGTGCCCTGGCCCTGCGGTCCTGGACCTCGCACGGCTCCGACATGGCCGCGATCAATGCCGAGGACCTCGTCCGGACCACGCAGGACACCCTGATCGAACTGGAACACCTCACGTTCAGCGCCGAGCAGGCCGGGCACACCATCGGCTCAGGTTCCCTGCTCACCCAGACCTCGGAGGGTTTCGCCTTCGTCCACCGCTCCGTGACGGAGTGGCTGGTCGCCGACATGGCAGCCCAGGCGCTGGCCTCACGCTCCGAACCGTCCATGTTGGCCGTCAAGGAAATGTCGGACCTCATGACCGACTTCTTCTGCGATCTCGCGGGGCACGCGCCGGCCCTGGCCTGGGCCGACAACCTGCTGGTCGAGCCACGAACGGACTCCGCCCGCGACTCGCTCCTGCGGGCGAACGCCATCCGCGTCCGAGCACGTCTCCAGCGCCAACAGGATCCGCAGCCCTCCGGCCAGGCTCGTCCGGCCGACCCACCGGACGCTCTCCGGCAGGTCCTCGATCTACGCGGGCAGGACCTCCGCGACCAGGACATCGCCGCGCTCGCCCTGCGTGGACCCGACCGGCAGGGCCTGCGCGGAGCCCAACTCAGCGAGACCATCTGGTCCGGCAGGAGCCTGACCGGTGTGGACCTACGGGAAGCGGATCTGCGGGGGGCGGACCTCAGCGAGGTCCACTTCACTCAGGTCGATCTACGGCACGCCGACCTCACCGGGGCCAACCTCACCGGGACCCGGCTCAACGCAGTGGCCCTGGCCGGAGCCGACATGAGCGGAGCCGATCTCACCGATGCCCGGCTGACCGACGTAGACCTGACCGGGGCCGCCGTCAACGGCTGCTCCTGGCACGGCGCCAGTATCCTCGGCGGTGCGCAACAAGCTGATGGCACCCTGGCAGGCGTACCAGCTGAGGGCGACCTCGCCGTGGCCGGCAGAGATCCCTCGACAGCGACCCTCCTGACTTCCTTCCGGGACGTCGACGTTCGAGCCTTGGCCGGTCTGCCGGACCAGGGGCTACTCGCCGTGGCGCGCGGACGCACCGTTGAGCTTGTGTCTGCCCGTTCCCACCGCATTGTCCGTGTCCTGACCGGCCACACCGAC
>JAUPKJ010000039.1 GCA_030837505.1 Actinomycetota bacterium
GCGGCGGTGGCAAGGCCGGCGAGGGCAGCGACTGGACCGGTGGTTGGACCGGTGGCGACTGCACCAGTGGCGGTAGCTGCGGCGGTGGCAAGGCCGGCGAGGGCAGCGACTGGACCGGTGGGGACTGCGCCGGCGGTAGCTGCTCCGGCTCCATCGGTTGGACCGGTGGTTGGACCGGTGGGGACTGCACCGGTGGCAGCTGCGGCAACGGCAAGTCCGAGGGCAATGGCAAGTCGGAAGGCAACGGCAAGTCCGAGGGCAACGGCAAGTCGGAAGGCAATGGCAAGTCCGAGGGCAACAAGGTGATCGTCCCGACCCCCGTCGAGACCACCCCCCCCGTCTGCAAGGAGAACGGCAACTCGTCCGAGGCCGGCTGCGACACCGTGATCCGCACCCCGAACTTCACCGGCTGATCTCACACACGATCACCAAGGACAGATCAAACACAGACGACGAAAGTGATGGGTCGAGCAATGCGTAGCAGAGTGATCGCAGAACGTAGCGGCGGAACGGCGGTTATTGCTCTCGCGGCGCTTCTCGGGCTGGTGGGCTGCGGCGGCGGCTCCACCTCCGAGGGTTCGTCGGGCGCCGGGAGCACAGTGGACACGGTCACGGCACAGCGCGTGGTGAGTACGGTCGATGGATCTCTGAAGGTCCGGACCGACCCCTCCGAGAGCGCTTCCGAGGTGGAGAAACTTCCCATGACGACCGCCCTGGGCTCCCGGCGGGTCCTGCTGGCGGAAGAGATCACCGAGGGATGGGTGAAAGTCACCCTTCCCACGCGTCCGGACAATCGCGTCGGCTGGGTGTCCACCAAGGACGTCAAGCTGGAACCGGTGACGAGCCGGATCGACGTGGACCTCAAGGCCAGAAAGATGACCTTGACCCAGGACGGCAAGCAAGTCGCGACCGTCGACGCCGCTGTGGGACCCGAGAAGTACCCGACGCCGACCGGCAGGTTCTACGTCGTCGACAGGATCGAGTCCAAGGACGCCTCCGGGGGCTACGGCCCCTTCGCCCTGGGCCTCTCTGTTCATTCGCCGACCTTGTCCCACTACGGTGGGGGCGATGCCCAGATCGGCATTCACGGCACGGACAAACCCGAGACGATCGGTTTGGCACTCACCCACGGGTGCATCCGTGTCTCGAATGAGATGGCGTCGAAGCTCTCATCGGTCCCCCTGGGGACACCTGTAGTAATCGGATGAGTGCATTAAGTAATTGTTGCCAACGAATCCATTCGGATCGTCAGAACGGTGCGAGGATCAACCGCCATGAGCTCGCCGGCAACCACTCGGGTGCGTGAGGACGCGGAACTCGTCCGAGCCGCGTTGGGAACCGAACGTCAGGCCTACGGAGAACTCTTCCAGCGCTGGTACGACCGGTGCTACGACGTGGCCTGGAACATCTGCCGCAACCGGGAGACGGCTGCGGACATCGCACAGGATGCCTTCCTGATCTGCTGGGAACGGCTGTCCGAGCTGCGGGACCACGCCGCTTTCGGAGGCTGGATCCTGCGGGTTACCCGGAACCGAGCACTGAACCGGTTGGAAAGGGACAGGGCTCGCACCCTGGAACCGATCGAGACCGAGGAACCGGTGTCCATGTCCGATCCCGATGCCGATCCAGCCATCCATGCCGAACGTGACGACCGGCATCAGCTGGTGTGGACGGCCGCAGCTGCGTTGGGTGAGAGAGACACCAGCCTGCTCGATCTGCACCTGCGCCACGGACTGGAACCTGCGGAGATCGCGCAGGAGCTCCAGATCACTCCCAACAACGCCCACCAACTGCTGTACCGCCTGAGGGCCAAGCTCCGCGACACCATCGGGGCAGCCCTCCTCTGGCGACAGGGTCGGCCCACGTGCGAGCACCTGGCCGGCCTCGTCCCCGCCGGAGGAGCCTTCGATGCCAGGACGGCAAGGATCATCCGCAAGCACCAGCGCGGGTGCAGCATCTGCTCGGGCGAGATGTCCAGGCAGACCAACCCCGAACGTCTGTTCACGGCCGTTCCCCTCGCCCTGGCCCCGCTGGCCCTCAAGGAGAGGGCCTTCGCCGAGCTGGTGAGGGCCGGCGTCCCCCTTCTGCCGCCCACCGGTGGCCAGACGATGGCCGCCACCGGTCACCTGC
Source organism: Actinomycetota bacterium (assembly GCA_030837505.1). Taxonomy (GTDB): domain Bacteria; phylum Actinomycetota; class Actinomycetes; order Actinomycetales; family Kineosporiaceae; genus JAUPKJ01. Next base: position 2,131 of record JAUPKJ010000039.1, read on the forward strand.
AATCGGTCGAGCCCTTCGGGGGAGCATCTCCTACCCCGCTCGGGGCCGTCCCCGGACCTGCAGGGGTTCCCGGGGCGGCGAGATCGTTCTCTCGACACGGTTCGGCCCCGTCCGGGGCCCACCGCCTGGATCCGACGACCTGGCCCCGATGGATGATCGCGGCCGGCTCCGCCGCGGTCCTGGTGCTCGGCGCCCTGGTGGTCATTCAGTCCCTGCCCGGCGAATCGGGAGGGGACGCCAACACCAGTACCGAGAACAGGGCCCCCATCGTGGCCCTGCCCGGTGGGGACGCGCCGAGCGGCGCAGCCCCCACCGATCTGCCAGAGGCCTCCGGAGCTGTCCCGACCGGCACGAGTGGGCAGGACTCCGGCGGCGACCGGCAAGACGACGGAGCGGGAACGGGAGGATCGTCCTCCGGCGACCAGGACCCGGGAGGGTCGGCCGGCTCGGGCGATTCCGGCAACACCGGTGGTTCGGACGGTTCGGGCTCCGGCTCGGGTTCGGGTTCGGGTTCGGACGGTTCGGGTGCCGGTGCGGGTGCGGGTGCCGGTGCGGGCGCCGGGGACGAGCCGGACCCCGGGAGCAGCCTGGACGATCCCGACACGGCTCCGACGAACCGTGTCCCGGTCACACAGCCCACAGGGATGCTTCCGGTAGCACCGGTCGATCCCGCCGATCCCGCCGATCCCGCCGATCCGTACGATCCGTCGCTTCCGTCGGTCCCGTCCGGTAGCTTGCCGGTCCCCTCCGGTAGCTCGCCGGTCCCGACCGTCGAGCCGCCGGGAGGGATACCCTCCACGCCGGTCCTGCCCAATCCCGGACCCCGTCGTCCGGGGTGTTGGATGGTCGCCGGAGGGTGGTTCGGCTGGTGGATCTGGTGGCCGTCCCCCTGCCGCTTCCCCGCAGACACGGGACACACCTCGACTCCGAGCGACTCCGAGGAACCGCCCCCCATCAGCCCCTCGGTGAGCCCGACGTCGCAGCCCTCCCCCACGGTGGAACCCGTGAAGAAGAAGCCCCTGCCCAGCGCGACGTCCTCGCGCACCCCGACGCCGTCGAAGACCTCGGTCGCCTCTCCCACGCCGTCCTCCCCCCCGTCCGGATCTGAAGATCATCAGTGGGGGAACGGGCATCATCAGTACTACTACTGGTGGTGGTACCAGGGCGGAGCGCAGAATCACCAAGAGTGGGACCCGGGCCACGATAGGTGCTCGGGCCACGCAGAGCCCGGAAGAGGATCATGGTGCAACGGAGGAGATTTCAACTTCCGCTGACCGAGCCGTTCCGAACACGGTGAACGATCGAGGTGACCAGGGCCGGCGCTCC
>JAUPKJ010000309.1 GCA_030837505.1 Actinomycetota bacterium
CCGGTCGAACCGACCGACCGGTCGGGCCGCACACCCGCACCGCTGTCCCCGAGCCGCACACCGAGCCGCCGGTGTCGGTTCGGTCAGCTGTCGGGTTCCAGACAGTCGGTCGTGGCCTGGGCCAGGAGACTGGTGTTCTCGGTGAGGCTCACCGAGGCCGTCACACAGCCCTTGCCCGCCATCAGCATCACGTCCGTCACGGGCCCGGCGCCGAAGGCGACCGAGGCCGGCGACCGGGTTCCCTCCTGGAGCCGTCGTGTTCTCACCGAGACGAGCATGGTCCTGGGGGCGGCGAAACCGCTCGCGGGCGTGAACCGGGCCCAGGAGGTGTTGCACTTGCGGGAGTGACGCAGTTCGATCCGGCCCAGGACCTTTCCGGTGGGGAGGGCCAGATCCCGGTGGGCGAGGGTGGACACTTCCACGTCGCAGTTGGCCCTCTGCGGGTCGGCGCCGTCGCCGACGGCCTGCGGTGGCATGTCGGGCCACGAGGACCCGGTGGGCAGGGCATCGGTCGGGGCGTGCGAGGCCGGAGCCGGGTGTTGTTTCTCGGGCGCGGTGCGCAACGGACGGTGCCATCCCCCGTCGGAGAGCACCCAGAAAACCACAGCCCCGAGCAACAACAACAGGACGAGCGCATTGGCCAGAGGCACGACCCACCACCGCTGCGATCGAAGATCTTGTTCGGAACCGTCCCCTGTGGAGGAGGCGGCCTCCGTGGTGAGATCCGTGTCCCCGGGGTCGTCGGGCCGGGTCGCGGGGGCGTCCTCGGCCTCCGGGCCGGGGGATCCCGGGACGAGCGCGGAAGAGGAATCGGGGGAGGGTGTGTCGGCTGTACCCACAGGGACCATCTTGGGGGACGCCCTCCCCGCGCCGGTGGAGGGGTCGTCCGGTGTTCCTCACGATGCCGGAGCGTCCTACCGACGGTGCCGCTTCGCCTCCCGGTCGATCTTGTCCCTGCCACGTTCACTCCGTTCGAGTCCGGACCGTGTCCGGGCCGTTCGTATCCACTCGAAGGAGATCCCCCGGCTGACAGGAGAGGGAGTCGCACAGGGCGGTCAGGGTACTGAAACGGATGGCCTTGGCTCGGCCGTTCTTGAGGATCGAGAGATTCGCCAGGGTGACGCCGACCCGTTCGGAGAGCTCCGTAAGGGTCATGTTCCGCTCAGCGAGGACCTCGTCCAACAGGATTCGGACCCTGCGCTCCTCTGGCGCCATCAGACGACCTCGTCGAGTTCTGCCTTCAGCCCGCTGCCGGCGCGCACGATCTCCCCGAGAACCATGCACCCCGTGCCCAACAGTATCCAGATTCCCAGGGGGAGCATGGTCATGGAGGCGCTCCACCCCTCAGTGCTGAGAACATCGCTCAGTGCCGCCTGCGCGCAGAACTGGATCAGTTGGGCCAGAGCCCCGCCGACGATCACCACCTGGCCCAGACGGGTCAGGCTGTCGGCGATCTGCGGGGTGAAGGCTCCGTCCCGCAGAGCCCGGCGCCCCAGGCGCAGCAACCAGCACAGAAGGGTGGCCACGAGAAAGGTGGTGGGGAGCTGCCCCAGAGCCGCCAACAGGGACTGCAACAGGGTGGGGTCCGGCACCTCGACCTCGAGCGTTCCCTCCGGCAGGAGGCGAGTTCCCTCCTCCAGGCGGGTGCCTGCGGCGAGGGGATCGACCGCCAGGTCCGCCATGACGGGAACCGTGACAGGGCCCCTCAGAGCGCTCACGAGAAAGAAGAGAACACCCAGGAACACGGCGGTGATCTCAACCCCCAGGACCGAGCAGGCCAGGACGAGCCGGGTGGGCCCCCGGGACGTTCCGGGCACGGGAGCGGACGGAGAGGGGACGATCAAAAGGGCTTCCTCCCGGCCCGCCGCAGGGAGCGGGGTGGAGGGGCGGACGGGGTCCGGAGCATCCATGGGCACCTCCTTATTGATAGTCAATATATTGATAGTCGATAAGGTTGTAGGTGTCAACCGGTGAGAAGGGCACAGACACCCCCGCGGGACGTCTGCGGAAGGGCAGGGGGCCGGGCATAGGAGCGAAGGGGAAGAAGTCCTCGATGTCCCCTTCATTCGAAGGTGTGTTATGCGATCATGGAAGGGTGACGGTTGGCGCACCGGCAAGTGGGGGAGACCGGGAGGCCGCGGAACAGGACGTCGGCGGGAGCGGTGCCGCGGAGCGCTCGGATGGGCGTTCCGGTCACCGCTGGTGGACCGGGGGACGGCCCCGGAGCCGGTGGACGGTCCTGCTCGTGTTCGCCTTCTGCGCGGTCACTCTCGTGGCGGTCCTGTGCGTCGTCCTGGGCGACCTGCCCGTGTGGCTCCTGCCGGCCCTACTGCCCTCCGCGATCCTGTGCCTCCTGGCGGGGATGTCAACCCTCGCAGCCCATCGACTGGGTCCCTCCGGGGGCGGGTACGCCGGCCGTATCCACGAACTGTTGATCCGAACCCTCGCCCCTCGGCCCGGCTGGCGGGTCCTGGACATCGGTTCGGGCGATCCCGCCCTGGCCGGACTCCTCGACCGTGAACACGGGGTGTTCGTCGTCCGTGTGAACATCCGTCGCACGCGGGGACGTCGTTCCTTCCCGTGGCGCACCCGCGTGCCTCGGACGGTTCCCGATGCCGGGCCGCGTCCCCCGCTGCCGGCGGACCCCGGTCGGCTGCCCTTCGCCGACGGATCGTTCGATGCTGTCGTCAGCTGTTTCGCCCTCCACGACGGGCAGGGGGCTGAGGAGATCGGGCAGTGCCTCGGTGAGATGCTGCGGATCCTGCGGGAGGGCGGGCGTTTCGCACTGCTGGACCTGTTCGTGGACTCCCCGCGGCGACCGTCCGTTCCCTGGACGGAAGACGTGATCAAAGAGGCGGGGGGAAGGATCAGCTGTCGGGAGGGACTCGGGGAGAGGATCGATCTCCCGCTGAGCCTTGGCAATCGTCTGGTGCTCGGCCGGGCAACCCTGCTCGTGGGGGAGAAGGACACCCGATCCCGATCGGGGTCCTGACCAGCCCACATCGTGGCGAGCACGAGCACCTTGTTCGGGCGCCTCCCGGCCCGGGCTCACCTCCCGGTTCGGAAGGCCCTGTGTTGCCTGATTCTGAAGGCGGCTCTGGTGGCGGCTCTGCGGACCTGTCCCCGGGGGTGCCCGGAACCGATCGCGTCGAGGACCTCCAGGATCTGTGGATGCCGGCACTGGCTGATGGTGTCCAGCTGCGCGGTCTGCTCTGCGGCCGTCCACGCGTCCTCTGGCAGATCCTCGTAGCTCACCCCGGGACCGACGCCGTCGAGCATTCCGGCGATGGTCTCCACCGCGAGCCATTGCACTTGCTCGTCGGTGAAGTCCGCCAGTCCTTCCCCGGCCCGGTGGGCCAGCCAGCTGCGGGCGTGCAGACCGAGCAACGGGTCGTCGACGAGGGAACGCAGCACAGGGGCCACGTGTTCGGGCAGGTGTTCGTCGAGAACGGACAGGCAAGCCAGACGGATCATGGCTGATCCGGCGCGGGCCGCCTCCAACAAGGCGTCCACAGCCTCCTGGGGATCCCGCACCGCGATCCACTCGCCCACGGCCGGTTCGGAGTCCGAGGCCGCCAACCGCGACACCTGAGTCAGCATCGTCAGGGCGTCGGCCCCGCTGATGTCACCGACGGCAGGGGTGTGGAACCCGGCGGACATGAGCAGTTCCCGCATTCCCCACCGGCCCAGCGGCGTCAGCACGAGACAGCCCTCCCGCCGGACGGCCGCCCCGAGCTCCTCCAACTGGTCCAGATGCCGACCCAGACGCCGCATGGCGACGGCCTGCACGAGGTCCTGCGAGCAGCTGGTGAAGTCCCGCAGACGGACCCGGAGGGTCCGGCGGAACTCCCGCATGCTCGTCGGGACGCCGACATACCCCGCCATCAGTGCGTCCACCACCGTGTGGTTCACGATGCCCAGGACGTCGGGATCGACAGAACGTTCCAGTCGGTCGTTCGCCTCGGTGTCCAGGCCCCATTCGAGCGCTTCGGTGAACACGGTGTTCCACACATGCAGGGCGGCGTCGTCATCGCCCTGTTCCCACAGAGTTCGTGCACGGCCGGGGCACGCGATGGCCTGAATCACGACGAGCCAGTCGGTCTCCAGCGCCAGCTCCCACAACCGATGCAGCTCGGAGAGATCGTGGGCGCAACGCACTCCCCGCTCCGCGCCGGGAGAGTGGGGCGCAGGCTCTTCCCCGGCCCGGGGAGGGCTCTCCGGGGCATCCTCGACGTCCGGCCGTGGCTCGTCGGCGGTCCAGCTCCCGTCGAAGCCCCGTCCCTCGTCGATCCCCCAGCTCCCGTCGAAGCCCCAGCTCCCATCGATCCCCCAGCTTCCGCCGAGGCCACAGCCCCCCTCGATGACCTTGAGACGGACCCTCTGCCCCGGTGGGTTCTCCACAGGGGCGCGCAGGTCGCTCCGCCACCCCGGGACCTGCGGCAGACCCAGGACCCGACAGACCTCCACGGCCTCGGCGGGGCGCAGTACTCCCCGGGAGGTCAGATGCTGTCGCGGATCGACCCACCGGGCCAGATTGTCCAGAGCGCGCAGCAGCGAGGCCCTGCGGGCGGCCCGGGCCAGGTCGGACAGGGGTTGGAGGCGGATCGGCGGCATGGTCGGCCTGTCGTGCACCCGAGGGGGAGGCTGGACGGGCAGGAAGGGCAGCCCCGGGCCGACCGGCTGCGGATCCGGGGAGAGGAAACCGTCCTCCGACAGGGGCTCCGGGTCGGGGACCACAGCCGGCAGCAGCCGCAACTGTTCCTCCGGGCACGTGCCGAGCGAGGTCCAGAATCCCTGCCGGGTACCGAGATCGAACGCATCGACGGCGCGGAAAGCGGCCCGGTTCAGGGCGAGCCCCTCGGGATCCTTGCAGGCTCCGAGGAACGCCGATTCCAGGGAATCGAGTTCGGCCCGAAGGGTGTCGGGCGAACAACCGTCACAGCACAGCAGGCCCCGGTCCTGGAGGAACTCCAGGTAGAGCCGGGCAGTGGGCACCGCCGCCGCGAGCCATTCCCTGTCGGTGACGACCTTTCGGGGAAACAGCTCGACCAACAGCGAGGTCAGATCGCCCTCCGACCAGTGCGCCGGGTCGGGGTCCTGCAGATGATCTTTCTTGAGTTCAACGAGCGTGTCGACTACTTCCGGCACGATCCCGGACCTGCCGTCCGCGAACCGCCGGAATTCCCTCGGAGTGGAAGGTCGAGCCACACCCGTATCCTGACAGCGGTGGAAGTCCTGTGACGAATTGTCAGGTCACAGGGCTGTGATTGTTCATGTACGGGCGGGTACGCGCGGGTAGGCGCTGGGAATCCTCTGTGAAAGGTCCCGCCGCTCTTGCGCGTGCCCCCGGTACGGGCAGGAGGATGATTTCACCGGGCACCTCGGGGAACCAGCCCCGTCGAGGCTCGTCACCAGCATCCGCCGGACGGCGGACGAACGGGCGGGCGTCGGCCGTGCCGGAAGACCGGCACTCCTGCGGGGTCTGCTCCGTTGGGTGGGTATCGGACCGGTGAATCCCTTCCCGATGCCCGCCGTCCGCGTTGCCCGCAGATCTCAGGAGTCCCACGTGTTCGACACCGACGGCCCCCGACCGAAGCCCGCCCCACCGCCGTCGAGGCCTGTCCTGGTGGTGCCGCGCCCCCATCCACCCCGCCGTGGCCGCAGCCTGCGTATGGTCACCGCCGGTCTGGTGCTGGCTGCGGGGACCTTGATCAGCCCCGCCGTCGCCCTGGCCCGCTCAGCTCCGGAACACCTCAGCGCCTCGCTGCCCTCGGACACGGCGGACGCGGCGGAGGACGGGGTGGTAGCACTGCAGTTCTGGCGCTGCCTCGGTTTCCCCCGGACCCGCGATTGGTACACCTGGCAGATTTCTGCCCCCGGGGTCGGCACGGTGCGGACCAAGGCCGCGACCGACCGGCGGGGACCGAACACGGCCCGGGGGCCGGCCTCGATCCGGTCCCTGCCCGTGGGGCAGGAGCCTCGTCTCACCGGGCAGCGGGACGCCGGCCGACGGGACGCCGGCCGACGGGACGCCGGGCGACCTGTCGCCCGGGCGAGCGCCGTCGGACCGGCAGCTCTCGGCTCGGTGGGCGTCGCCTCGTCGAGGACGTCGGCCATGGTGCGCAGTATCGAAGGGGTGTATGCCTTCGCCGGGGGCAGATACCGCAATCACGAGGCACGACTGCCCCTGGGGACCATGTACTACGAGTACGACGTGTACCCCAGGAACCGCGGAACGGCCCGGGACGGGTACCGCCTCGTGGTTGACACCGCAGGGGAAACGGCATGGTTCACCCCGAACCACTACCTCGACTTCTACCGCGTGGCCTGAGGCGGGCCCGAGGAGAAGCCGGTCGCTCGTAGAACGACCGGATCAGGCCCCGGTGACTCGTTCACCGGGGCCTGATCCGTCGATCTGTCGGGTGTCGCCGCTGTTCTCAGTCACCCGCGCTCAGGGCCTGGGACTCGGTGCTGTGCGTGACCGGGATCCTGCGGGGCTTGGCCTCTTCTGCCATCGGCAGGGTCAGGGTGAGCACGCCGTCCGTGTACGTGGCCTCGATGCGCTCCAGATCGAGGTTGTTGCTGAGGGTGAACTGGCGCGCGTAGGTGCCGGAGGCGCGCTCCTGGGTGAGCCACTCCACCTGGTCGGTACGAAGGGAACGCTGTGCCCGGATGGTCAGCACCCGACCGTCCACGCCCAGGTCGAGGGAACCGGGGTCGATACCGGGAAGATCGCATTGGAGCACGTAGCTCTCCCCGGAGCGGTACAGGTCGACGGGCATGGCGCGGGAGGCCTGGCCCATGTCCGCGGCCACAGTGAACATTCGTTCGGCCAACCGGTCCAGGTCCTGGAACGGGTCGAATCGCATCGTCATCACAACCACCTCCTCGGACGGGTCCGCCCGGCCGGTGGGGCCGGCGGGCCGAGCACGGACCGGGCGGACCAAGCCGCTGAGAGCCGTGCTCGACACCTCCATTTTTAGCACTCTCGATCTGAGAGTGCTAGTTCTCTGGTCCGACGGTGAACAGGGGCGAACCGGACGCGATCTCGGTCCCCTCGGTGGTGATGTTCCGTACGAGTTCTGCGGGGGTGTCCAGGACGACGACCGGGCAGATCGGGTCCCGCCCGCCCGCTGCGACGGCCGCGGGGTCCCAGCTGATGATGGCCTGGCCCGCCTTCACCTCCTCGCCCTGCGCCACGTGGGGAACGAAGCCCTCCCCGTTCAACTTCACCGTGTCGATCCCCAGGTGGACGAGCACCCCCCGGCCGCAGGGCGTTCGGATCACGAAGGCGTGGGAATGCAACTTCACCAGGCGACCATCGACGGGCGCCACGGCGTCGATCGGTTCGGGCAGCGGGGCGACGGCCACACCCGGGCCGACGAGCCCCTGCGCGAACACGCTGTCGGGAACCCGCCCCAGGGGCGTGCACACTCCGGGAACGGGCGACAGCACGTGCAGGGTCTTCACGACGTTCTCCTCGGTACTCTCCTCGGTCACAACAGGTCTTCGATGTCCTCGGCCAGGGTGTCGGCCTCCGGCCCCACGACCACCTGGATGACGGTTCCCGAACACAGAACCCCGTGGGCTCCTGCCGCCCTCAACGCCGCCTGGTCGACAAGGGAAGCGTCCTTGACCTCCGTCCGCAGACGGGTGATGCAAGCCTCCATCTCCACCAGGTTCTCCGCTCCGCCGAGTCCGGCGAGGATCCGCTCCGCCTTGTCGCCCATGGGGTTCTCCTTCTCCAACGGTTCGTACACATCAGGTCGGCCACATCGAGTTCGGCCACATCGAGTTCGCACACGACGGGCTCGGGCCCGTCAGCCACAACGGGATCGGGCACAACGGGTGTCACGGGTCGGCCGCAGTGTCGGTCCTCGACCGGGGAATCGAACCCACGGTGGCTGATCCACAGCAGGCCGTCCACTGCGCCTCGTTCACGGCAAGTCGTCCGGAACGCACCCCCTCCCGTGCTCCGCCTTACGCACCGCCTCACGTTCTGCCTCACGTTCTGCCTGACGTTCTGCCTGACGCTCCGCCCCGGGCGCCGGTCCGGGCCCGACGGCCGGGGGAACCCGCTGCGCGCCCTGGACCAGTTCCCCAGCCCTCCACGTGGCGCGCGCCCGTACGGGCAGGTCGCCCTCGGGAGCCAGCCACACCAGGTCGGCGACGAGCCCCGGAGCGATCAGACCGGCCTCCCGCGCTCCCAGCGCGCGGGCCGGGACCCGCGTCGCCGCCTCGACGGCCTCCCGCAGATCGACCCCGGCCCGGACGGCCAGGGCTATTGCCTCGTCGAGTCGGCCGGCCCCACCGGCTATCGCACCGTCGTCGCGCATCGGCACCTGGCCGGGGCTGACGGTGAAACCCTGCCCTCCGAGCACGTACCGACCCGGGGGCATTCCGAAGGCCGCCACGGCATCGGTGACCAGCATGATCCGTCCGGGAGCAGCCCGGAAGGCGATCCTGACGGCCGACGGCGACACGTGGTGCCCGTCCACGATCAACCCGCAGGTCACCCTGTCGTCGGCCAGGGCCGTTCCCACGACGCCCCCCGTGCGGTGGTGCAGGGGACTCTGGGCGTTGTACAGGTGCGTGATCAGGTCTGCCCCGGCGTCCAGGGCCCGCAGGGTCTGCTCGCCCGTGGCGTCGGAGTGCCCCACCGACACCTGTACCCCCGCCTCGACCAGGCGTGAAACCGCCTGCGGGCCTCCGGAGCGCTCGGGGGCCAGCGTCAGGTAGCGCAGGGTCCCGGGGCCCGCGGCCTCCAGCAGGGCGTCGATCTCCCGGGGCGCGGGGTCGCGCAGGCAGCACTCGCGGTGGGCACCGCGGCGGCGCGCGGACAGGAACGGGCCCTCCACATGGACCCCCAGCGACCGGGCAGCCCGGGGCAGGGACTGCAGGTGTTCGTGGCGGCCGGTGTAGGAGCGCAGGAAGGCCACGAGGTCCTCGACGGGGGCCGTGATGACAGTGGGGACGAAGGCCGTGACCCCGCCGGCGAGCAGTCCCCGAGCGACTTTCTCCCAGCCGGCGTCGTCGGCGTCGGCGAGGTCGATTCCGAAGGCGCCGTTGACCTGCGCGTCGATGAGGCCGGGGGCGAGCAGCCCCTCGGTCAGGTGCACCGTGGGGCCCGCCGGGGCGGGTCCCCGGCCGCAGGCCGTGACGGTTCCCGAGGAGATCGTGACCCATCCGGGGGAGAGATCGGCCTCTCCGGTCAGGATCCGGGGCGCGCTGAGGGTCAGCACATCGACTTCCTCTCCGGCGTTGACAAGAACCATCCGTGTCGCCCATTCTTTCGGGCCACGAGGACCGTACCAGTACGTACCAGTGTGGAAAAGTGGTCTGGTCCACAGGGACGGCAGATACCTTCCCTCTGCCGTGACCGTCGTACGACACAGACCAGGAGCACACGTGAGCACCGAAGGCGCCACAGCCCGCATCCCCGAAGGCCCCCTGTCCAAACAGGATCGGCTCCGGGAGATCCTGCTGGAGGCCATCGACGAAGGACTGTTCCCGGACACCCCGATCCCCTCCGAACGCGATCTCATGGTCCGGTACGGCGTCAGCCGGGCCACCGTGCGCGCAGCGATCGGCATGCTCGTCAGCGAGGGCCGCCTGTACCGGATCCACGGCAGGGGCACCTTCGTCGGCCGCGGCCGTGTGGAGTCCCAGCTGCACCTGGCCTCCTTCACCGACGACATGCGACGTCGCGGCCTGGACCCCGCGACCCTCGTCGAGAAGGTCGGTCTGGAGATCCCGCCCACCCACGCCAGGGCTGCCCTCGGCCTGGAGGCCGGCGAGAACGCCTGGCGGGTGGAGAGACTGCGACTGGCCGGCGGCGCCCCCATGGCCCTGGAGACCGGTTGGCTCGTGGCCTCCCTCCTGCCCGGCCTGGACCGGCAGGACCTCACGCATTCCCTGTACGACCTGCTGGCCGCGGAATACGGCCTCGTCCTGGACGCCGGGGAACAGACCGTGTGGGCCGAGGTCGCAGACCCGGTCCTCGCCCAGCGACTGGAAGTCCCTCGCGGAACACCCCTCATGGTCTTCCGACGCACCTCGACGGCCTCGGGGAAGGCTGTCGAACACGTCACGTCCTGGTACCGCGGAGATCGGTACCAGGTGCACATGACCCTCGAACGCCAACCCCGGTAGGGCAGGACCCCACCGGAGAAGGCAGAACCCCTTTCCAATGGCCAGGAGGACAATGATGACCGCAGATACTGCGACAGCCGGCCGACGCCGGCTGCCGGGACTGGCGTACTTGCAGAGAATCGGACGCAGCCTGATGCTGCCCATCGCGGCCCTGCCCGCGGCGGGACTGCTGCTGCGCGTGGGGCAACCCGACATGCTGGGCGAGCTGCCGGGTATGGCGGACACCGCCACGATCGTCGCTGCGGCCGGTGGCTCCCTGTTCGACCACCTGCCCCTGTTGTTCGCCGTCGGGGTCGCCGTCGGCCTGGCCAAGAAGGCCGACGGCTCCACTGCCCTCGCCGCTGTCGTGGGCTACCTGGTCTTCAACGGCGTGACCGACGCCATGTCCCCGATCATCCTGGGCGAGCCCGCGGAAGGGGCCGAACAGGAACTCATCAACTACAGCGTCCTCGGCGGGATCGTCATCGGGATCACCGCTGCTCTGCTGTGGCAGCGGTACTACCGGATCAAACTGCCCAGTTATCTGGCGTTCTTCGGTGGAAGGCGTTTCGTCCCGATCGTGACGGCCTTCGCAGCGATCTTCTGGGGGGTCGCGCTCTCCTTCATCTACCGCGGATTCGACACCCTGCTCACCGATTTCGGCGAGGCCGTCACCGGCTCGACCATTCTGGGAGGATTCCTGTACGGGACCCTCAACCGGCTGCTCATCCCCCTGGGCCTGCACCACATCCTGAACTCCGTGGTCTGGTTCGTCGTGGGTGATTTCGACGGCAAGACCGGCGACCTCAACCGCTTCTTCGCGGGCGACCCCTCGGCAGGGGCGTTCATGACCGGTTTCTTCCCGATCATGATGTTCGCCCTGCCCGCGGCGGCCCTGGCGATCTGGCACGAGGCCAAGGTGTCCCAGAGGAAGGTGATCGGCGGCATCATGCTCTCCGGAGCGCTCACGAGCTTCCTGACGGGAGTCACCGAGCCGCTGGAGTTCTCCTTCATGTTCGTGGCGTTCCCCCTGTACGCGCTGCACGCCGTCCTCACGGGGACCTCCCTGGCCCTCGTCAACGCCCTGGGGATCAAGGACGGCTTCAGCTTCAGCGCGGGGTTGATCGACTATCTGCTCAACTTCAGCATCGCCACGAAACCGCTGTGGTTGATCCCCATCGGACTGGCGTACGCCGCCATCTACTACGTCCTGTTCCGAGCAGTGATCAGACGTTGGAACCTGCGGACCCCCGGCCGCGAGGACGACGACATCGATGTCGGCGAGGAAAAGGCGGGCACCACGGTCTGAGGACCTCGGGACCCTCCGGGTCGCGCCGCGCCGACGTCCTCCGCCGTTCCCTCGGCGGAGGACGTCGGCGCTGTCGTTCAGCTCTCCCGACCGGGGCTCGGAGCGCCGCTGGAACCATGCGCAGGGGCGCCGGCCACATCGGGGGACACGGCGTCGTCGGGGGCGGCCCAAGGGCTCGACCCCGGGAGGGTCCATCCTCCCTGGGACACGGCCGAGGGGAGGGGCACGGCCTCCTCGACCGGTCCGGCGGGTTCTGGGAGTTCGGCGGGTTCTGGGGGTTCGGCGGGTTCTGGGGGTTCGGCGAGTTCTGGGAGCTCTGGGAGCGTGAGGGGCCGGGCGCCGGGCGTGCCTGCGGTCGGAGCGGGGCAGAATGCCCTGCCGGTCGCGTGCGAGGCCCGGGCGCCGCGGACTTCGGCGGGCTCGCCGGTGCGTTCCAGGTTCCGGCGGGTGGCCAGGCGCAGGACGGCGACGGCGAAGAGCGTCAGGACGATCGCGTCGACGGCGGCCATCTGCCAGGAGGAGTCTGCGGCCGTCTCCTGCGAGCCCAGTTCACCGAAGGCTGCGGACATGACGAAGCCGACCAGGTTGTTGACGAAGTGCAGGGCCAGGGCCGCCTCCAGCCCTCCCGTTCGGATCGTCAACCAGCCTGTGAACAGACCGAACATCATCAGATCGATGACGCCCCAGACCGTTCCGAACCCGTGCAGGGACGTGAAGACGACGGCCTGTAACAGGAGAGCAGGCCAGATTCCCCGGTACAGGGATCCCATGGCCTGCAGGAGCCACCCTCGACAAATGAACTCCTCTGCGCTGGTCTGCAGGGGCAGCACCGGCAGGATCAGCGCCATCGCCAGGGCGAACTCCCCCCAGGAGACCACATCGCCGTTCTCCTCCGCGCCGGAGCCCCCGGTGAGGGCCACGATCACGGCCATCAGGACCAGGGAACCGAACAACGCCCCCAGCGAGACCAGCAGACAGGTTCCCAACCAGCGCCACCGAAGGCTTCCCGTGACCGAGACGAGCGTCCCCGGACGACGGCACTGGATCGCCCACGCCGCGAACAGGACCACGGGGATCCCCATTCCCAGCATGGCCAGACTCAGGGCAGTGTCCCCTGCATCGCCGAAACTCGGCAGGCCGTCCGGGCCCTCCGGGCGTCCGGCGGCGAGGCCGACCCCCCAGACCACGACGCTGAGGACCAGCATCCCTGCGAACCAGGTGAAGAAGACGAAGAATGTTCCCAGGACGGGTCGCCACCAGTGGTGACCCGGCGTTCGGGACAGGCGATGATAGGGGACGGCACCCGGAGCGCTCATCCCCCTAGGATCACGGGTCCCGCCCCCGCCGCGCACAGCGGTACACCAATGGCGTTCGGAACAGGACTCGCCCGTTCTGCCCGGAGTCGAACGAACAGAGTTGCGGTGGCGAGATCACATTCCTAATGTCGAGTAGTCCGCCATGTCGTCCGGGGTGAGGTCACCACGGACCTGCGAGGGAGCGACGTCATGGACTCATAGCTCGCTGTTCGGTCCCCGCCGGGCTGTCCGCTCCTGTCTGGCCGTCCGGTCCCTGTCGAGCGAGGAGGCACCATGTCGAAGGACAAGCCGCGTCGAGAAGCACGCAAACCCAAGAAACAGCAGAAGAACCCCGCAACCCGGACCACGGAGCAGCCCCGGTCGCAGATCCAGCGCGCGACCTCCTCCGAGAAACACGGTCGTACCTGACCCGAGAACACCAGTTCGGATCGCTCCGGTCCGGTCGTGGCCTCCGGTCCGGTTGTGACAGCCGGTCCGGTCTGACAGCGGCCGGCCCGGCTGCGAGCGCGCCGTGGTCCCCAGGCGCCGTGGTCCCCGGTGGGCCGGGATTCCCCGGTCCGCCGGGGACCAGGCCTTCCGGTCGCCTGCGACGGTCACCCGGGCGGGAACCCCTCGGAGTCCTCCGCCGGTTCGTTTCGTACGGTAAGTCCGCCGTGGACCGAACCGCCGACGATCCCGCGCATCCCCAGGCCGATCACCTCGTACCGGAGGGGATCGTCCGTGGGACCGGCCGGTTCCTCGATGGGAACGTGAAGGTCGAACACTGTGGTGCCCGGTGCGATGCTTGCTGTCGTCAGGGACCTGACCGTGCCGTCCGGTTCGGTCAGGGCGAACCAGACGGTCGAGGTCTCCCGTACCTCCCCGGTGATCCGGACCGGCAGATTCACGGTTCCCCCGCTCTCCCGACCGGCGACGGTGAGATCGTCGACGTCGAACCGGGGCAGGCGGACGGGCCCGTCCCGAACAGGACCGGGCTGGTAGGTCCAGGCGTCCAGCAACCACAACCGGCCCGCGGCCGACTCCGGGAGGATCTCCAACCGGGTCAGGCGATCCGGGTCGGCGCCCACCGCCCGGAGGGCCTCGCGCGACACGGCCAGACGGACTTCCTGGGCCCAGTACCTGCCCACGGTCCCCGTGCGCGTCGATCGGGACGGGAGCCCGTCCAGGTCGACCGACCCGACCCGGGCCACCTGGCCGTCGGCGTCCACCAGCCGCACGGCGAAACGCGTGTCCCTGGCTGCGGGCGGCACGGCGACCCGCAACGCCAGGGCCGTCGTCCCGGCTTCGAGAAGACCGCCCTGCGGGGTCCCGGCCTGCGGGGGGCCGGCCTGCGAGGGCCCCGGGCGAAGGACCGCACCGGCCACTGCGCCCGGTTCCGTCCAGGCGACCCGCAGCGCCGTGCGGGTGGGCTCGTCCTGTGCCCAGGTGAAAGGCCCGAAGCTCGGGGTCTTCCAGCTGAAGTCGTCGGGGACGCAGGAGTCGTCCCCGGAGTCCCTCGCGGTCGCGCAGCGATCGATCGAGGTGCCCGGGCCGGCCTGCACGGTGGTGTCGGGGGTCGGGACGAGCAGGGGCCTGCGGTTGCCGCCCAGGGCGTGGGTGAGCACCCGCACCGGGCCGGCGCTCGCCGCCCGTACCGGTGTTCCGTCCAACAGCGGCGCCACCTCGGCCCGGTCCAGGACGAAGACTTGCCCGGCCGCCGCCGTGTAGACCGCTCCGACGGTGCTCTGGGCCGCTCCGCTCAGCCGTGAGGTCGATCGGAACCCGCACGCCGGATCGGACGGGTCGACGTCGTTCCACCAGTCGTCGTAGGCCGGTCCCTGCGAGGTGCCGGGCGTCCATTCGGTGTTGAAGTAGTTGTGGTTGGCGCCCTCGACGAAGACGGCGGAGCGCAGGACCCGGTCGGGGGCGACGTCGCGCGCGGCGTCCAGGTAGTACTGACCCTCCAGGTCCGAGACGTCGCCGTCGCAGGCCGGAAGGATCACTGCGGTGGGCACCCCGGGGGCCGGGTTGCGGCCCCTGGCGGTCGGGGCGATCAGGACCTGGCCACGAATGTTCCAGGGCACCGACTGCAGGGTCGTGCTGTCCAGGGCCGCACGGTTCGCCCCCTCCCCGCCGCGGGAGTGCCCCACCAGCAGCACCCGCTCCAGGTCGGCCCGGGGACCGGTCCGGACGATCTTGGGGGACTGCGCCCACAGCGCCTCGGAGGACGACCAGGCGGCCCACCGGCCCAGATGGGCCAGGAGGAGCTCGGAGCGGGCGGCAGCGCCGCCGTCGGGGAGATTGTCCTGGGCGCTGATGCCGTTGGCGCTGACGGACACCGTGATCCAGCCCTGGGAGGCCAGCAGCTCCTGCGCCCGGGCGAAGCCGTGGTAGCTGGGGATGGGCAGGTGGCCCTGCGGGCAGGGCCAGACGAAGAAGGACGAGCGGTCCGCGGGCGAGGCCGGGTTGTGGCAGGTGAAGTGACGTCCGTGCAGGAACAGGGCCACCGGACGGCGCCCCGTCGCCCCCACGGGGCTGACCACCTGTGCCAGCATCTCCACGGGCGACTGCAGGTCCGGGATCGGTAGGTCGGCCAGGCGGTACTCGCCCGTGCGAGTCGTGTAAGGCCCTGGTCTTCCGGGGTCCGATTCCTCGGGCAGGGTCGGTTGATCCGGCTCGGACCCGGCCATCGTGCCGCTGGTCGTGCCGCTGAGCGTGCCGGTGGCTGTGCCGGGAGCGGGAGCGTCGGCGATGGTGCCGGCCGTCCTCCGGGCGGGGCGCTCCGGGCGGTCCGCCGGCCGGCTCGGAGTGTCCAGACGGCGGCCGCCCGCCACGGCCCGCAGGGTCGAGGGGTCCTCGATCCCGGTTCCGGCGAGGTCGGCGCTCACGCTGCGCAGGTCGGAGGAGACCTCTGTCCTCGGCAGGACTCTGCCGTCGGCGTGGAGTTCGATCCGCGCGCCGAACACCGTGAGCGGGCGGGAGGATCGCCAGGCCAGACGATCACCTTCGGCGGAAAGGCTCCACCCCGGGGGAAGGCCCGAACCGTTCGCGGTTTGTACGAACGTTCGTCCGGTCCGGGCTCGGGCCTCCCCGGCCGAAGCCTGTGTTTGTCCGCCCAACGGCTGGAACAGAACCAACGCCGTCGCGAAGGCCCCGAAGACAGCCCTCACCGGGCGGCGCCCGGAGACCGGCGGTCTCCGGCAGTGCACCTTTCGGTCAGGAACGGATGTCATGGGGCAATGTTCCCCGGACCGGGCAGCGTTCGTGGCCCTGTTCCGACATCCTGAGGTGGTCCACTACGGAACGCAGTTCCCGGGGATGCGGGCCGCCGGGTCCGGGGGTCAGCGCTGTCGCCTCCCGACCAGGCCCCACAGCGAGGCCCATTGCTCGGCGTCCAGGTCCCTCGGCAGACACGACGGTGCCAAACACAGCTCCCGCAGACGATCCCGAGCCGCTTTCCTGGACAACCCCGTGGCCCGGGGGATGATCTCACCGAGGCCGCGACCGGGCCCGGTGAACATTCGGGAGAGGAATTGCTGGTAGTCCCGGCCCTCTGCGGACGCAGCCGTCCCGACGACCAGCGGCACCGCCCTGCGATCGATCCGCAGCAGCCCGCCGTCGACCCCGGGCACGGGGCGGAAGGCCCCTGCGGGAATCCGTCCGTGGACGGAGAACTCGTACCAGGGCCACCAGGACGCCGTCAGGAGAGTGGCGCCACCGATTCCCGCGCGTCGCCGAGCCACCTCCCACTGGACCAGCAGGATTGCCGTCGTCCAGCTGGACGCGGGAAAAATGCGTCTCAGCACGGCCGTCGTCAGATGAAAGGGAATGTTCCCCACCAGGACATGGGGGTGATCGGGGAACGGATGTCGCAGGAAGTCCCCCTGGACCACGGTGACGCTCCGGTCGCCCAGCCTGCGGTGCAGCCTGCGGGCACGACGGGGATCCAGTTCCACGGCGGTGATCTCGCGGCCGGAGGCGCTCAAGGGAACGGTGAGCGCACCGTCCCCCGGACCGAACTCGACGACCGGACCGGGCACCCGGGCGACGAGCCTGCCGACAGTGGCGATCACCTTCCGGTCGACGAGGAAGTTCTGGCCCAGTTCGTGCCCTCCGCCGGGCAGGGACCACGCCCGGTGAGGCGGCCGGAGGACCGGCGGGGAGGGGACCTCGCGCGGATCGGGCGCGTGGGAGGGGACGGAAGGGGCAGGGGCAGCGTTGGATCCGCGAAGGGAACCAGGGGTGGATCGGGGATTGCGTGGCATGGAAATGCTCCGCCGGCTGTGGTATCGGACAGCCGGGCGGCAAGAATCGCCGCACCGGCAGGACCGGGACGCGGCGGAGCCTCAAGAGGTGAGTCGGTCCGCCGCTACGGGCGGCGCAACCTCATGCTCATGGTGATTCGACACATGGGTCGGAGCTTAGCGACAACCCGCCGGGAACACCTCGGAATTTCCGGTGGGGCGTCGTCGGTCCGGCTCAGCCGACGTCCCGGCGGCGTCGCAGTCCCAGGCCGGCGGCTGTCAGGAGCCCGGCCCCCAGGAACAGCAGGACGAGGGCTGCCGCGCGCAGACCGTCCGTGAGCTCCAGGACGAGTTCCGGTATCACGATCGACAGCCCGGCGATCCCGACCACGAGCAGGACGCCCGCGCGTTCCACGCGGTAGAGGATCAGAGTGCCCAGGGCCACGGCCGCAGTGAGCAGGTAGGCCCACCACCTCCATTCCTGGCGCGACAGACAGTGCTGCCCGCCCAGGAGCGCGATGGCGGCCCCGAGCCCGAGGGCCGGGTCCCGCTGCCGGAGGACGCCGGACCGGCCGAGGAACATCCAGAGCCCTCCGAGGGACAGGACAGCGAACCCGGTCAGGGGCACGGCGGTGGTGAGGTCCTCGAACTGGGAATTCGTGTTCAGCACGGACAAAAGGCTCAGAGCTGTACACGCGAGCATCGTGGGGAACGTTCTCAGGCAGGCGTGTCCCGCCGCTGCGACGACGGTCCCGAGCGCGAAGGGCAACCAGTACTGCTCCTGCCCCGGATCCTCTCCGAGCACGACCGACAGACAAATCGTCGCCCCGACCGCCGCCAGGGCGAGCAGGACGCCCGCGACCCTGCGACGGGCTCCCGAGGCCAGGACCCTCGTGCCCTTCCTCAGCGGCTCCGGACCGCCGATCAGCACCTGACCCGTTGCGAACAGCACGAGGGCGACGACGCCCGCCACGCCCGCCCAGAATCCCCGGCCGTGATGCCCCCACGACAGGGCCAGGACCGCCCCCAAGCCCGCGATCACGAGCAGACCCCCGACGTAGCCGAGGGCCTCGGAGATCCAGGCCTCGTGTCGACCGGGGACGAGGGACGCGGCCCTCGACATCGCCCTGTACTGGGCCGGGGAGACCACTCCGCTGTCGACCAGTTCCCGCAGAGCACGGTCCAGTTGCGTTGGTCGGTCGATCCGTCCCTCCGCGCCGTTCGGAACCGGTGGGTTCGGAACAGAGCCGTCCGAGGGCTGCTCCGGGTGCTCTTCGCAGGAGACCATGGCCACTCCCTGAAAGATGGGTGACTCCATCACCTCACGGGCCTCTGCCCCGCACATCAGTAGTGGTACTCATCCTGAGGACCTGCCCGCCCCCGTACCCTCCCGAGAACACATGACGCGGGGGGAAGGGTGGCCAGGCACCTGCGCCTGACCACCCTTCCCCCCGGTCACCTCACATCACGTCACGTCGAGATCCGACCGGTCAGGAGGCGTCCTTGACGGTACCGACGAGCGTTGCGCCCCCGGGCAGGCCCGGGATCGGGTCGAACTCCTCCGGCGGCAACTCCTTCTCGCCCGGAACGCGCAGCCGGACGTTCTCCAGGCCCTCCTTGATCTTGTCCTTGCGGATGGGCAGGCGAAGGGTGAGGACCCGGGCCCCCGACTCCTCCTGGGAGTAGATGGCGATCCCGCTGCGGGAGAGGGGAACACCCAGAGAGCCGACGTAGCCGCTTTCGGCGACCCATTGCGGTGAGAGGTCGCCGACGGTCAGTTCCTTCGCACCGTCCTTGGGCGCCTGGAAGTGCGCCATGATGAAGATGGGCGTCTCGCTGGGGGCACTCCGGGTGAAGGTCCACTTCAGGGTGCCTCCCTCCGTGGTCGTCGCGGTGGCACCGACGGTCAGGGGAGGGGAGGGATCGTCGTCGTGGACCTCAACATATCCCTCCACCGTGCTCGCGACGATCTGTCCGGTACCGATTCCCACAGCCTTGTAGAACACCCGGTCGGAGCTGTCGATGGCATTGCCCTTGATCTTCACGGGCACGGTGAACCGGGTCGTGCCGGGGGCTACCGTGATGGTGCGCGAGGTCTGGTCCTCGGATTGGTTCATCAGGCCGATGCGCATCGTCGCCGTCCTGTGGATCGTCCCCCGCACCGTGACCGGTAGGTCCACGGTCCTGTTCGCATCGCCTTCGTCCACGGTGATAATTCCCATGTCGAACACGGGAAGGACGACAGGGTCGCCGGCAGCCTGCCCCGAGCGGTAGGACCAGGCGTCCAGGAGCCACAGGTCACCGCTGCGGGAACGGGACACGAACTGCAGTCGCTTGATCCGGGTCAGGTCCACCTTTGCCTTCCGGGCCGCAGCCCGGTCCAGCGGGAGCCGGACCTCCTGCGCCCAGTAGGACCCCATGTAGGCGCCTGCCGGCGCCGCCGAGGGCAGACCGCTCAAGGTCCTGCTGCCCAGGGACAGACTGTGCCCGGCCGTGTCCGTGAGCCGGACCTCGAACTGGGTGTTGCGCGCCGCGGGCGGTACGGCGATCCTCATCGCCAAGGCGGTCGATTCATCGGGGATCGCCGGAGACGTGACGGCGATCGCAGAGGCCCCGCCGCTCTTCCTCCATTTCATCGTGACGACCGTGCGGGTCGGCTCGTCCTTCAACGCGGTGAAAGGACCGAAACTCGGGGTGTTCCCCTGGGAACCGGGCGGTAGACAGGCGCTGGTCTCCCCGGCGGCCCTGGCCGTCAGACAGCGCGACCCCGTCGTGCCCAGCCCCGAGACCACCGAGGTGCTGCCGGTGGGCACGAGCAGAGGCTTGCGGTGACCGCCCAGGGCATGGGTGTGGATCTTCGCGGGGGTCACGCTGCGGGGCCGCAGCGCAGACCCGTCGAGGACGGGCAGAAGATTCGTCTCGCCCAGCACGAGGGCCCTGGCCGCGGTCGCGGTGTAGACGGCTCCGACGGTCCGCTGCTGCTGGGCCGTCAGCCTCGGAGCGGCTTTCGACCCGCACCGCGACTCGGGAACCGACGGATCGCCCCACCAGTCGTTGTCCGCCGGCGCCTTGGCCAGCCCCGGGGTCCACTCGGTGTTGAAGAAGTTGTGATTGGTGCCCTCCACGTAGACGGCCGAACGCAGGGCCGGGTCGGTGGTGACGTCGCGCGCGGCGTCCAGGTAGTACTGGCCCTCCAGGTCCGAGACGTCCCCGTCGCACGCCGGCAGCAGGACCACCGTCGGCACACCGGGAGCGGGATTGCGCGAGAAGGCCGTGGGAGCGATGAGCAGCTGACCGCGGACGCGCCAGGGCGCGGCCTCATCGACGGAACTGTCCAGGGCCGCGTGGTTCACCCCCTCCCCTCCCCGGGAGTGACCCACGAGCAGGACGTGCGAAAGATCCGGCCGGGGACCGGCGCGGACGGCCGAGGGAGCCTGTGCCCACGCGGCGTCCGAGGCGCTCCAGGCCGCCCAACGGGACAGGTGTTCCCGGACCAGTGCCGAACGGGCCACGGCCCCGCCGTCGAGGACCTGGTCCTGGGCGTTGATGCCGTTCGCGCTGATGGACAGCGTGATCCAGCCCTGCGAGGCCAACAGATCCTGCGCCAGGGTGTAACCGCGGTAACTGGGCGCAGGTTCCCAACCCCGCGGACACGGCCAGGCCAGGTAGGCGTCGGTGTCCTGCTTGTCCGACGTGTTGTAGCAGCTCACGTGTCGGCCGTGCAGGAACAGCGCCACGGGGCGCGGCCCCGTGGCGCCGAGGGGCACCACCACTTGGGCCTGCATCTCGACCGGGACCTCGAAGCCCTCGATCTTCAGGCTGCCCACGGTGTACTCGCCTCTGTGGGTCCTGTGGGCACCACGCTTGCCGGGGTCCCAGGCCGGCAGCTCCGAGGGACTCGGGGCCGACGCGGCGGAGGGAACCGCCGGAGCGGTCGCACGAGCGGAGATCTCGTCCAGCCGACGGGCCCCTGCCATGACCCTCAGGGTCGAGGGGTCCTCGATCGTGAGGTCCGTGGCCTCGACGCTGACGGTGCGGCCGTCCTCCGACACCTGGGCCCCCGGCAGCACCTGGCCGTCGACCGCGATGTCGATCCGTTCGTCGAGCACCGCAAGGGGCCTCGGGGCCTCCCAGACCAGCCGGGAGCCGTTCTGTTCAACAGTCCACCGATCCGGAAGGTTCTCGTTCGCAGCGGTGGGGTTCTGTGTCACCACGGGAGGGTCGGCCGGGGCCGCCCAAGCCTGCAACTGGCCCATCGTGAAGGCACAGACGCCGATTCCCGCAGCGAGGGCGACGGGCCAAGGTCCCCGTCGAATCCTGCGTCGTCTCAACATGTCCCCAGCTTGTCCCCGACCGCGCTCCGCCGCCTCCACCCCGGGCAGGAGATCCGACGAGCAGACACCTGTCCCCGGGGACAGCCTTTCTCATCGGGACGGGGGAGAACAGGAAGGTCCGAGTCGTTCGAAAGGAGGAGGGAAGGAATATTCGGAGCCCGCCGAGGGGCAACACTTCCGAACCGATCAAGGGCACTGCGGTCGTGATCGCCTCGAACCGGAAGTTCTTCGCCAACACCACACCACGGACAATTCGGGGTGACCGGAGCGGAACGCTCGGTGGACAACATCGGGGTTCGTGTAGGCCCGGGTGCCGAGATCGGTTTATGATTCCTGGCTGTTGCCGCTGGGCTGTTGCCACTGGCACAAGGGGCGAGCCCCGGTCCTGCACCGGCTCACCTTCCCAGGTCGCAGGTCCCAAGTCGTAAGTTCCAGGTCGCAGGTCCCAGTTCCCAGGTCGGGGAGTCACCCTTGAGCGGAGTTGTCGGAACGGCCTCCCACGATCAGGTGTCTTCGGCCACCGGAGCCGGCATCGATGTGGTCCGGACGGGCGCGTCCGGTCGTACCGGTCAGGGGTTCCGGGCGGACATCGAGGGCCTGCGGGCCCTGGCCGTGCTGCTGGTGGTCGTTTTTCATGCCGGGGTGCCTGCGCTCGCCGGCGGTTTCGTCGGCGTCGATATTTTTTTCGTGATCTCCGGTTTCTTGATCACCGGACTTCTCGTGGACGAGGCCCGGCACACCGGGTCGATCAATATTCCGAATTTCTATGCCCGGCGGGTCCGGCGGCTCCTGCCCATGGCCACCCTCGTGCTCCTGGCCACCACGGTCGCCTTCCGTCTCGTGCTCCCCCCGCTGGACTGGGCGGACCTGGGCACAGCTGTCACCGCAGCCACGTTCTGGGCCGCTAACTGGCACTTCGCTGCCGAGCAGACCGACTACATGGGGGATGCCGACCACAACCCGGTGCTGCATTACTGGTCGTTGAGCGTCGAGGAACAGTTCTACGTGGTGTGGCCCCTGCTTCTGCTCACGGTGCTGTGGCTGCACCGGCGGATCGGCAAGGGCGACATCACCCGGTGGTTCGCGGTCGCGTTGGCGGTGCTCGGGGGCGGCTCGTTGGCCCTGTCGATCCTCACCACGCGGGACTCGGGGCCGTGGGCCTACTTCGGCCTGCACACCAGGGCCTGGGAACTGGCCGCCGGTGCAGCCCTGGCCCTGGCCCGTCCGATGGCGGCCCGTGTCCCCCGGGCGGTCGCCGTCCTGGCCGGAGGGGGAGGGCTCCTTCTCGTCCTGGGATCAGCGTTCGTC
Source organism: Actinomycetota bacterium (assembly GCA_030837505.1). GTDB lineage: Bacteria > Actinomycetota > Actinomycetes > Actinomycetales > Kineosporiaceae > JAUPKJ01. The sequence continues at coordinate 22,622 of JAUPKJ010000309.1, forward strand.
CTGGACCGCGCCACCACCTTTCCCGGCGCCGCGGCCCTGTGGCCAGTGGTAGGAGTCATGATGCTGATCGCTGCCGGCGCCCGAACGCAGTCGGGGGTGGGGTTCCTGCTCTCCCGGCCCGTCCTGACCTATCTGGGGCGTGTTTCCTATGGCTGGTACCTGTGGCACTGGCCCTGTCTGCTCCTGGCCGCCGAGATCGGCGGCGGCCCGCAGAGCGCGGCGGAGGCTGCGAACGAGCAGGGGACCGACCCCTCTCCCTGGACGATCGGGTCGGCCGTACTGATCTCGTTGCTGCTGGCGATCCTCACGAACCACCTGGTGGAGCAGCCCGTGCGGCGCTGGAAGGCGTTGCTGCGCTCGTCGGGTCGTTCCCTGGCCCTCGGGGCCTGCCTGCTCCTGACGGCGGCCTCCGGGGCCGGCCTCGTCCTGGGTTCGCCCCTCTCGGTGAGGGACCAGAAGACCGCAGAGACCCTGCGTCAGACCCCGCAGGAAGCTCGGAAGGACGTCCAGACCCCCGTCAGGTGCTTCGTCCCCTTCGGGTCGGTGGACGTCGACCCGAACTGTCGTTTCGGCGATCCGAACGGACAGAAGGTCGTCGTGCTCTTCGGGGACTCCCACGCGGCACAGTGGTTCCCCGCCTTGGAGGAAGCGGCCAAGGAACAGCATTGGCAGCTGTACCTGTGGACGAAGTCCGGCTGCGGGTACTCCGGGACCCGACAGTGGCTCGCGAAGTATCGCAGGGAGTACCGGGAATGTTCCACCTGGCGCGAGTCCGCGCTGCGGCGGATCGAGGGGCTTTCCCGCGTGGACGCGGTCGTGATCGGGCGGAACGTCTACCAGCTGACGAAATTGGTGGATCAGAACGGCCTCAAGGCCGACGAGAAGGCCGCCGTCGGGCTGTGGGCCGAGGGCGCCGACCGGACCTTCCGTCGGCTGCAGGCCCGCTCGCGGAAGGTTGTCCTGCTGCGGGACACCCCGCGTCCCCTCGACGACCTGCCGGCCTGTGTTTCGGAGAATCTGAGCGCCCCCCAGCGTTGCGACTTCCCCCGGAAGGGGCACGCCGACCTGGACGCACAACTGTTCAGCACCGAGCGGAAGGCCGTCGCAGCGAACGGAGTCCACGTTCTGCGGACCACCCCGCTGGTCTGTCCCCGGGGTAACTGTCCCGCGCTGTCGCAGACGGGCAACCTCACCTACAAGGATGACAACCACCTGACCGGAAGCTATTCCCGGGAGCTGGGCCCCGCCCTCGCCGCCCAGCTGTTTCCTGTGCTCACCCAGGACGCCGCCGGGATCTCTCGCGACGACCTGCACGAATGAAACAACCACGGATCCCTCCGGGGGACCGGGAGCGGACCGTGCTCTCCTGCGTACCGCGATCAGGGTGTGACCAGCGGGGATCCGGGGACGCTGTCATTACCGGAACCTTGTCAGTTTTTTCACAGTGAAAGTTCTGTTTGCCCTCTGTGCATTTATTAGTGCTGTATGTGTAGTCATCCGTTCACTCGACGCCCACCGTGTGCCGCAGAGGGCACGGTCGTTCGACACCGCCTCGGCCCTCGCGCCGGTGCCCTCGACGCCCGTTCCGTGAGGTGCCGGCGGCGACCGAAAGGGGAGACCAGATGCGCTGGTCGAGAACAGTCGTACCTCTCGCCGTGGTGGGACTCACCGTCGGCGGCTGGGGAGCCAACGCCCTCGCCGACACCCGCAGCACCGCTGAGGTCGGTGCGACCGGTGGGGCCTCGACCCTCGCCACCGCGCTGACCCCGCAGGAAGCCATGGCGAACAACGCCCCGGACCACGACACCCCCGCGGACCGTCAGTGGGACGCCGCGGGGCAGGCCGAGGTCCTCCTCACCGGTTCGAGCGCCACGAGCAGCAGCCCCGGCGTGACTGTCAGCGGCGGCACCGTGACGATCGGCAGAACCGGGACGTACAGGTTCTCCGGGACCTTGAACAATGGCGCGATCGTGGTGAACACCACACAGACGGGGATGGTCCGCCTCGTGCTCGACGGGGTGAGCGTTTCGAACTCCACGAGCGCTCCGCTGCAGATCCTCGCGGCCGAGGAGGCCATGGTGGTCCTCGCTGACGGCAGCGAGAACCGGCTGTCGGACGCCTCGCAGTACGCCACGGGCGACCAGGCCGACGCCGCCCTGTTCAGCCGGGCCGACCTCACCCTCACCGGCGCGGGGTCCCTGACCGTGACCGGCAACGCCTCCGACGCCATCGGGGTCAAGGCCGGTTTGGTGACCGACGCCGCCTCGCTCACGGTGCACGCCGCGGACGATGGGATCCGCGCCAAGGAGTACCTCGTCGTCGACGGGGGGACGACCACCGTGGAAGCGACCGGTGACGGCCTGAAGGCCACCGACGACGGTGACGCCACGCGTGGCTACGTCTCGGTGGCCTCCGGGACCGTTTCGATCACCAGCGGTCAGGACGCCGCGTCAGCTGCCACCGACGTCGTCCTGTCCGGTGGCACCCTGACCGCGAAAACCGGAGGGGGCAGCGGTCGAAGCCCGGGCGAGACCTCGATCAAGGGCCTCAAGAGTGACGTGAGCGTTGTCGTCGGAGGCACTGCGCAGGTGAACGCGAACTGCTCCGACGACGCGATCAACTCCGCGCAGGTGAGCATCACCGGGGGAACCCTGACCCTGGCCACGAACGACGACGGGATCCACGCCGACAACACCCTCGACATCGCGCAGGGAACCGTGACGGTCACGACGTCCTTCGAGGCCCTGGAGTCCCTCAAGATCACGGTCTCGGGCGGGAAAGTCGATGTCGTGTCCCGGGACGACGCGATCAACGCGGTCGAGGACGGGCTGAACGAGTTCGCCGTGGCCCCCAATGCCGGTATCACGGTCTCCGGGGGCACGGTCGTGGTCAACTCGACCGTCGACGGACTGGACTCCAACGGGAAAGTGACCGTCAGCGGCGGCACCGTCGTGGTCAACGGCCCGACGGTCGGCAGCCCGGGGGAGGGCGCCCTGGACGCCAACGGCGCCCTGTCGTTCACCGGTGGGGTCCTGCTCGCCTCCGGGACCTACGCCTCCACGTCCGCGCCCGCCACGACCGGGGGCCAGGGCTGGATCTCGGCGAGCCTGAGTTCGACCCTGGCGGCGGGAACGGTCGTCCACCTGGCGAAGACGGACGGCACCAGGCTCGTCTCGCTGCGCACCAGCAAGAGCATCAAGGCGATCATTTTCTCGTCGGCCCAGGTCACGCAGGGCCAGACCTACGCGGTACGCACCGGGGGCAGCGTCTCGGGCACGGCCGTCGGCGGCCTGTACGCCGCCGGTGACCTGTCGGGTTCGACACAGCTCATGACGGTGACGGCTGGCAAGCACTCGGGCGGGATGGGTCCGGTCTGGCCCCCGGCCCCGACGCCCACCCCGACGCCGACTCCCACCCCGACTCCTACCCCGACCCCGACTCCCACCCCGTCCGTTCCTGGGGACAAGTCCTGCACCGCTGTCCACACGGTCGTCAACACCTGGTCCGGTGGCTTCCAGGGGCAGGTGGCCGTGACTGCGGGGAGCGTTTCGATCAATGGCTGGACAGTCACCTGGACCTACACCGACGGCCGTAAGATCACACAGTCCTGGAACGCCTCGCTCACCACGAGCGGTTCGACGGTGAAGGCCCAGAACGTTTCCCACAACGGAGCCCTCGCCGCCGGGGCCACGACGTCCTTCGGCTTCACGGGGACCCAGACCGGGACCGATGTTCCCCCCTCGCTGAGCTGCACGGCTTCGTGACGTCCCCCTTCCGCCCGGGGCCCTGCCCCGGGCGGGAGACACGGCCCGGACGGCCCGGACGACTCAGACAGGGGGCTCGGGGTCGTACTGCACGGACAAGCGGATCTCCTTGGCCCGTTCGGGGCTCGCGAGCCGTTTCACCAGATGCAGGGCCATGTCGATCCCCGCGGACACCCCGGCCGAGGTGATGATGTTCCCGTCGTCGACGAAGCGGTGTTCGTAACGGACGACGACCGTCGGGTCGACCTCGGTCAGCAGGTCCAGGCTCATCCAGTGAGTCGTCGCGGGTCGGCCCAGGAGCAGCCCGGCCGCTGCGAACACCAGGGCACCGGTGCACACGCTCGTCATCAGTCCTGTCTGTTCCGAACAGGACCGTAGCCACTCCAGGTGCTCGCGGCTCTTCAGGAGGGGCCGGATCCCGCTGCCCCCGGGATGGACGAGGACGTCGAGCGGACCGACGTCGTCCTTGCCGTGCTCGACGAGAAATTGCAGCCCCTTGGCACCCCTGATCGGCCCCGGACGGTCCGCGAAGGCCACGACCTGGGCCTCCTGCGGGTGCCGGTGGGCCCACATGCCGAGGATCTCCCAAGGACCGACGGCGTCCAGCTCTTCCACGCCGTCGAACAGTAGGATTCCGATCCGTGTCATGTCGGCGATTCTGTCAAAGCGTGAGGCTCTCTGCCTCCCGTGTGTTGTTCCGCCGCTCTTAAGTGTTGTTCCGCTGTAGTGTCGGCGGGCACCCTTTTACCCGACGGGAGCGAGGAACCGTGAGCGACGGGCAGCGGTCCGGCGAGGACGATCCGGCGAGGGCGTCCGAGGGAGCCGTGCTGCTGGTCGAGGGTTTGGTACGTCGTTTCGGCGACCTGACGGCCGTCGACGGCGTCGGTCTGCGGATCGAGGCCGGACAGACGTATGGCCTGCTCGGCCCCAACGGTGCTGGGAAGACCACGACGATCTCCATGATCGCCGGGTTGCTGCCGGCGGACGCCGGGACGATCAGCGTGCTCGGACGGCCCATGGGGCCGCGTGAGGTCGAGGTCAAACACCACATCGGACTGGTTCCGCAGGATCTGGCGATCTACCCGGAACTGACAGCCCGCGAGAACCTCGCCTTCTTCGGCCGTTTGCAGGGGATGCGCGGTCGGCAGCTGATCGAACGCATCGACGAGGTCCTGGACCTGATTGCCCTGTCGGATCGGGCCGACGATGCCACCAAGGACTACTCCGGGGGTATGAAACGTCGGCTGAACATCGCCGTCGGGCTCATCCACCGCCCGGCCCTGCTCATTCTCGACGAGCCGACCGTGGGGGTCGACCCGCAGTCGCGCAACGCGATCCTCCGTTCCGTGGAGGCCCTCTCCGGCGAGGGGATGGCAGTCCTCTACACGACGCACTACATGGAGGAGGCCGCGCGACTCTGCGACCGGATCGGGATCATCGACTCGGGCAGGATCCGGGCCGAGGGCACCCGCAGCGAGCTCATCACCCTCATCGGCGGGGTCGACACCATCCGTCTGACCGGTGCCGGGCCCGTCGAGGAGTCGGCCGAGGCCCTGAGGCTCCTGGAGGCGGTCGACAAGGTCGGGGTCGAGGGGCGTTGTCTGACCCTGACGGTGCACGACGCCCCCACGACCGTGGCGCAGGTCGTCACGACCGCGGCTCGTACGGGCCTGGCCCTCGACGAGGTCGAGATCGTACGACCCGATCTGGAATCGGTTTTCCTGCATCTGACGGGCAAAGCCCTGAGGGACTGAACGAGACAGGGACTGAACGAGACAGGGATTGTCGAACAGGGGCTGTCGAACAGGCGGAACCGAAGGGCGAGGACGATGGCGAGGACGAGGAGGCCGGTGTGAGAGCACTGTGGATCATGACCTTCTCCGACCTGCGGCTGAACCTGCGAAACCGTTCGGTTCTCCTGTTCGCCCTCGTCATCCCCGCTTCCCTGATGACAGTCCTGTCCATCACCTACAACACGGGCGAGGCCACAGGGCTCACCGGCTCGCAGAGCCTGTCCCCGGTCTCGGTCGCGGCCGCGGTCCCCGAGGGCGACCGCCTCGGCACGACCCTCCTGACGGCCTTGACCCACCTGAACGACCTCGACATCGACGTCGAGCTGACCTCGGCGGATCGGGCCCGCGCCCTGGCAGGGTCCGGGGAGGCCGACCTCGCCCTCTTCGTTCCGGAGGGCTTCACCGACGCCGTGCGGGCCGGTCGGGGGCCGACGGTCAGCACCGTGCGGGCCGACGGGACAGGCGCCGAGGTCGAACTGCTGTTGTCGGTGATCGGCGGAACCCTCGAACAGTTCCACGACGGTGCCCTCGCCGCGAGGGCTGCCACGGCCGGAGGGGTGCCCGCCGCAGAACTCGACCAGGTAGCCCTGCAGGCGGCCCTGCGGGAACCGTCGGTCGCCTTCCTCGAGGGCCGGACCTCCTCCGAACAGTTGAGTGCCACCGGTGCCCTGGTGGCCGGTCAGGCGGGCCTGTTCCTCTTCTTCACCGTGGGCTTCGGCGTGCTGGCACTGGTGTCCGAGAGAGAGACGGGGACCTGGACCCGGTTGTGCTCCCTGCCCCTGAGGCCCTGGACGATCGTGGCTTCCAAGGCCCTGGTCAGTTACGTCCTGGGGGTGGCTTCGACAGGGGTGTTGCTGACGGTCGGTATTCTGCTGCTCGACGTGGATTTCGGCGCCCCCCTGCCGATCGCGCTGCTCGTCCTGTGCGCCGTGGCGGCGGGCACATCGCTCATGTTCGTCGTCGCCCGCCTGGCCCGCACCGCGGAGCAGGCGAATCTGTTCCAGACGGCCCTGGCGATGATTCTCGGTCTGGCCGGGGGAGCATTCTTCCCCCTGAGCGTTTCCGGACCGCTGGACGCGATCCTTGACCTCAACCCGGTCGCGGCCTTCTCCCGCGGCCTGGGCATCACGTCCGGGGGCGGAGGCCCGACCGACCTGGGCGCCCCCGTGGCGATCCTGTTGGGGTCCGCCGCCGTGACGGCGGCCCTCTCGCTGCTGCTGCCCGACCGGGGGAGGGCGACATGAGACCGGTCCTGGTGATCGCTGGGGTGGAGCTGCGCCGTCTGCAGCGCGACCGTTCGAACTACTTCTTCGTACTGGTGCTGCCCCTGCTGCTCGTCCTGGTGATCGGGGCGCAGTTCAGCGACGACAGCAACGGTCGGGTCGCCGTCGCCGGCGGGGAGAGCACCCTGCGCGAGAACCTCGTGCGTGCCCTGCGGGCGGACGACGTGGAGGTGACCGTGGCCTCCCCGCAGACCGTGCGTGAGAAGGTCGCCCGGGGGCGGGCCGACGTCGGGATCATCGTGTCGCCGCAAGCGGCCCGGGCCTTCGCAACGCAGGGCGACCTGGAGTTCACCCTCATCCCGGGGGTACGTTCGGATTCCCCGGCGTTGCTGCACCGGGCACGTTCCGTACTGTCCCGCCTGACGGTGCAGTCCGGGCAACTGGCGGCCTTGACGGACCGGGGAATGTCACGGGAAGCTGCGCGCTCGGCCCTGGCAGACGCCGCGCAGTCCCTGCGGCGCCCCACCCTGGAGGTCGTCGACGTCGATGAGAGCGCCCAGGAGTTCTCCGGACTGGGCCAGTTCGACGTCGGTGCCCGAGGCCAGACCCTGTTGTTCGTCTTCGTCACCGCCCTGTCCGGGGCGTCAGCGCTCATCCGGACCCGGCGGCTGGGGGTCCTGTCCCGAACCCTGACCGCGCCCGTGAGCGCACGGCAGGTTTTCGCGGGACAGGCCCTGGGCCGGTTCGCGGTCGCGACCTTCCAAGCGGTCTACATCGTGCTGCTCACAGCAGTGCTCTTCGGGGCCGACTGGGGATCGCCCGGTCCTGTCCTGCTCGTCCTGCTCCTGTTCTCGGCGGTGGCGGCCGGAACGAGCCTGCTCATCGGCACCGTGGCAGACTCGGACACCGTGGCCTCCGGCCTGGGGATCGGCCTCGGTCTGGTCCTCGCGGCCCTGGGCGGGGGGATGATCCCCCTGGAACTCTTCGGTTCGACCCTGCGTTCGGTCGCCCACCTCACCCCGCACGCCTGGGCCTACGACGCCCTCGCCCAGATCCGGGGGCACGGCGCGGGCGTGCTCGACGTCCTGCCCGAGCTGGCGGTCCTGGCGGTGATGGCCCTGGCCCTGCTGTCCCTGGGCACCTGGACCCTGCGTCGCAGCACAGCCAGGGGCCTGTGACCCTGTGACCCCTTCAGCCCATGGCCAGTTGGTCGCGGCCGGATCGTTTGGCACGGTACAGGTGCGCGTCGGCCTCCTCCACGAGACGCTCGGGAGCGGAATCCTGCGAAGGGAGGAGTGAAATTCCTCCGATGCTCACGGTGACGACGCCGAACGGCGACTCCTCGTGGGTCTGTTCCAAAGCGCGTACCGCCCGGCGGATCCGGTGGGCCACCACCTGGGCCGTGGCCGAGCCGACGTCGGGCAGCAGGACGAGGAACTCCTCCCCGCCGTAGCGGGCCACCAGGTCGGACGACCGCACGCAGTCGGCGATCGCCGCGGCCACCCGCCGCAGGCACTGGTCCCCGGCCGGGTGCCCGTACCGGTCGTTGTAGAACTTGAAATGATCGATGTCGATCATGAGGGCTGCCAGCGGGGCGTGGGTCGCGACGGCCGAATGCCACAGACTGTGCAGGATCTCCGTGAGTCGACGACGGTTGGCCAGCCCCGTCAGCGGATCGGTGTGGCTCAGCTCCGCGAGCCGCTCGTTGGCCAGGCCCAGCGCCTGCGTCCGCTCGGCCACCTTGCGTTCCAGCGAGGTGTTGAGCATCGCGTTGTCCAGGGAGACCGCCAATTGGCTCGCAATGAGTTGCACGCCGTCGAGCCCCTCGTCGCTGAAGGCCGCCCTGGCCAGCCGGTTCTCCAGGATCAGCACGGCCTTGAGAGCGCCCCGGGCGAGCACCGGCACGACGAGAACCGAACAGCGTGCGACCCCGGTGAAGTGCGGGTCCCGCGAGAAACGTGTGTCCCGTACGGCGTCCTCCACGAGGAGGGTCTCGTGTTTGCGCTCGGCATACCGGAACATCGACAGGGGGATCAGACCCTGCCTGGCAGCCTCCTCGATCGGAACGGTCCCGCCCTCCTGCGTGTCCGAGGAGACGAACCACTCCCGGGCCTCCTCGCTCCACAGCAGCAACCGCACGCTCGTCGCCCCGGTCAGGACGCTGAGAATCGTGATCACATTCCCGCGCAGGCGATCCAGGTCGATCTCCGAGATGATCTCCTGGGAGGCCCGAAGGACCCCCACCAGGTCCAACTGCGCGCCGATCCCACCGCTGTGCGAGGTGTCGGCGGACCGGCTCACGTGCAGGCTGCCCGCCGTCGCCAGGCGTCCGGCCGACCTGGAACGAGCAGCCAGACCGGGGAACTCCTGCCGCATCAGTTCGACCTTGCCCGAGGCACCCCACCGTTCGTAGGAGCGCAACGCCTCCTCCATCAGGAGCAGCCCCGTCCGTTCGAGCCCCGCCTCCCCCTGCAGCAGGCCCGAACGTTCCAGGAGGAAGGCCCTGTGCCAGGGACGGCGCCGATCCTCCACGGTGCGCAGCGCGGCATCGTAGATCTGCAGGGCCCGCAGGACGTCCCCTGTCGCGCGGGCCCGCTCGGCCTCGATGAGATTCTGCAGGTGCAGGAAGTTCTCCGGCTCGTCCTGCGCCCGCTCGGTGAGCCACGCCAAATGCTTGTCCAACTCCGCCAGCAGCTGCTCCCGGTCAACAGGTTCTTCCGGCGGACCGGATTCTTCCTGCTCCGCGGTCCCGGCCGGCACTTCCGAGCCGACAGCCTCCTCGCCGGAAGCCCCCCCGATCTGACGCGCCAGGGCGAGCATGTGCACCAGACGGGTGAGGGTCATGAAGTACGAACCCTGGATGAACGGGACCAGGCGGGCGGCGATCGTCGCGTGCCGCACGAGGACACCGTCGTCCCCCATGATCGCAGCGGTCAGCGCCCGCAGGGTGTGGAAGGTCGCGAAAGCGATCGGGTTCGTCCGCCGACTGTCCTGAACACACTCCTCCCGGAAAGAACTGTCGTCGAACCCTCCGGGGGTCTCTGCCATCCCCCGCAGCGCTCGCAGCAGTTGGCGATGAGCGGTGAAGGTCAGGGCGGACTGGTCGTTGCCGATCTGTTCGCAGAAGGCCAGGGCCGCTTCGATCTCGACCATCACCTCGTCCAGATCGGGGGCGCAGTCGAACAGCCCGGGAATCGAACTGGAATAGGTGTGGCTGGCGAAGTACAGGTCCCCGGACTGGACCAGTCCCTCCCTGGCCCGATGGGCGTGGCGGACGCTTTCCTCCACGGGCTCGAACCAGGCGGAACTGCTCAGGGAATACATGAAACGGGCCTGAGAGGTGTCCGGTTCGTAGCCCCGGGCCTCTCCCACGGCCAGGATCCGCCGCAGGATCCTGTTGCCCCTGGCGTGATCGGTGAGCACGGAATAGCTGCCCACCGGCCCCAACAGAGCGGGGGACGGTCCGTGTTCGATCCACAGCTTGACGGCCTGGGTGACCAGCCAGGCCATGGTCCCCTGGTCGACGAAGAATCCTGCCGGGATGATCCGGTTGATCGTCCTGGCAATGATTCGCAACTCCTGGGAGTCGTACTCGGGCCGTGCCAGGTCGTCCTCAAGCACCGTCTCGTCGATCCACCGTTCGAAGTCGCGTTTGAGCTCTGCGACCGTCGAAAGAAGCTCGGCCGGATCGGACGGCATGGTCAGCCCGAGCCGTGCGAGCAGATCCAGGCCGAGATCTATGGCCTCGCTCGGGCGGTCACGGTTGATCAGACTGCTCACCTGGAGCCACAGGGCCTTGGCGAAATCGAACGGCTCCTCGGTCAGCTGCCGGAGACGTTCGAACACCATGTCGGCCTCCTCCAGGCGGCCGAGGCTGAACAGGGCGGAGTGCCGATCGGTCGCCAGCGACGTCACGAGGGCGACGGTCGCCGGATCGGCACCGGGCGGCACGATCAGATCCGGCGCCACGACGTCGATGGCCGCAGCGACGTAGCGCTCGGCCAGCGAGTGGTCGGCCATGGTCCGGGCCTCGGCCGCAGCGAGGCGGAAGAGGTCGGCAGCCGCCTGCCTCTCCGCAGGGTCGGACACCTCGTCGAAGGCGAACAAGTAGTGCTCGGCCGCGAAGTTCTCCAGGCCCGGGGTCGCGGCGAACCTGCGGGCCGCCTGCAGCCGCAGCTGTGCGAGCCGGGACAGGGACATCCGTCCGAAGACCGCCTGCTGCACCCGGTCGTGACGGAAACGGACCGTCCCGTCGGGGCGGTCCATGACCAACAGCCCCTCCTCCAGGCACGGGGACAGCGCCTCCTGCACCTCCTGGACGAGCCGGTCGGCCGCTGCCCCCAGCCGTTCCAACGGCACCTCACCGCTCAGACAAGCCAGCCGCTCCACCATCTCCAGCGTCGAGGGGGGGAAATCGTCCAGGCGTTTGGTCAGGAGTTCCACGATGTCGCCTCGTCCGGGGTGGCCGTGGATCCCCTCGACGTCCCACTGCCAGCCCTGGGCCGTACGGGTCAGGGCGCCGTCCCGACGCAACTCGTTGAGCAGCTCCACCGTGTCGAACGGGTTGCCCCCCGTGCGCTCGCCGATCGTTTCCGCCAGGGGGGCGGCCTCTTCGGGCGCCATGCGCAGCATCTGGGCGAGCAGGTCAGTCAGGTGCTCCGTCGGAAGGTCCTCCAGGTAGATCCTGCTGGGGGCCACCCCGAGGCTGTCCCATCGACTCAGCATCGCCGTCAACGGGTGCGTCGGGCCGACCTCTGCGGCCCGGTAGGCCCCCACCAGCAGAACACCGGACAGATCCGGATCCGTCAACAGGCCGTCCAGGAGTTTCAGGGGCATGGGGCCGGCCCACTGCAGATCGTCCACGACCATGATGAGCGGCTGCTGGGGCGAGGCCACGACCCGCAGCAGCTCTGCGGCCATCCGCTGCAATCTGGTCTGCAACATGGTTTGGTAGGTCGTGACCGACTCCGGGGCAACCCCCAGCAGGTCCCGTAGATCCGGATCCAACGCTGCGGCCAACCCGGCGTTCGGCCCCAGACGGATCAGGAGACGCTCGCGCAAGATTTTCAGCGCGCTGTCGCTCTCCGCCAGGAACAGCCGACTCACCCCGCGGAGCGCCTGGTACACCCCGTCGGACTCCTGTCCCCTGTGGTACTGGTCGAATTTGCCGCTCACGAACAGCCCACCGGCCTCGGTCACCAGGGGACGCAGTTCGTCGAGCAGGGCCGTCTTGCCCACGCCCGGGGCACCCGTCACCAGGACGCTGCGCCGCAGTCCCGTCATGACGTCGTTGAACGCCTCGTCGAGCAGCGCGATCTGCTCGTCCCGTCCGACCAGGCGCGAGGGAGGCCGCAGCCGCAGGGGGAAATCCGTCTCGCCCAGGGGAAAGGCCGACAGCCGTGCCCCGGAACTCAGTTCCTCGCGCAGTCGGAGCAGATCGTGCGTCAACCCGTCCGCGCTCTGGTACCGCTCGTCGGGCTCCTTCTCCAACAGGCGCATGACGATCGCCGACAGGGTCTCGGGGATTTCCGGACGTAGGTTCGACGGCGGGATCGGCACCCGGGCCAGATGGTCGTGGACGAGCTGGAGAGGGTCGTCCCTTCCGAACGGCGGCCTGCCCGTGAGGAACTCGTAGAGGGTGGCCCCCAGTCCGTAGAGGTCGGCTCGGGTGTCCAGGGGGCGCCCTGTGCGCCCCGTCTGTTCGGGCGCCATGTACGCCAGGGTTCCGACGATCTCGTTGTGGTGGGTGAACGAGGGACGTTCCTCCGCGAAGGTCGTGGCCAGATCGAAATCGATCAGTTTCAGTCGTCGCGGGGAAGACACCAGGAGGATGTTGCCGGGTGAGATGTCCTTGTGCATGACCCCGCGCCGGTGCACCGCGGCGAGGGTCTCTGCGAGCTGCGGGGCCAGGTCGAGGACGTCCTGCACCTCCATGGGCTCGGTCTGGCTCGGTCGGGGCACGGGTTCGGCGCCGTCGTCCTCCAGGAGCAGCCCGATGAAGGGCTGGGCGATGCGTGACAGCTGCGGGACGCCGTCCAGACCGCTCAGGCGCTCCAGGATCGTACGCTCGTGGGTGATCCTGGTCGAGGCTTCCCGGTCCAAGGGCTCCTTGAAGATCACATGTCCGCTGCGGTCGGCCAGGGGAATCCGTTGGATCCTGGTCTGAGAGCTTTCGTACAGCAGCTCCGCCTCGTCCTGAACGAGCAGCCCCGCGATGTCGGCACTGCTGCCCATCGGCGGATTCTCCCTCCTGGCGGTGTTCGGAAGGACGCGGACCGAACACCGTTCGTCCTGCGTTGTTCACCCTCGACACGAGGCCCCTGACCCCTGTTCTCGGCACGCCCCGGCCCCGACCTGAGGACCGACGACGGGAACACGAGGATTCTGCGGCAAGGCGAAGAATATGGGGCTATACGGTTTATTTTCTGGAACAGGCTGCTGCGCTGCCGGAAGGACCCGTGTTCGACCCCGACGATTCGGCGTTTGTCGTCTGGGCCAGACACCGCTTGTCGTCTGGGCCGAGCACGGTGTCCTGACCCGTTCCGATCGGTCGGTGGGACATGCCGCGGACCGGGGGGAGCACGCCGAGACCGCGGCGAAGTACGAGTGCCTGGACCTCGCGCCCGGTCCCCGGAGCGGTGAGGCGCCGACCGGCTCCGCCCTCCCGGGAGGGCGCGGGTCGACGGCCGCTCTCAGTCCGGCCGGACGACGGCGACGAGGTCCCCGGCCTCCACCTGCCTCACGCCGCTCAACGACGGCTCTGCCACCGTTCCCGCCACAGGGGTCGTCAAGGTTGCCTCCATCTTCATGGCCTCGATGACCGCGACGGGTCTTCCGGCCTCGACCCTGTCCCCGACCTGCACGGTCATGGTGACCACCCCCGCGTAGGGGGCCGGGACCTGACCGGGGTCGCCCGGATCGGCCCGCGGCACCTCGGCAGTCCGCGGGACGACGGACCGGTCCCGGACCTGGACCAGCCGCAGCCTGCCGTCGAGGGTGCACCAGACGGTGCGCATCCCCCGCTCGTCGGCCGGTCCGACGGCCTCCAACCCCACGGTGTTCCGTTCCCCGGGTCCCGTTTCGATCGTGTGTTCGACACCGGGGCGCAGACCGTACAAGTGGTCGAGGGTGTGCAGGACCGTCGGATCGCCGTACCGCTCCCGGTCGGTGAGGAACTCCCCGGTCGGTCCGGGGAACAGCAGCCGGTTGAGCGCTCGGCGGGGGGCAACCCTCAACTCCGCTTCGTCGTCGGCCGTCAGCTCCACCACCCTCCGCGAGGGAAGAGCGCTCGGGGACTGTGCTCGTGGCCCCTGCGGGGGAAGGGCCTGCGGGGGAAGGGCCGGAGAGGGCTCGCGGCCGGCCAGGGCCCTGGTCCGGAACGGCTCGGGCCAGCCCCCGACCGGGGTACCCAGCTCGCCCCGGAGGAACTCCACGACCGAAGCCGGCAGGTCGAGCCCCTGCGGTCGGCGGGAGAACACCTCGGGATCCGCCCCCACCGCCACCAGCTGCAGCGCGAGATCCCCCACGACCTTCGACGACGGAGTCACCTTGATCAGACGACCCAGGATCCGGTCCGCCGCCGCGTACATCTCCTCGATCTGTTCGAAACGATCCTCCAGACCGAGAGCTGTGGCCTGCTGCCGCAGATTCGACAACTGGCCCCCCGGGATCTCATGCCGGTAGACCCTGCCCGTCGGCGACGACAACCCCGACTCGAAGGGCGCGTACAACCTGCGAACCGCCTCCCAATAGGGCTCCAGCGAACACACGGCGTCCAGGTCCAGGCCCGTGTCGTGCCGGGTATGGGCCAAGGCCGCGACCAGGGCCGACAGGGAGGGCTGGCTCGTCGTCCCCGCCAGGGGTGCCGCGGCGACGTCCACGGCGTCCGCGCCCGCCCGCACCGCCGCCAGGAGCGTTGCCAACTGCCCCCCGGCCGTGTCATGCGTGTGGACCTGAACCGGGAGATCGAACTCCCGACGCAGCCCGCGGACCAAACGGACCGCGGCCTCCGGACGCAGCAGCCCCGCCATGTCCTTGACCGCCAGGACATGGGCCCCGGCCCGCACCGCCTTCTCGGCCGTCCGCAGGTAGTGGTCGAGCGTGTACAGGTGTTCCCCAGGATCGAGCAGATCACCCGAGTAACACAGCGCGACCTCGGCCACCGCCGTCCCCACAGACCTGACCGCATCGATCGCAGGGCGCATTCGTTCGACGTCGTTGAAGGCGTCGAAGATCCGGAAGATGTCGATCCCCATGCGAGCAGCCTGTTCGACGAAGACCTCGGTGACCCGCGTGGGGTACGGCGTGTACCCCACGGTGTTCCGACCGCGCAGGAGCATCTGCAGACACAGCGACGGCATGGCCTCGCGCAGGGCCGCCAGCCGTTCCCACGGATCCTCCCCCAGGAAACGCAGACAGACGTCGTAGGTCGCCCCGCCCCAGCACTCCACGCTGAGCAGCCCGGGCAACAACCCCTCCACCCACGGCCCCACCGCAGCCAGATCCCGGGTCCGCACCCGCGTGGCCAGCAACGACTGGTGGGCGTCCCGGAAAGTCGTGTCCGTGACGGCAGGGACCGGACGATGCCTCAGCGCGTTCGCGAACCCCGCCGGTCCCAGCTCGCACAGCAGCGACCGCCACCGGACCCCACCGGCCTCTCCTGCCCCCTCGGGGCGGTCCGGAAGCCTGTCACGGGGATCCGTGCAGGTCACCGGCTGCCCGTTGGGCCGGTTGACCGTAATGTCGGCCAGCCGGGTCAGTAGCCCCCCGGCCCGGTCGAAGCCCTGCGGCGGGGTCAGAACCCCCGGATGGTCCTCGATGAACGCCGTGCTGAGCCGTCCCTGTGCGAAATCCTCCTGAGCGAGAACCGCCAGCATGAAGGGGATGTTCGTGGCCACCCCCGTGATCCGGAACTCGGCCAGGGCACGGCGGGCCCGGATCACGGCCGCCGACAGATCGGCGCCGTGGGCGACGAGTTTGACAAGGAGCGAGTCGAAATGCGGGTCTACCACGGCCCCCGTGTGGACGTTCCCGCCGTCCAGCCGGATCCCCGCGCCACCGGGCGACCAGTACCCCGAGATCACCCCGCTGTCCGGACGGAAACCGTCGGCGGGATTCTCCGTGGTGACCCGGCACTGCACGGCCGCCCCGCGCAGACGGATCGTCTCCTGGATCAGACCCAGATCGGCCAGGGTCTGGCCCGCGGCGATCCTGATCTGGGCCGAGACCAGGTCGACCCCGGTGACCTCCTCGGTCACGGTGTGCTCCACCTGGATCCTCGGGTTCATCTCGATGAACACGTGTTCCCCCGCGCGGGGGCCGTCCGTGGCCAGCAGGAACTCGACCGTCCCCGCGTTGACGTATCCGATCTTCCTGGCCAGGGCCACGGCATCCGCGCACAGCCGCTCCCGCAGCGCCGGAGCGAGCCCGGGCGCCGGCGCGACCTCCACGACCTTCTGATGCCGCCGTTGCACCGAACAATCCCGCTCGAAAAGGTGCACGACTTCCCCCGTGCCGTCCGCCAGGATCTGCACCTCGATGTGCCGGGGCCGCGCCACCGCGCGTTCCACGAACATCGTCGGGTTGCCGAACGCGCCCTCCGCCTCGCGCATCGCCGCCCGCAGCGCGGCCGCAGCCCCTTCGACGTCGTCGACCCTGCGCATCCCCCGACCGCCGCCCCCGGCGACCGCCTTGACGAACACGGGCGTTCCGATCCGCCGCACCGCCTCCACCAGTTCCTCGACGTCCCGGGACGGTGCGCTGGACGCCAGCACCGGGACAGCGGCCTCCCGCGCGGCGGCCAGGGCCCGGACCTTGTCCCCGGCCACGGCCAGGACCTCAGCCCCGGGACCGATCACGGCGATCCCGGCGTCACGGCAGGCCCTGGCCAGCTCCGGGCTCTCGGACAGGAACCCGTACCCCGGATGGACGGCGTCGGCCCCGCACTCCCGGGCCACCCGGACGATCCGGTCGACGTCCAGGTGCGCGCGGACCGGGTGCCCGCGCTCGCCGATGAGGTACGCCTCGTCGGCCGTCCACCGGTGGACCCCGTTGCGGTCCTCCCAGCAGTACACCGCCACCGATCGAACACCCAGATCCTTCAGAGCACGGCACACCCGGACGGCAATCTCACCGCGGTTGGCCACCAGCACTTTTTCGAACACGACGAACTCCTCGACAGGAAAGAAACCGCAAGCCCCCGCAGGTCCTGGCGACGACGACAGAAGACGAGCGGGGCGAAGACCGAAGACACGGCGAGCACGGCGCGCAGAACGAGGCGCCGGTCGCTCCACGACAGGAAGGGGCCGACGAGGCCCGCTCAGAGGACGACGAGAACCTGCGCCAGAACAATCTTGGTGATCATGGCGATCGGGTAGACGAGCGTGTACCCGAGGGACACGCGAGGATCGAACCCCGTACGGGTGTCCGAACAGGCCAGAACCGCCGGTTGGGTCTGGCTCCCCCCGAGAACCCCAGAGAGAGTCACGGGATCGACCCGGTGGACCTTCCTCTGGACCAGGACCAGCCCCAGGGCAGCCACGGCCGTGGTCACCGCCCCCAACAGGATCATCCGTGGACCCACGGACCCGCTGAGCGCTTCGGACACCGCCCCGCCGGCCTTCGTGCCGGTGCACGCGAAGAACAACAGGAGCCCCAGCGTGGACAAGGACGAGGCCGCCGTGTGCGACATGCCCGTGGGGATCCGACCCACTCGACCGATCCGGCCCAGGACCAGACCCATGACGAGCGTCCCCGCGGCACTGCCCACCGTGACGCTCCCCATCGGCAAGGGCACCGGGACGAGCCCCAACAACAGGCCCAGGCAGAGCCCGCAGGCCAGACTCAACGGGTTGATGTCGGACAGGCCCCGTGAGGAGTCCCCCAACAGGGCGCCCACCTCGTCCAACCGCTCCCGGGGCGCGATCACCCGCAGACGGTCCCCCAGCTGGATCACCATCGAGTCATGGGCGAGCAGATCCACGTCCCCGCGGCGGACCCGGGTGACCGTCGCCTCGTGCCGGGCGTACAGATCCAGGTCTATGAGGGTCCGACCGGCCAACGACCCGTTCGACACGGTGATCCGACGCACGTCCACCTGGGAACGGTCCAGCACCAGGGAATCGGCCACCGGACGGCCGAGCCGGTCGGCCAGGGCCCTCAGGTCGTCGGCGCTCCCCACCGCCGCGATCAGGTCCCCCGTCCGCAGCTCCTGATCCGGGCCGGGAACCGTGACACACCCTCCGTCGGGACGCCGCAACCGGGACAGACGCACCAGGCCCTCGCGACAGGCGGGAAGATCCCCGATCCGGTGGACTCCGCGCTCGCCGATCTGGATGGTCATGGTGCGCAACACGGAACGGCCCGGGGCCGTGGCGGGGCCGCGTGCGGCGTCGTCGCGGGGAACACCTCGCAGCACGAGCATCGCGGCCACGACCATTCCGATCACCCCGAGGGGGTAGGCCAGGGAGTAACCCACGGTGGCGTCAGCGCCGTTCGGAACGAGATCGTCGGCTGCGGCCAGGGCCGGCGTACAGGTGAGCGCTCCGGTGAGGACCCCGGCGATGTGTTGGGAGGACAGGCCGAGGGCGCGGCCGAACACCACGCAACCCACGCCGGCCGCCACGAGCGCCCCGGCCGCCGTGAGCATCCGTGGCCAGGCAGAACTGACGGCCCCGAAGAACGACGGCCCGCAGGTCAACCCGACGGTGTAGGTGAAGAGGACCAGGCCGAGTGTGGACAGGGCGGTCGGCAGGGCCAGATCGTGCCCCTGGGCGCTGCCGAGGGCCGAGAGGGCCATCGCCGTGAAGAGCACGGCGACCGGGCCTATCTCGACCCCGGCCACGTGGACCCTGCCGATCAGGGCACCGAAGGCCATGAGGACGAACAGCAGTACCAAGGGTTCGTCCTGCAAGAAACCGAAAACCGTCTTCATGGGAGGACCTCCACGCGCTCTCTCCTCGCGAGCTCGTTGACGGGCGACGGACGCCAGGAGGAAAGCGGACGGCAGACGGCAACCTCTTCGGGGCGTGGGCCGGTCGGACCCGTGCGTCCCGTCGGGTGGGTGTCCGCCGGCCCTCCCTCGGGACCGTGCACCGACCGCGCGGGTTCGCGCGGCCCGATCGGCAGGTCTTCGGACTCGTGGGCCTGGGCGCGGACGCGCTCTCCTACTGGCCGTCGCTTCCCGGGCCGTGTCGGCCCAGTGCTTCGTGACGGCGGTCGTTCCCACTTACCGCTGCGGGGCAGTCCCGGACTTTCACCGGGTTCCCTCTTGCGACGTCCGTCCCGCGAGCCTGTCCGGGAACGTTCACGACGAACATTCCGGATGGGCGTGCGGGGCGGACGAACCGATCGCAGCGGTCAGCATAGGTGGATGGTCCTGCCCCCTCACAGGACCATCGCCTTACCGGAGGGGATTCACGGGGGAGACGAGACAGAGATCACAGGATTCCGTGAGCGAACGATGGAAGAGTGCCCAGCAAGATGGAGAAAGTGTGTATAAGTGTGTAGGGTTGGCGTTCTGGGAGTGGCGCCTCGGAACGTGATCCCACGTGCCGGCGCACCCTCTTACCCCTCTGGGAGGTCCCCATGCCGACGCACATCGCCATCGTTCGATCCGAACAGGGCAGGTTCAGGGCGAGCGTCCCCGACTACCCGACGATCGTCGTGGAGGGGGACGAACTCGGAACCGTCCTGGAACAGACGCGTCAGACCCTCGTTGATCATCTCGCTACGCTCCCTGTCGACGAGCGGGTCGGACACCCCGTCCCTCTGCAGGAGGTCCTGGCGGACCTCGCGGGCCCTGCCGCCGCCGTCGAGCTCACGGTGCCCTCGCCCCAGGGACCGGCCGTTCGGATCAACATCACCCTTCCCGAGGATCTCCTGCGGGCCGTGGACCGCGCCGCCGAGGCCCACTCGATGCCCCGCAGCCGCTTTCTGGCTCGGGCGGTCGAGGCCACGATCACCGGGGAACGTCACGGCGGCGTCCGGATCCCCCTGAGCGAGGAAGTCCTGCGGGCCGTGGACGACGCTGCCCGGGCCCACGACCTGAACCGCCTGCCCTTCCTGGCCCGTCTGATCGAAACGGCCGTGGCCCGGACCCGGCACTGTCCCGAGTCCTGAGGGGCCCGGAGTCCTGAGGGGCCCGGAGAGCCGCGAGTCCCGACTCGTTCGGATACGGTGTTCTCGGTATCGGTTCGCCTCACCCGCCGAGGGTGAAGCGTCGCAAGAGGGAACCCGGTGAGAATCCGGGACTGCCCCGCAGCGGTGAGCGGGAACGACCGCCGTCGAACACACTGACCCGAACGGGTCGGGAAGTGACGGCCAGTAGGACTGCACGTGGTGTCATGCCCGTGCACGTGCCCGCGAGTCCGAAGACCTGCCGAACCCCGCACGCCTGGCGTGCGGTGGGCCGTCGACCTCGCGGGAAGGTCGGTCAGGGCGTGGACCGCAGGGTCCGCGCGCTCGTCCGTGTCCCTCCGGTGAAGTCGACGGTCGTCTGCCGTCGGACCTCGAGGGAAGGACTCCACGCGCCATGACCCCCACTCGACCGCCGCTGGGCACGACCGTGCTCGGTTACCCCCGGATCGGACCGCGACGAGAACTCAAGAGGTTTCTGGAACGCTACTGGGCCGGTTACCTCGACCGTGAACTGCTGCTCGACGAGACGGCGATCCTGCGCGCCCGAACCTGGACGACCCTGCGGGGAGCCGGGCTGCCATCGATCCCGTCGAACACCTTCTCTCTGTACGACCATGTCCTGGACGCCGCCGTGGCAGTGGACGCAGTGCCCGAACGGTACCGTTCGATGGGCCTGTCGGGACCGGACACCTACTTCGCCATGGCCAGGGGCACCCTGGATGTGC
>JAUPKJ010000040.1 GCA_030837505.1 Actinomycetota bacterium
CCGCTGTCTGCGCAGCCGGTCCCGGAACGGCCCGAGGACCCGGCACGGGTGTCCCTGGACGCACAGCGCATCGCACGGCGGCTGGCCGAGACCCGCGAGGTTTCCTGCCTGCTCACCGAGGTCTTCACCGAGGAGCAGGAGAAGGCGACGAAGGTCACGGAAGACCGTCGCGAACAGCGGAAGGACTCGTCCGATCGAGTCCCTGAGGTCCAGCCCGACGAGATCCAACCCGACGAAGCCCAGCCCGACGAGATCCAGCTCGACGAGGTCCGTCCCGGCCTCGACCGGGCGCACACGCGGCTGCTGCGGGATCTGGCGACCGGGCCGTTCTGGCCGCACGAAAAGTTCAAGACCCTGTGTGATCGGAACGGAGTCCTACCGCAGGGCGCGGTGGATGTGGTGAACGAGGCGGCCCTCGACGCCGCCGGGGAGATTCTCCTGGAGGAGGAGGTTGTTTCGATCGCACCCGGAACAGACGCCGAGGCGGAGAACCACCTGCTCCCCCCTGATGACCTCACCGACGACACAATGGGGGATCGAACGACGCGAACGTCCGAAACGAAGGTGAGCGGGTGGAGAGTGGACAGGGACGTGCTCAGGGACATGCTGGGATGACCGGACGAATCCGACCCCGGGAACGCGACGCCGTCGTGGCGGCCCTGCGTGCCGGGGTGGTCCCCCGCAGCGGCCTGCAGCACGTGCAGGTGGGACGGGCGGCCGAGGTGCGCGCGGTCCTGGCCGATCTCACCCGGATCTGCGACGGCGGGGCGAGCGTCAGGTTCGTCATCGGGGAGTTCGGCTCGGGCAAGACCTTCTTCCTGCACCTCGCCCGGTCCATCGCTCTGGAGAAACGTCTGGTCACCATGCAGGTCGATCTGACGCCCGACCGGAGGCTGCACGGCGGGGGCGGCAGGGCCCGAGCCCTGTACGCGGCCCTGACACGCAGCACGGCCACCCGGGCCAGACCGGAGGGCGGGGCCCTCGGCAGCATCGTCGACCGTTTCGTCACCGATTCCCTCGACCGGGCGCGGAAGACCGGCACGGACGGCGAGGAGATGATCCGCAGCCGGCTGGCCCCTCTGGACGAAGCGGTCGGCGGTTACGACTTCGCGCAGGTGCTCGCGCAGTACTGGCGCGGGTACAACAGCGGCGACGACCAGCTGACCTCGAACGCCGTCCGATGGCTGCGCGGGGAGTTCACCACGAGGGCGCAGGCTCGGGAGGCCCTCGGCGTCCGGACGATCGTGGACGACACGAACTGGTACGACCACCTCGTCCTACTGGCTCGTTTCGTTCGGCTGGCGGGCTTCGAGGGGCTGCTCATCTGCCTCGACGAGATGGTCAACCTCTACAAGCTGTCCAGTACCCGGGCGCGGGCCTCGAACTACGAACAAGTGCTGCGGATCCTCAACGACAGTCTGCAGGGCTCGGCCGAGCACCTGGGATTCGTGTTCGGTGGGACCCCCGAGTTCCTCCTGGACACCCGACGCGGACTGTTCTCCTATCCGGCGTTGGCGACCCGGCTCGCGGAGAACAGCTTCGCCACCGACCACCTGGTGGACCGTTCCGGACCGGTCCTGCGCCTGGGCAACCTGTCGCCCGAGGACATGTTCGTGCTGTTGACAAGATTGCGACACCTGTACGCCTCGGGGGACCCCGAGGCGTACCTGGTGCCGGACGAGGCCCTGACCGGCTATCTGCAGTACTGTTCCTCGCGCCTGGGCGATGCCTGGTTCCGCACCCCCCGGGCCACGGTCAAGGGCTTCCTCGATCTGCTCGCACTGCTGGAGCAGTATCCCGACCTGGAGTGGGGCCCGCTGCTGGGCCGGATCGACCTGACGGAGGACCGGACCGGGTCGGACGTGTCCGGAGAGCCCGACCCCACCCGCTCCGACGGATCGCCGGCCGACGGCTCCCGGCTCGATGACGAACTCACGGCCTTCCGGCTCTGACCGGACGCCGAGGTCCGCCGAGGGCTCGGCGGCTCGCGCGGCCGCCGGGTCCGCCCCTGCGGTCTCGACCGCGTTCGCCCTGTTCCATCCTGCGGTGCAACGGTGGGTCCACGACCAAGGATGGCATCGGCTGCACGATGTTCAGGAGCGGGCAGCACCGTTGATCATGACGGGCGGACGCGATCTGCTGATCTCTGCGGGCACCGCGAGCGGCAAGAGCGAAGCCGCCTGGTTGCCGATGTGTTCGATACTCGCCCGGCGACGGGAGGAGGACGCTCTGGCCCGGGGGGTCGGAGCAATGGTCATCAGCCCGTTGAAGGCGCTCATCAACGACCAGTACGGACGGCTGTCCGAGCTGTGCGAAAGGCTGGAGCTGCCGGTCCACCGGTGGCACGGTGACGTGGCCTCCTGCCGGAAGTCGAGTCTGCTGCGTCGGCCCACCGGGGTGCTGCTGATCACGCCGGAATCACTGGAGTCGCTGTTCATCAACCACAGTGACGGGATCGCCGGCCTTCTCCGCGCTCTGAGCTGGATCGTCATCGACGAACTCCATTCCTTCGTCGGCTCTGCGCGCGGAGCCCAGTTGCAGTCGCTGCTGCACCGGGTGGAGGTGCTCCTGGGACGGCGGGTCCCCCGGGTGGCGCTGTCTGCCACGCTGGGGGACGTCGCCTCGGCAGCCCGGTTCCTCCGGCCGCAGGACGCACAATCCGTGGCGATCGTGTCCGGAACGGACGGCACCGACGAGATCCGGCTCCAGGTGCGCGGATACGTCGTGCCGACCCCGCCCGTCACCGCGCCGGCAGAGCCGGACGACGCCGCTCGCAGAACCGGGTCCGGCGGAACAGGGCAGGACAGCGTTCCCTCCGAGATCGCACAGATTGCCGACCATCTGTTCCGCACCCTGCGCGAGCGCGACAACCTGGTCTTCGCCAACTCGCGGGCCGCCGTCGAGACCTATGCCGAGTTGTTGGCGCGGCGCAGCCGTGAGGAGAGGATCCGCACGGAGTTCCTGGCCCATCACGGCAGCCTGGCCAAGGACCTCCGGGAACATGTCGAGGCCCGGCTGAGGGACTCCTCGACCCCTGTCACCGCGGTGTGCACCTCCACCCTCGAACTGGGGATCGATGTCGGCAGCGTGCAGGCGATCGCCCAGATCGGCTCCCCCCTCACGGTTTCCAGTCTGCGCCAGCGGCTGGGACGGTCCGGACGCCGCCCGGGGACGCCGGCTGTGCTGCGGGTGTACGTCACCGAGCCCCAGGCCTCCGATGATGTTCCGCCACCGGATGCGCTGCGCGGCGAGCTGTTCCAAACCGTCGCCATGGTCGAGCTGCTGCTGTCGGCGTGGTACGAGCCCCCGCACACTGCGGGCCTGCACCTGTCCACCCTGATCCAGCAGGTGCTGTCGGTGTTGGCCCAACGCGGTGGGGCCCGCGCGGGGGAGCTGTTCGATCTCCTGTGCGGCGACGGCGGGTTCGCTGGGATCGGGCCGTCGGTGTTCGCGCAGCTCCTGCGGGATCTGGGCCGGCACGACCTGGTCCGGCAGGAGGCCGACGGTCTGCTGTTGCCCGGAGCCCGCGGTGAGGCCCACCTGAATCACTACAGTTTCTATGCCGCGTTCCAGACCTCGCAGGACCACCGCCTCGTCGCTCAGGGACGCACCCTGGGGACCATGCCGGTGGAGCGCCCGTTGGCCCCGGGAACACTCCTGGTCTTCGGCGGCCGACGGTGGCGGGTGCTGGCGGTCGACGTCGAGCACCGGGTGATCGAACTGGTCCCCTCGGAGGGCGGAGGACAGCCCCCGTCGTTTCCCGGCAACGGCAGCGAGACCGCCGACGAGGTACGTCGCACGATGCGTTCCCTCTATCTTTCGCCGGAGGTTCCCCGTTATCTCGATCCGGTGGCGAGGGACCTGCTGCGCGAGGGCAGGGAGGTCTTCCACCGTTTCGGGCACTCCCGGCAACAGGTGTTCGGATGGCACGAGGATGCGTTGTTGTTCCCCTGGGCCGGCGACAGGGTGATGAACACGTTGCTGGTGGTTCTCGCCCGGCACGGGCTGTCCGCCGGACAGGACGGTCTGTGCCTGACCGTTCGAGGAGTGTCGCCGCTCGCGCTGTGGGAGTTGATTCGGGACCTGGCAGTTTCCCCGCAGCCCGACCCCGTGGAGCTGGCCACGGGGGTGAGGGTGAGGGCACGGGACAAATACGACTGTTACCTCGGTCAGGAACTGCTCTCCCTGGCCTACGCGGCCCGCGCTCTGGACGTGCCCGGTACCTGGGAAGTGCTGTCGCAGGTCGCGAGCCTGCCTCCGCCGGCGCCCCAGCTCCTCCCCCGAGCCTGGTGAAGCGGGCCAGGGCGGTCAGGCGGAGCTCAGCGCGACCGGCAAGAGGTGGCTTCACGTCGAGACACGGCAAAGCCCGGGGTGTCCGGACAACCGTTCGGGTTCAGACGTTCGAACCCACTTGTTCGGACACGGGACGTCCTTGTGGGGACGGGGTCGAAGTGTCACCCCCAGCTGCTAAGTTCCCGATCATGATCGAGTCAATGACCTCTTCGGAGCCGGACACGGGCGTCGCCCCGGCCCCTCCGGCGGAATCCGCTGTTCCAGCTGATCGCGCTGCCCCGGCGGGCATCCCCGTCCCGTCGCCTCCCACGGACGCCGCAAGCGCTGCGGGCTCCGAGGGCACTTCGTCCGACGATGTTGCTGCGTCCGCCGAGGGCGCTGCAGTGAGCGAGGACGCTGCGGTTTGTGAGGACACTGCGGTTCCCGGCTGTCCCGAGGCCGCCGGCGTGCCCGGGGGCCTGGACCACCTGGAGCATCTGCGCCGCGAGTCGGAACGTTTCCTGGCCGCGATCGATCAGGCTCCTTCCGGTGAGCGCGTGCCCACCTGCCCGGACTGGGATGTCGATGACCTGCTGTGGCATCTGGCCGAGGTCCAGTGGTTCTGGACGGAGATCGTGCGCACTCAGGCGACGGATCCGCAGGCCGCCGACGCCGCAATCCCGGCCCGTCCACAGGACCGGACCGGACTGGACACGTTCTTCGCAACGGTCAGCGCAGAGCTGCACCTGCTGTTGGCCGGGACCGACCCTGCCGATCCGGCGTGGAACTGGTCGGGCGCGAACCAGACCACACAGTTCGTCCGGCGCCGGCAGGCCCACGAGGCGTTGATCCACCGGGTTGACGCGGAGCTCGCGGCCGGGGAGCGTACGGCCATCGACCCGCTGCTGGCCGCGGACGGCATCGACGAGGTCCTGAGAATTGTCCACGGTGGGATTCCGCCGTGGGGTTCGACAGCCCCTTACGAAGAGGGAACGGCCGTTCGGCTCTGCGCGAAGGACACGGGCCGCACCTGGGTGTGCGCCATCGACCGGTTCGTGGGTACCAGTCCCACGACGGGGGTGGAGTTCGATCGCCCGGCCCTGCAGGTTCTGGCGGACGAGGGCTGCGCCGTGGACGCCACCCTCACCGGTACGGCCGCGGACCTGGATTGCTTTCTGTGGAACCGCCCGGCAGAAGGCCAGATCCTGCGGCAGGGAAGCGCTGGTCTTCTGGCCCGTCTCGACGAACTCCTGGCCGAAGGAATGGGCTGAGGCCGGCGTTCTCGCCCTGGTCACCAGGGCGGCGGCGAAGGACCGCGCCGCGCGCAACTCCGCCGCCGGGAGCGACGCCGACTGCCTGCCCCGAGAACGGGTCACCGCCTCGCTCCAAACCTCATCGGACGAACTGGGCGGGCTTGGTGGCGAGGTTGAGCAGGTACTCCAGCGGGCCGCGGCGGAAGAAACGAGACCAGATCGCTGCGAACAGGAGGGCCCCGGCGATGAGTCCGACCAACGGCACGTAGGACTTCTCCTGATCGCTTCCGTCGAGCAACAGGGACATCACGATGAAGTGGCCGACGTAGGCGCTCAGGGACATGGTGCCCACGGCGATGATCGGGCTCGCCAGGCGGCGCAGCCGCAGCAGTCGGGCCATCGCGACGGTCGCGCACACAATCACCGTGATCGCGGCTCCAAGACTGCCGATGATGTCGAAGCTGGTTCCGGAATGCGGGCCGGCGTCCAACAGCATCCAGGCCATCTCGCCCGCCTTGACGCCGGAGCTGGAGCTGGAGCTGAGGGGCACGGACCCCGAGTCCGCCGGGAAGGTCCCCCCGCCGGTCCGGGCGGCCTGAAGGTCGTCGAACAGCTTGAACAGCAGCCAGGAAGTGCCGTAGCCGAGGACGACGAGCGCGGCACCGAGCGCGGCCAGCCGGCGCCGCACCATGTCGGTGGCCAGATCCAGCCGGCCCAGCGCCATGCCGGTGATCACGAACGGCATCCAGGTGATCGCCGGGTAGAAGCCGGTGAGGAAGAGATCCAGCACTCCCACACCGCTGATCCGCTCGAGCGGGTCGTAGGCGTTGATGCTCTGCGTGATCGACTCGTTCAGTAGCAGCCTCAGGCCGAACGCGACTGGCGGGGTGACGACCGCGAGCACGCTCGCGATGATCGCGAGCGTCTTGGCCGGTAGCTGCACCAGGGGCAGGGCCAGCAGGAAGAACACCCCGTAGAAGTTGATGATCACTACCTCTCCGAAGACCGACGCCATCGCGGTGCCCAGCACCAGCAGGGTCACGGCACGAATCAGGAGCCTGGCCCTCGCCTGCCGGCCGGCCAGGCCGGTCTTCGGCTCCCGGCGGCCGGCGATCAGCATCATCGAGAACCCGGCGAGGGTGGCGAACAGCACCGACGACCTGCCTTCGGCAAGGAACAGCGGCCACTCGCCGATCTCTCCCAGGGGCGGTACTCCCTGCCCCGGGCTGCGGGGGCCAACGTGCACGGCGAACATGCCGAACACGGCCAGTGCGCGGGCCAGGTCCACTCCGATCAGTCTTCCCGCGGACGGACCGGACTCGACCGTCACGGCCGGCTCCGGAAGCGGGCCGGGCGGGGGGAAGGACGGCTCTCGTACCGGTTTGAACTGAGTCATCTCTAAAATGTCCTAGATCCGGGATCGGTCCACTAGCCGACGGGTTTCGGCATCTGCCCGCTGGTCGGCGGGACCGCCCGGCCGACCGGGGGTATACCGACTCTCAACTCAGCAGATCGCGCGGGACGGTGGTTACACCAACGCCC
>JAUPKJ010000310.1 GCA_030837505.1 Actinomycetota bacterium
CGCACGTTCCGGCCCCGGGCATCGGGGCTCCGGGCCTGCGGGCTCCGGGCACCCGTTCCCACGGCCCCCGCCTCACGGGCCACAGTCTCACGGGCCCCCGCCTCACGGGCGGCGGCTCTGCGGGCCCGCCTCGAGGGTCCGGTCCGTTGTTCGGGCGTACCGCCCTGCCCGGGGTAGAGAGCCTGTTTGGTCGGCAAGGGGGGCAGGCCCTCCAGGGAAGGGCCGCGACCGGCGGGGCGGCGGACCCCCTCGTCGTCCCGGCCCGGGTACGCGCCGCGCCGGGCCGGGTCCCTCCCGGGAGAGGGCACGTCCTGCCCGCGCGAGATGCCGGGCGGACGCGCGGCAGCGTTTCCGGTACCCCCCGGGCCTTCGGTACCCCCAGGGCCTCCGGTACCAGCAGCGCCCCGCGCGTCCCCGGGGCCCCGGGCGCCGGCAGCGGCGGCTGGTCCGCGAGCCCGTACGGCCCCCTCGTGCTCACCCGGTGCGCTCCTGGGACCCCGAGGGACCGAGGATCCGACGCCGCCGGGCGGGTCCGAGGACCTCCCTCCCCGAGGGGCCGTCCCGGGCACGCGGGAAGAACCGGACCTCGTCGGCGTGTAGCCGGTGGGGAACGGGGTCGGCAGGTCCGGGGAACCGCCGTAGCTGCTGCCGGGCACAGCTCCGCTCCCCGCTCGGCCCCGCGACGTCGCCCTGTTCCTGGCCGTTCCGGCGAACTCCCTGGCCCGGTCCCGGACCTCCTTGACCAGCTGATGGCCCTCGGGCGTGAACACCGACGACCCCTGGCGCACGTGCGGGTAGGCGACCAGCGCCACGATCACGACCGCAATGGCGATGATCAAGAAGAGTCCGACGAAGACCAGGGTCACGCAACTACCGTGCCGTACATCCCGGGGGAGGGCAACGCACCGATCCCACTGTGCAACCCGACAACCACCGACGGAGACGAAGAGAGCCTCGCATATCCCCACGGATCGGACGCACGGCCCCGCGAGCGCCCCGGGCTGCGGTTCAGGGTGACCGGCAAGAGGTGGCTCAGGCCCGGGAATCCTCCCGCAGGCGTTGGCTGATCACCGTGGAGACGCCGTCCCCGCGCATCGTCACCCCGTACAGGGCGTCGGCGACCTCCATGGTCCGTTTCTGGTGAGTGATGATGATCAGTTGTGAGGACTCCCGGAGCTCCTCGAAGATCGAGATGAGTCGGCCGAGGTTCGTGTCGTCGAGGGCGGCCTCGACCTCGTCCATGACGTAGAAGGGGCTCGGCCGGGCCTTGAAGATCGCCACGAGGAGGGCGACGGCGGTCAGCGAGCGTTCCCCGCCCGAGAGCAGGGACAGGCGTTTGACTTTCTTGCCGGGGGGGCGGGCCTCGACGTCCAGGCCCGTGGTGAGCATGTTCGACGGGTCGGTGAGGATCAGGCGGCCCTCGCCTCCGGGGAACAGGCGGGAGAAGACGCCCTCGAACTCGCGGGCCGTGTCGTGGAACGCCTCGGTGAAGACCCGTTCGACACGGTCGTCGACCTCTTTGATGATGTCCATGAGGTCGCGGCGGGAGCGTTTGAGGTCCTCCAGCTGTTCGACGAGGAACTGGTGGCGTTCCTCCAGGGCCGCGAACTCCTCCAGGGCCAGGGGGTTGACCGATCCCAGGCGCGTCAGGGCCCGTTCGGAGCCCTTGAGGCGTTTCTCCTGTTCGGCCCGGACGTAGGGGCGCGAGGGCCGGGGTTCTTCGGGTTCGCTCTCGCCCGGGGGCAGGGGGCTGGGGGGCACGGGCTGGTCGGGGCCGTACTCCTTGACGAGGATCTGGGGGTCCAGGCCCAGTTCGTCCAGGCTGCGCTGGCGGAGGGTGTCGATGCGCAGGCGTTGTTCGGCACGGGCGACCTCGTCGCGGTGCACCGAGTCGGTCAGGCGGGTCTGTTCCTCGGTGAGGGACTGCGCCTGGGCGCGGACGGCGGTCAGTTCTGTCTCCAGGGCCCGCAGGCGTTCCTGGGCGGCTTCGAGGTGTCCGGCCGAGCGGTCCACGGCGTGGTCGAGGAGAGTCAGCAGGTAGTCGGTGCCCTCCAGGACGGCGCGGGCGATGCGCAGCTGTCGGCGGCGGCGCTCCTCGCGGGCCGCGGACCGGGTGCGGGCCTCGCGTTCCTCCCTGGCGCGGGCCAGGAGCTGTTCGGCACGCCCGGCGACGGCTTGGGCGCGTTCCTCGGCGGTGCGCAGGTGCAGGCGGGCCTCGGTCTCGGCCGTGCGGGCCTCGGCGGCGGCCAGGGAGAGGCGGTCGCGTTCACCTGTGTCGGGCTCTTCGTCGAGGTCTGCGTCCTGCGCCTGTTCGAGACGCTCTTGCAGCAGTTCGAGTTCGGTCCGTCCGGCGGCGATGGCTTCCTGGGCCTGGCCGCTGCGGCGTCGGAGGCGTTCGACCTCGGCCTGCGCGGCCTTGGCCGTCCCGGCGAGCTGCCCGAGCTGGCGGGACACCGCCGCGCGCCTCGACTCCAGTTCGGCCAGGCGGGAGCGGACTTGTTCGATCCATCCCCGGACGTCGTGCACGCGCCGTTGGGCCTGTTCGCGGCGGACCCCGGCGGCCTGCAGCGCCTCGGTGGTCCGTTCGGCCCAGGCCGTGGCCTGCGCGACCCGCTCGGTGGCCTCGTCGACGGCAGCGCGGACCTCGATGAGCGACGGCGCGGCGGCCGACCCCCCGCGGACCTGCGCGCCGGTCACGACGTCCCCGCCGGCGGTCACGGCCGTGACGTCGGGCCACAGGCGCACCAGGGCCGCGGCCGAGGGCAGGTCCGCGACCACGGCCACGCGGTGCAGCAGCCGGTCCAGGACCGTCCGCAGGTGGTCCGGGGCCGTCACGAGGGTCCTGGCCCAGCGGGCCCCGGCGGGCAGGGTCGGCCAGCCCTGCGGGTCGGCGTCCGGAACGGCGGGGGCGTCGGCGGGCAGCAGCGTGGCCTGGCCGCCGTCCTCACCGGACAGCAGATCCAAACAGCGCAGGGCGGCGTCGAGGTCGGTGACGGCCACGGCCTCCGCTGCCGGGCCGAGGACGGCCGCCAGGGCCGTGGACCAGCCCGGTTCGACCTGCAGGAGGGCCGCGACCGAACCCAGCAGGCCCTCCAGGCGGTCGCCGGCCGCCAGGAGGGTCCCCGCGCCGTCCTTGCGGCGCAGGCCCAGCTGGAGGGTCTCGGTGCGGGCCGTCCATTCCTTGCGCTCGCCGTGGGCCTGGCGCTCGTCGCGGCGCAACCGGTCGAGTTCCTCGTCGGCGCCGGCCACGGCCTCGGTCGCGGTGCGGAGCTGGTCGTCGAGGTCGGCCAGTTCGTCGGCCAACTGTTCGGGGCTTGCCGCCGGGTCCGGTCCCGGCCCGGGGCGGCCGTCGGCGTGGGGGGGCTGGGTCGGGCCGGTCGGCGGGGTCTGCGCCGGATCGCCGGGTTCGGCGTCGCCGCGGGCCACGCGCTCCTCCAGCTGCGCGACCTGTTCGTGGGCCTCCTCGGCGCGTTGTTCGGCCTCCACCAGGGCCGTCGCGGCCCGGGCCAGCTCGTCCTGGGCGGCCTCGACCTTGCTGCTCTGGGCCGCGACGCGGCCCGCGAGCCGGGCCAGTTCCTCCCGGCGGTTCGCGGCGGCCCGCACGAGCGCTTCCAGTCGGCGCTCCTCGGCCCGTGCGGCGTCCTCGGCTCCCCGACGGGCTTCCACAGTCCCTTCGAGGATCTCCCCGGCCGCTTCGACCTGCGCGGAGAGGGTTTCCTCCTGTTCGGCGACCAGCTGGGCCTGTGCCTCGAGTTCCGCGGGGTCCCGGCCCACGGTCCGGGCCGGCTCCGGCTCGGCCTCCTGCAACAACCGGATCCGGTCGGCCGCGAGGCTAGCCGTGCCGCGGGCCCGCTCGCGCAGACCCGACAGTTCGAACCAGACCTGTTGGGCGCCCGCCAGGTGCGGGGCGGCCTCGGCCGCCGCTTCCTCCGCGGCGGACAGCCGGTCCCTGGCCTGCGCGAGGGCCGTGTGGACCTCGTCGCGGCGCTGCCGCAGGGCCTGTTCGTCGGCCACTTCCGCCTGGAGGGTCGCGATGAGTTGTTCGAGGTCGTCGGCGAGCAGGCGGGCCTTGGCGTCGCGCAGGTCGGCCTGTACGACCTGCGCGCGGCGGGCCGCTTCGGCCTGCCGGCCCAGGGGCTTGAGCTGACGGCGGATCTCGGTGATCAGGTCGGCCAGGCGGGTGAGGTTCGCCTGCATGGCCGTCAGCTTGCGCAGGGCTTTTTCTTTGCGTTTGCGGTGTTTGAGGACGCCAGCGGCCTCCTCGATGAAGCCGCGGCGCTCCTCGGGGGAGGCCTGCAGGACGGCGTCGAGCTGGCCCTGGCCGACGATCACGTGCATCTCGCGGCCGATGCCGGAGTCGGACAGGAGTTCCTGGACGTCCAACAGGCGGGCCGGGCTGTTGTTGATGGCGTAGTCGCTGCCGCCCGATCGGAACATCGTCCGGGAGATGGTGACCTCGGCGTAGTCGATGGGCAGGGCGCCGTCGGTGTTGTCGATCGTGAGACTGACCTCGGCGCGGCCCAGGGGCGGGCGCCCGGAGGTGCCCGCGAAGATGACGTCCTCCATCTTGCCGCCGCGCAGGCTCTTGGCGCCCTGCTCGCCCATGACCCACGACAGGGCGTCCACCACGTTGGACTTGCC
>JAUPKJ010000041.1 GCA_030837505.1 Actinomycetota bacterium
GGTCGTGGTGCGGTTCATCGAGGCGGTGAGGGAGCAGTTCGGGGTCGAGCCGGTCTGCCACGTGCTCTCGCAGTTCGTGTGCAAGATCGCCCCGAGTACGTACTACGCGGCCAAGGCCCGCCCGCCCAGCGCCCGCCAGTTGCGGGACGAGAAGATCAAGGAGGTGCTCCTGCAGGTCTGGCACGACCCGGACGCCGGCCGGGAGCTGGCCGGGGCCCGGAAAATGTGGCGGCTGATGCACAAGCTGCACGTCACCGTTGACGGGCGACCGGTCGCCCGGTGCACCATCGAGCGGCTGATGCGCGACCTGGGCCTTTTCGGCGTGCGCCGCGGGCAGTCGTTCTACAGGACCACCTGCGCCGACCCGGCCGCGGTACGGCCCCCGGACCTGGTCGGGCGCGACTTCACCGCGACCGCACCGAACCGGCTGTGGGTGGTCGACTTCACCTCCCTGGACACCGACGCCGGCCGCGCGTTCGCCGCGTTCGTGCTCGACGTGTTCTCCCGCCGCCTCGTGGGGTGGGCGGTCGCCGACACCCACGAGACCGAGCTGCCGCTGGCCGCCCTGGAGATGGCCCTGCACACCCGCGCCCGGGCCGGCCAGGACCCCACCGGCCAGGTCCCACGGCTGGTCCACCACTCCGACGCCGGCAGCGAGGACACCTCCATCACCTACCAGAAAGCCCTGGAGAAGTTCAGTGCTCTCGCGTCGATCGGCACCGTCGGCGATTCCTACGACAAGGCGATGGCAGAATCGCTGAACGGACTCTACAAGGCCGAATGCTCTTGGCGGCAGGATTCCTGGGCCGACGCCGGTGAAATCGAGCTCGCGACAAGTTCTTGGGTGCACTGGTACAACACCCACAGATTGCACTCAAGTCTGGGCTACCGCACACCGACAGAATATGAGAACGCGTACTACAACGGCGAACTCCCCGAACTCGAGGACCCGTCCCCCGAACCCGACGACCACGCCGAGGACCTGACGGACGAGGCAACCGACACACGGGACATCAACCGGAACATCAACCCCCGCAGCTACCAGACCGCGGGATAAACCAGCCTCCACGAAACCCGGGACCCCTCAGTGGTGAGCCGCCCGGCGGCGTCGTAGGTGTAGGTGGTGGTGTCGGGGTCGTGGCCGAGGGGGGTTGTCGTGGTGGTGGTGCGTTGCCCGAGGGTGTTGTAGGTGTGCGTGGTGGGGGTGGTCAGGGTTCCGCTGTGGGTGAGTTGCCCGGCGGCGTCGAACAGTTGGGTCGTTGTGGGGGTGTTGGTGAGGTGGCCGGCATTGTCGAAGGTGTAGGCGCCGGGGGCGTCGCCGCCGGTGACGGTGTTGATCCGGGCCAGTGGGTCGTAGGCGTAGGTCCGGGTGACCGGGTCGCTCTGGTTGGTCTGGTCGGTTTCCTGGGTGAGCAGGCCGGCGTCGTCGTAGCCGTAGGTCAGGTCCAGGACGGTGGTGCTGGTGGTGGCCGCGGTGGTGGCGGTGAGGTCTTTGGTGGCGTTGTAGGTGTTGGTGGTGGTGACGCCGTTGGGGTAGGCCAGGGTGGTGAGGGTGTTGTCCGCGGCCCAGGTGTGGGTGAGGGTGCGGTCGGCCCAGTCGGTGACGGTGGTGAGCCGGTCGGCGTTGTCGTAGTTGCGGGTCAGGGTGTGGCCGTCGGGGTAGGTGATGGCGGTCAGGCGGCCGGCGTGGTCGTAGGTGTAGCTGGTGGTGGTGCCGTCGGGCCCGGTGGTGGCGGCGGTGCGACCGTCGGGGTCGTAACCGGTGGTGGTGGTACGGGCGAGCGGGTCGGTGGTGGCGGTGAGGCGGCCGGCGTCCTCGTAGGTGTAGGTGGTGGTGTGGCCGGTGCCGTCGGTGTCGGTGAGGAGGTTCCCGGCCAGGTCGTAGGTCCAGGTGCCGGTGGTGGTCAGGGGGCTGGTGGTGCCCTGGTCCTGGCGGGTGCGGCGGCCGAGGGAATCGTGGACGGTGAGGGTCCGGTGGCCGTCGGGGTCGGTGACGGTGGTGGGTCGGCCGAGGTCGTCGTAGACGGTGGTGGTGGTCTTCCCGCGGGCGTCGGTGACCGTGGTGGCCTGCTCGGCCGGGTCGTACCCGGTGGTGGTGGTGTGCCCGGCCGGATCGGTGACCGTAGCCCGGTGTCCGGCGTCGTCGTAGCCGTAGTGGGTGGTGTGGCCGAGGGGGTCCGTGGTGGTGGTGAGCCGGTCGGCGGCGTCGTAGCCGTAGGTGGTGGTGTGGCCGAGGGCGTCGGTGACGGTGGCCGGGCGGCCGTTGTCGTCGTAGGTGCTGGCCGTGGTGGTGGTGTCGGGGCGGGTGACGACGGTGGGGTTGTTCTCGGGGTCGTGGTCGGTGTGGGTGTGGCGGTTGTTGGCATCGGTGACGTCGGTGAGGTTCCCGGCGGCGTCATAGCCGTAGCGGGTGGTGTGGC
Source organism: Actinomycetota bacterium (assembly GCA_030837505.1). Lineage (GTDB taxonomy): Bacteria > Actinomycetota > Actinomycetes > Actinomycetales > Kineosporiaceae > JAUPKJ01. The sequence continues at coordinate 2,421 of JAUPKJ010000041.1, forward strand.
CCAGGGCGTCGGTGACGGTCTCGGGTTGCCCGTGACCGGTGAAGTCGGCGTAGGTGGTGGTGTGGTCGGCGGGGTTGCCGTCGTGGGTGTTCCCCGCGGGGGTGACGGTGGTGGTGGCCCAGCCGATCGCGTTGTGGCTGGTGGTGGTCTTGCGGCCGGTGGGGTCGGTGACCGAGGCCGCCGCACCGTTGGCGTCGTAGGTGTAGGTGGTGGTCTTCCCCCGCGGGTCGGTCACGGAGGTGACGTCCCCGGGGTGGCTGGTGTCGGCGTAGGTGTAGGTGGTGGTGGCCGTTGACGAGGTGCCGGTCAGGGGCCGGGAGACGGTCAGGGGTTGCCGCTGGCGTCGTAGGTGTCGGTGGTGGTGATCCCGGCCGGGTCGGTGACGGTCAGCGGCTCGTTGAGGTTGTTGTAGGTCGTGGTGGTGGTCCGGCCTAGGGCGTCGGTGGTGGTGAGTTGGTTCCCGCCGGCGTCGTAGGTGGCCCGGGTGGTGTGGCCCAGGCCGTCGGTGACGCTGGTCCGGCCGGCGGTGACCGGGTCGTAGGTGTAGGTGCGGGAGGTGGCCGCGGGGGTGCCGGCGCCCTGGACCTCCCGGGTGAGCAGGGCGTTGAGGAAGGTGTAGGTGTCGGTGTTGCCGGCCGGGTGGGTGACGGTCGTGGTGTTCGTGCCGGTGGACGCGTTCGTGGTGTAGGCGAAGGCGATGGTCTTGCCCCGCCGGTCGGTCTGCGAGGTGACCTGGCCGGTGGTGGGGCTGTAGACGGTGGTGACGGTGTTGCCGCGCGGATCGGTCATCGAGGTCAGGCGGTGCGCACTGTCGTAGCCGAAGCCGGACGTGCCGGAGCCGGCGTCGACGACGCCGGCCAGGTTCCCGGAGGCGTCGTAGGAATACGTGACGGTCCGCGGCAGCGGGTCGGTGACTGTCTTGATGCGGTCGCTGGCGTCGTAGGTGAACGTCAGCGCGCGCCCGGACGGGTCGGTGACGGTGCTCATCCGGCCGCTGCTGTAGGCCAGGGTCGTGGTGTAGCCGTTGCGGTCCCGGATCGCGGTGAGTTGCCCCGAGGAGTTGAACGTGTAGGCCAGGCCGCGGCGGACGACGTAGGTCCAGGCGCCGTCCCCGCCGCGGGTCAGGGTGGCCAGCGTGGTGGAGCCGGTGAGGTAGCCGCCGGCCCGATCGGGGTAGAACACGGTCTCGGCCCCGTTGGCCTGCCGGATGGTCACCTTCCCCGAGGCCGGCTGCCCCGTGGTGGTGTCCACGGTCAGGTGCCAGTCGTAGGAATCGGTCCACCCGTACCCCAACCGCCCCGCGATCGTGGACCGGCGGGTGTCGTAGGTCCGGGTGAACTCCAACGGGACCCCGCGGCCGGCCACGGTCAGGTCGGTCGCAGACTCGAACAGGTCACCGGTCGACAGATCGACCGGGTCACCGGCGGTCGGGGTGCAACCGGTGACCTGCGCACAGTTGTACCCTCCTGCCCCTTGCATTCCCGTCGCCCCGATCGGCAGGGCCTCGCTGAGGCGGAACAACTTCAACCGGGACGAGTCCATCAGGTACAGGGCGTTGTCATACACCCCGATCCCGGTGATGTTGGTGGTGACGGTCCCGGCCATCGGACCGGCGCCGGCCAGGCGCACGTCCCGGACCGCGTGCGTGGTCTTGGCGAACCGGATCACGCCGCCGTCGTTGGACCCGGCGTACAAGTAGTCACCCGCGGAGACCAACGGAGCCTCGTACTGCAGGGGTGCTGGGGTGGTGTTGCGTGAGGTGGTCTGCGTGGCCACAGCCGTCGCGGTCCCCGCGGCGGGGTCGATCCGGAACAGCGCCGAACAGCCCGATTGGCTGTTCGGGCAACTGGCCCGCGCGGTGGCCCACAGCGATTGGGAATCCGCTGCCAGCGCGTTGACCCGAGGGTACTGCTCCGGGTAGCTCGAGGGCAGGGTGACCACATCAACCTGCGCACCGGTGACGGAGTCAATACTCACCACCCGGTTACCGATCGCAGCGTAGAGCCTTCCGCCCGGCCCGACGGTCAGGTCACCGAACTCCTTGCCCAGGGCGGTGGTGGACAGGGTCGAGATGGCGCCGGTGGCCAGGGACATCCGCCGCAGCGCCACCGCGTACCCGTAGTAGTAGGAATCCGACCAGTACAGGAAGGTGCCGTCGCTGGCCAGGTGATCTCGGGGGCTCAGCGACGCCGCCAGCGGGTTCTGGTTGTCGGTGGCACCCGACACCCCGGTACCGGCCACGGTGGTGACAGCGCCGGTGTCCAGGTCCACCCGCCGCAGGTACCCCCCGTCCGCCACGTACCCGTAGTGGCCGACCACGGTCAGACCTGAACCGGAAGCGAACGAGGCTGCTGTGCCCGTGCCGTCGGTCCGCTCGGACGATCCCGAACCGGCCACCACCGACACCGCCACGGACGGGAGATCGAGGGTCTGCGACCAGGCGGCATTCTGCGCCTTCGGCAACGGGGTACCCGCCGCGAGCTTGCGGATCCGGTAGTTGTACTGGGCGACGACGTACAGGTCGGTGCCGTCGGTGTCCATACCGGTGGCACCGGCGAACCAGGCCTGGCTACCGGTCCCGTCCAGATTCCCGCCGCCGTTAGTCCCGGCCACCAGGTCCCAGGACCCGTCGCTCTTACGGATCCGCATCATCGGCTGGGCTCCGGCGTACAGGTAATCCCCGGCGGACACCAGCGGCGACCGCGGCTGGGCAGGGCGCGGCGCGACCATGACCCCAGCACTGGCGGTCAGCACCGTGGTCGCGGCCCCCGTGGACGGATCCACCTTCACGATCACCGAACAGTTGCCGCCGGTATCACCGCCGACGCAGTTGGTGCCCGCCACCACCCACAGAAAATCGGCGTCCGCGGCCAGGGCAACCGGCACCGGCCCCTGCCCCGCGTACGTCGTCGGTAGGGAGGTCCGCAGGGTGGTGGTGGCTCCGGTGCCCGGGTCCAGCCGCACGATCGCCGCGCCGACACCGGTGTACAGGCCACCGTCCGGGCCGATGGTCAACCCGAGCGGGGAATCCGGCCCGGTCGGGGTCCACAACGTCGACACCGCCCCCGTGGCCAACGACATCCGCCGCACCGGGCCCGCACCCGAACACGAGTCCAGCCAGTACAGGTAACTCCCGTCATTGACCATGCCCTGAGCAGTGCTGCCCAACCCCGCCCGCGACGCATCGACATTGTCGTAACAGCCGGTCCAACCCGACCCCGCGACCGTCGTCACCACCCCGGACGCCAGACCCACCCTGCGAATACGCCCGGCCTCGAACACATACCCCCACCCGCCGGCCACACTGACCGCCGACGGAAAGTTGAACGACGCCCCCGACCCCGTACCGTCCACCCACGACCCCGAACCGTTCCCCGCCAACGTCGACACCACCGCCGGCGCCAACCCCACCGTCGTGGACCACCCCGACGGCTGAGCGCCACCCAACACCGCTGCCTGGGCCGTCGGAGCAGCCGACACGCCAGCCAACGACACGATCACGGTCAGAACAGCCCCGACAGCAGAAACCCTCCGCCCCCAGCGAAAAGCCCCGAACGCCCCAACAGTCCGACTCCTGACGGCCACAGCCGCTCCCCTCACAGGTCCACAGTCCGCCCACCCCCGGATGAGCCCACCAGAGCATGAACACAGGAATTCCGATGGGAAGTCCAACTCGAGGGCCACACAAAGGGCTGAACAACTACTGAAGGCGTGAACTACCCGCGAAAACCGATCCCCAAGGACACACCCATCCGGGTGAATAAGTGGCTGAGCGTCCCCGAACTCGCCTTTCATGGCTGACGGGAAAGAATCTAGGGCGGACCGACTCCGACGACAACGCTCGATCTCCATCATGACCTGGAAAACACCTGACCGATGGATATGAACCACCCACGCGGCCCATCGACTGCCATAACAGCTGTCTCAATCGATGAGGGCATCAGATGCCACCATCAGCGCTTGATCCAAAATCAACCAGAATCAGCAGATATATCCATCAATAATGCCGAGGAGCCGGGCGGAGTCCCACCCCCGGCTACTCGGCACATGGTCCGCGTACTCTTCGCCCTCCTGGACGACGGACCCGCCGTCAACATCGTCATCCCCACCGAACTCGTGTGCCTGGTCGTGCCTGACCGGTAGTGGAGAGCACGGATGACTTGACTGCCCTGTCCAGCCCAGTCCGCCCACACAACGTGACCGCTCGGCTCCGGCTCACTCGAAGAGACTTGCACCCGGTCAATGTTGATGGCATCCCCCTGGGGAACCGTGCGCATGATGACATGGTCGCTGAAACTCGCATACGCTCACTAGACCGTATGGTCGACCTCCACGACGACCGATCTGTCACGCATCGGGCTCTCCCCGCCCTGCCACTGACTCCACGACGGGCCGCCCACAACCGTCCCGCTCGGGGACTCTCGTACCGGTGGCGCCGTCGCCGGCCGGCGGGTCAGGGGGAAGGGGTGGATCTGCGGGCCAGTTCGTGTTCGCCGGCGGCTCGCATGCCCTCCAGGGGGGCCGGCCGGCCGGTCATGAGTTCCACCTGGCCGGCGGCCTGGTGCAGAAGCATCTCGAAACCGCCCACAACGGTCCAGCCCCCGGCCAGCCAGGAGCGGGCCAGGGCCGTGGGCCAGGGGGCGTACACGACGTCGAGCAGGACCGGCGCTCCGGCTGCGGGGTCTGCGGCTGTGGGCTGCGCCGTGGGCGGGGAGCAGCCCGGGCAGCTCACGGCCCGCACCAGCCCGGATGCGAGCCGGTCGGCGGCACCGGGTGGGAGCGTCGAGACGACCACCTCAGGTCCGCCCAGCTCCGCCCGGCCGTCCACGACGTCCTGCAGGTCCATCAGTTCCGGGGAGATGTCCAGGCGCTCGCAGGCCACCAGCAGGTCCGCGGCCCTGGCGCGGGAACGCACGAGCACGCGCGGGCGGTCGCAGCCCATCTCCCGCAACGCTGCGAGCGCGGAGGCCGCCGTGGCGCCACCGCCCAGGACGACGCCCCCGCCGGAGGGCAGGCGGTCGATCCCGGCCTCCCGCAGGGCTCCGACGATTCCCGGCACGTCGGTGTTGTGGCCCACGGCACCGTCCGGCCCCAGGACCACGGTGTTCACAGCTCCCACCCGACGGGCCAGGGAGCTCTCTGCCGCCAGGAGGGGGCGGACGGTCCTCTTGAGGGGCATCGTCAGGGAGAGCCCGGCCCACCGCGGTCCCAGTCCGCGCACGAACCCCGGCAGGTCGTCCTCGGTGACGTCGATGGCGGTGTATTCCCAACCCGTCAGCCCCAGCGCGGCGTAGGCAGCCCGGTGCAGCGCCGGGGAGAGCGAGTGGGCGATCGGGTGGCCCAGGACGGCGGCCCGGCGGCCTTCCCGTGCCACCGAGCCACTGCCCGCCGCCGAGCCACTGCCCGCCACCGAGCCGCCGTCTGTCACCGAGCCACTGCCTGTCGCAGGGCCACTGCCTGTCGCAGGGCCACTGCCTGTCGCAGGGCCGCTGTCGCCGTCAGCTGTTGGGGTGGGCACTTTGCCAGGCTCGCAGTTCCTGGTCCATCGTGGCCTTCTCCGCGGCCGTGGTCGCGTACTTGGTGAGCCCCGTGTCCGGGTTCACGGTCGTGAAGTAGACCCACGGGCCTGCGACGGGGTGCAGCGCGGCGTGGATGGCCTCCTGCCCCGGGTTGCAGATCGGGCCGGTGGGCAGACCGCCCACCTGGTAGGTGTTGTACGGCGATTTGGTCCTGGTCTCGGCGTAGGTTGTCTTGATCTTGAAGTTGCCCGTGGCGTAGTGGACCGTGGTGTCCAGTTCGAGCTTCATGCCCTTGTCGAGGCGATTGCGGAGCACTCGGGAGATCTTCGCGAAGTCCTCGACCTTGCCGCCCTCGGCCTGCACGAGGCTCGCGTAGGTCAAGGTCTTGTGCCCTTCCTCGGCCGAAAGGCCCTCGGCCTCCAGGACGGCAGCGGTCCGCTCGACCATCATCCGCAGGGCCTCGACAGCGGTGATCTTGGGTTGGAAGTCGTAGGTGGCCGGGAAGAGGTAGCCCTCCGGCTTGTTCTTGGCCGAGGTGGGCAGACCGATCCCCTCGGGGTTCTTCAGGGCCGCGTCGAAGTCGGCCCGGGGCAGGTCCAGCGACTTGGCCAGCAGGTCGAAGACCTGGGAGGCCCGTTTGCCCTCCGCGATGGTGACCCTGTGCACCTGGCGGGACTCCGGGTCCAGCAGGAGCCCCAGGGCCGAGGCCGCGGACATGTGTTGGCGCAGGGCGTACGTGCCCGGCTGGATGGAGGCTGCCCTCGTGTCCTTGTCCGCAGCGTCCACGAAGGCGCGCGCGGTCTTCACCACACCGGCCGCCTGGAGCTCCTGGCCGATGAGGACCCCCGAGGACCCCGGCTTGACCTCGATGATCACAGATCCGGTGCCCTCCCCCTCCCAGTCCTTCGGCGCCGTGATGGCCGCGATCATGGGTTTGAGGCCGAACCAGGCCCCTGCCACGGAGCCACCCACGACCAGCAGCAGGATGACCATCGTGACGCCGGTACGGCGTTTGCGACGTTTCTTCCGGCGCTCGACAGCCCGGTTCGTTCGACGCCGCTGGTGTTCACCGGCGCTGCGGACGACATCGTCCAACGACATGTCGCTCATCGTGGATCGACCTCCAGGGCAACGTCTCCCGACAGTGGGCAGTCCGTTACAGGATTCTCCGATACAGGGTTCTCCGGTACGGCGTTCTCCGGTACAGGGTTCTCCGGTACGGAGTCCGTCAGGGCCGTGCCGGGGGCCCGACCAGAGGCCCTCTCGGCGTCCAGGGCCGACTGCAGGATCACGACGGCGGCCGCCTGGTCGACGACCGGACGGTGCTTGCGCGTGGAGACCCCGGCCTCGCGCAGCGAACGCTGGGCGCTGACCGTGCTCAACCGCTCGTCGACGAACCTCACCGGCACGGGCCTGATCCTGTTCTCGATCTCCTGGGCGTACGACCGAGCGGCCTTCGCCGCCGCGCCCTCGTTCCCGGAAAGGCCCCGGGGCAGTCCCACGATCACTTCTATGACGTCGTGCTCCACCACGAGGGCCGCGATCTCGTCCAGGTCGGGCCGGGGCCCGTCAACCGGAGGACTCGAGACCTTCGGGGCCTTCGCTACCTTCGCTACCTTCCCGTTCCGACGCACCGTTCGTACGGGGGTCGCCAACATTCCCGCTGGGTCACTGCGGGCAACTCCCACCCGCACCGATCCGACGTCGATGCCCAGTCGAACCCCCGAACGCACAGTGGTCGCCTCCTCGTTGCTCATCCGATGTACTTGACAGTGACCGGGCGGAACGGACCCGCCCGGTCGACTCGATCCCCTATTGTCCGGTATCGCCCGGCCGGGAGGTCTCACCCGGCGTCATCGGCCCGTTCGGCCACGGCGTCCCCGATCCGTCGCAGCGCCTCGGGCACACCCTCGGCACGGGTGCCACCGCCCTGGGCCACGTCGGGTTTGCCTCCTCCGTTGCCGCCCAGTACCCGAGCACCTTCCCTCACGAGGTCCCCCGCTGACAACCTGCGGTGACGCGCCTGCGCGTTCGTGGCGACCACGAGTAACGGCCGACCTTTGGCCACGCCGGCGACCGCGACGACGGCCGGGCTCTCCGACGACAGGCGCTCGCGCACGTCCAGGGCCAGGGTGCGCAGGTCGTCGGCCTGGGCCTGACCCGCGTCGTGGGTGACGAGGTTGATCTCGCCGATCCGCACGGGGGACTGCGCGAGCCGCGGCGCCGCCGCGAGCACCTGGGCGGCCCTGGCCCGGTCCAGCTCGCGCTGGGCCGCCTTGAGCTGGGTCAGGAGCGCGCCGACCCTCTCGGGCAGTTCCTCCGGGCGGACCTTGAGCGCCTCGGTGAGCTGGTCGACCAGGAGATGCTCGCGGGCCGACCAGGCGTAGGCGTCCGCCCCGACGAGGGCCTCCACGCGGCGGACGCCCGACCCGATGGACCCCTCACCGACCAGTTTGACCAGTCCCAGCTGTCCCGAGCTGCGCGCGTGGGTGCCACCGCACAGTTCCTTGGACCAGTCCCCCACCGAGATCACCCGGACCTGCGCGCCGTACTTCTCCCCGAAGAGGGCCAGGGCGCCGTACTGCTGCGCCTCCTGCGGCGTCATGACCTCGGCGTGTACCTGCAGGTCCTCGATGAGCAGGGCATTGACCCGGGCCTCGACGTCGCGCAGCGCCTGGGGGGGAAGGGCCGCCGTGGAGTGGAAGTCGAACCGCAGCCGCCCGGGGGAGTTCTCCGACCCCGCCTGCGTGGCCGTCTCGCCCAGGGCCTCCCGGATCGCCTTGTGGACCATGTGGGTCGCCGTGTGGGCGCGGCTGATCGCCTTGCGCCGTTCGACGTCGACCGCGGCCCGGGCCGCCTGCCCCGGACGGATCTCGCCGCTGCGCACCCTGGCGCGGTGGACGACGAGCCCCGTGATCGGGGATTGCACGTCCAGGACCTCGATCTCGGCGCCGTCCAGGACGATCAGTCCGGTGTCCGCCAGCTGACCGCCGCTCTCGGCGTAGAACGGTGTGCGGTCCAGGACCAGCTCGATCTCCTGGCCCTCCCCGGCCGCCGGGACCACCTCGCCGGCCACCACGAGGCCCTGCACGGTCGCCTCGCTCGTGACCTCGTCGTAGCCCGTGAACTCCACGGCCCGACCCAGGCCGTCGGCGATGTCCCGGTAGCCCGCGGTGCCGGTGTGCCCCGACCGTTTGGCGGCGGCGTCGGCCTTCGCCCGGTTGCGCTGTTCGCCCATGAGACGGCGGAACTCGGTCTCGTCGACCTTGAGCCCCTGCTCCGCGGCCATCTCCAGGGTCAGGTCGAGGGGGAACCCGTAGGTGTCGTGCAACCGGAAGGCGTTATCGCCCGAGAGGGTGCTGCTGCCGGACCGGCGGGCCTTGCGCACCGCGGTGTCCAGGATCGTGGTTCCCGAGGCCAGGGTCCGACCGAAGGACTCCTCCTCGGCCGCGACGATCTGCTGGATCCGGTCGAAACCGGACTCCAGTTCGGGGTAGGAGGCCCGCATCCGGTCCTGGGAGACGCCCATGAGATCGACGAGCACGGGCTCGGCGACCCCGAGCAGGCGCACCGAGCGCACGGCCCGGCGCAGCAGCCGCCGCAGGACGTACCCGCGGGACTCGTTGCCCGGGGTCACGCCGTCGCCGATGAGCATGAGGGCGCTGCGCACGTGGTCGGCCACGACCCGCAGGCGGACGTCGTCGACGGGGTCGGCGCCGTACCGGCGGCCCGACAGCTCCTGGGTCCGGGTGATGACGGGGAAGACCTCGTCGATCTCGTAGAGGTTCTCCACGCCCTGCAGGAGGAAGGCCAGGCGTTCGAGGCCCAGGCCGGTGTCGATGCTCTTGGCGGGCAGGTCACCGAGGACCTCGAAACCGTCCTTGCCCTGGCCCGGACCCCGCTCGTGCTGCATGAAGACGAGGTTCCAGATCTCCAGGAAGCGTTCCTCGTCGACCGCGGGGCCGCCGTCCGGGCCGTGGGCCGGTCCCCGGTCGAGGTAGATCTCGCTGCAGGGTCCGCACGGGCCGGGGACACCCATGGACCAGAAGTTGTCCTTCATGCCCCGGCGCACGATCCGCTCGGAGGGCAGGCCGGCGATCTTCTTCCACAGGCCAAGGCTCTCGTCGTCGTCCTGGTACACGGTGACCCACAGCCGGCTCTCGTCCAGGCCGTAACCGCCGTCGGCCACGGGACGGGTCAGCAGTTCCCAGGCGAACTCGATCGCGCCGGCCTTGAAGTAGTCGCCGAACGAGAAGTTCCCGCTCATCTGGAAGAAGGTGCCGTGGCGGGTCGTGCGCCCGACCTCCTCGATGTCCAGGGTCCGCACACACTTCTGCACGCTGGTGGCCCGGGCGTACGGCGGGGTCTGGTGGCCGAGGAAGTAGGGCTTGAAGGGCACCATGCCGGCGTTGACGAACAACAGGTTGGGGTCGTCGTACACCAGCGGTGCGCTCGGGACGGCCGTGTGGCCACGCTCCTGGAAGAAGCTGAGCCAACGACGGCGGATCTCGGCCGTCTCCATCGGTACCCGACCTCCGGTCTGGTTTCGAGCCGACCTGGGGGCAGGTCGGCGGGTTGTCAGTGTGGACTCGTCCGTGTGGGCTCACCGGCGCCGGGGCGCCCCGCGTGCCCATCGTCCCCGACCCCGGGCACGGGGACGAGTCGTTTCCGTTCTGCCGGGTCCGTCCGACGTTCCCGGCGGGGCGGGACGGTCCGTCATCCTCGCGCAGCGACCGTACCGGGTCCTTCCTCGGGAGACGGGCTCTCGTCCATCCCGAACTCCTGTCGCAGCTCCCGCTCGCGGGCAGCCATGTCCCGTCTGACGGACGCGACGAGGTCCACCGCGGTCCGGGCCACGCCCGTGGGGGTGCACTCGCGGGCCGCCCGGGTGATCCGACCGGCGATCACGACGCCGGCCACGGCCCCGAGGGCCACCCAGAACAGACGGCGCATCGGTCAGTCCTTCCCTCGTCCGCGGCGGGCGTGCCCGCTCGTGGCCCTGCGCAGACCGTGCCCGAAAGCCGCCACCTTGATCAAAGGGGATCCCACCGTCGCGGTGAACAGGGCTGCCAGGGAGGAGACGTTCGCACTGACGGACTCGACGTGCTCCGTAATGGTGTCCACGCGTGCCATTTGCTGATTGGCGGTGGAGACGGTCGTGGTGACCTCCTCCAGCAGCGGAAGGGTCCCGTCCGACAGGCCGCGCACCGCCCGGCGTGTCTCCTCCAGAACCTTGCCGAGCTTGACCAACGGGTACGCGATGAAACCCACGAGCAGGACGAAGGCCAGGGCGGAGATGAGCCCTGCGACGTCAGAGACCGACATCTACAGCTCCTTCGTTGTCCGGTTCGGGCCGTGACGCCTCCGGGCCGACGTACGGATCCGGCGGGCGGTGCGGTCGTGGGGTCTTGGTGAAGGTCCGGGCCTCGGTCCGGGTCTTCGGCCCGGTCCGGGTCTCCCTCCGGTCCGGGGGACGTCCCCCGGCCGGAACGATGCGCGGTGGAGGTCCTGCGAAGAACGACGATACCGTGCGCCCCTCCGGGTCTTCGGCGCAGATCCTCCCGGTTGGCGTGGCGGGTCCGGGAGGTCCGCCGGCTCACCGTTCACCGGACGCACCGCCCCGCCCGCCGCGCAGCAGCGTCCGCAAACGGGTCAGACGCCCGGCCAGCTCCCGTTCGAAGCCCCGGGAGGTGGGGCGGTAGTAGTCCCTGCCGACCAGGTCGTCCGGCGAGTACTGCTGTGCGACCACGCCCGCGGGGTCGTCGTGGGTGTACCGGTACCCCTTGCCGTGGCCCAGGGCACCGGCCCCCGAGTAGTGGGCGTCCCGCAGAGGCGGTGGGACGGGGCCGATCGCCCCGGCCCTCACGTCGGCGACCGCCTCGGCGATCCCCGTGCAGCAGGCGTTCGACTTGGGTGCCAGGGACAGGTGCACCACGGCCTGCGACAGGATGATCCTGGCCTCGGGCATCCCGACGAGCTGCACGGCCTGGGCTGCGGCCACGGCCGTGGCGAGGGCCGTGGGATCGGCCATACCGACGTCCTCGCTCGCGCAGATCATGATTCGGCGGGCGACGAACCGCGGGTCCTCCCCCGCCTCGAGCATCCGGGCGAGATAGTGCAGGGCCGCGTCGACGTCCGAGCCCCGCATCGACTTGATCAGTGCGCTGGAGACGTCGTAGTGCTGGTCCCCCGAACGGTCGTAGCGCACGGCCGCCCGGTCGACGGCCCGCTCGACGAGTTCGAGGGTCACCGTCGGCGGTGGGACCGGGTCCGCTGCCCGGTCGGCAGGCTCCGGCGGTGTCCCGGCAGGCTCCGTGGGTTCCGTGGGTCCGGCGGAGGACAACGCGGCCCCGGCGGCGGCCTCCAGGGCCGTGAGGGCCCGCCGGGCGTCCCCGCCCGCGAGCCTCACGAGATGTTCGCGGGCCTCAGGAGCCAGCCGGACGGTGTTCCCCAGGCCCCGGGGATCGGCGACGGCCCGTTCCAACAGCCGTTCCAGATCGGCCGGTTCCAACGGCCGCAAGGTCAGCAGCAGGGACCGGGACAACAACGGCGCCACGACGCTGAACGAGGGGTTCTCGGTGGTCGCGGCGATCAGGACCACCCAACGGTTCTCGACCCCCGGCAGCAGGGCGTCCTGTTGGGCCCGGGTGAAACGGTGGATCTCGTCGAGGAACAGCACGGTCGTGCGCCCCTGCAGGTCACGCAGGCGTCGGGCCTCCTCCATCGCCCTGCGCACGTCCTTGACCCCTGCCGTCACCGCGGACAGTTCCACGAACCGGCGTCCGGTGGCCGCGGAGACGACGTGCGCGAGAGTGGTCTTGCCCGTTCCCGGGGGTCCCCAGAGAATCGCCGACGTCGGGCCCGCGACCCCCCCGCCGCCCTCGGCCAGACGCCGCAGGGGCGATCCGGGGGTGAGCAAATGGTCCTGCCCCACGAGTTCTTCCAGGAGACCGGGCCGCATCCTCACCGCCAGCGGCAGGTCGCCGCGGGAAGGGGAGGCGCAGGGGGACCGGGAGGGCAGGTCCTCGCCGGAGTCGCCGTCCTGCGACGACGGCGAGAAGAGCGTGTCCACTCCCCCACGCTAGTACCGGTGGTCTACTCTCCCATTCGTCAGGCTGCCTCCCGTCAGGCTGTGTGAGAGTCGCAGGCAGGCCGGGTTCGGCGCAGGCCGGAGGCGCCCGCCCTCGGCGACCCCGGCCGACCCCCAGCATGATCGAGGTTTGGCCGACGAAACGACCCGGCGGGGTGGTCGTGGGGGTGGAGGGTTCTCGATCATGCTGAAGGCGGAGGGTGGTCCGACGCACGTGATGTTCATCGCATTTCATGACTTGCCAGGCCCTCTGTGACCGATCTCACAACACAGGACCTTCCGGTCTGTATATTGTGATGCGGCCTGTATCGGATCGCTCAGGACACATCAGGGGATCCGTCGACGGCATGGCCTCGACGCCGTTTCCCCCGCCCCACGACCGGGGCGCGGGGAGGGCCGGGCGACCGCGGGCTGCACCATGGTTTCCCCTCGCGTCGCCCATCGCACGGTCCCGGACGGGCAGCGCCTCCCGGGAAACGCAGGCCGGCAACACGCGAAATCACCTGCCGAACCGCAGCGGTCCCGGCGTCCTCACAGCTCCTCCCGGCCTCGGCGAAAAGCCGGTGGCGAAGCACGGTGCCCTTCCCTGAACTGCCCGGGCAAGGACGAGGGAAAGGCCGGGGAAGGGTGCCGGCAAATGCCGGGGAGGACAACGTGAAATTTTCAGCGACACACGCCTCCGACCTCGCAGAACAGCAGTCCCTCCCCCCACGGCAACTATAAACGGATATCTTCCGGACCCCTTGACCGGAGGGCCTGTCGGGGTGAGGCTGATCCGAGCTCGTTCAGGGATCGAAGGTGTCACCGGAAGGATATCGATGCGCATCACGCGAAGGATGCCGACAGCCCTCGTGGGAACCCTCGCCGTCGCCGCGCTCTCGCTGTGCGCATGTGGTTCGGACAGCGACGACGGCGGCGGGAATGTCACGCTGAACGTTCAGCTGTTCGGTAGCTTCGGCTACAAGGAGAGCGGTCTGTTCGACGAGTACCAGAAGCTGCACCCGAACATCTCCATCAAGTTCACCAGCGTCCAGCAGGAATCGACCTACTGGCCCAAGATCCAGTCCCAGTTGAACGCGCCGACCGGGGTCGGGGACGTCTATGCCGCCGAGGTGAGCCGGATCGCCCAGGTCACCCAGAACCAGGCAGACCGGTGGGTCGACCTGAAGACCTTCGGCGCGGGAGACCTCGAGGCCGACTACTACGACTGGAAGTGGAAGGCCGGCACGACCGCCGACGGCAAGATCCTGGGGCTGGGCACGGACATCGGGCCCCTGGCGATCTGTTACCGCAAGGATCTGTTCGCCAAGGCCGGGCTGCCCACGGACCGGCAGGAACTGGCCAAGTCCTGGACCAGTTGGCAGGCCTTCCTCGACCTGGGCAAGCAGTACAAGGCCAAGGCCCCGCGCGGCTCCGCCTTCGTCGATACCGCCGGTGGTCTGTACAACGCGATCCTCGGCAGTTCCATCAAGCAGTACTACGACGAGAGCGGCAAACCCATCCACGAGACCAACCCGGCGATCCGCGATGCCTGGAACCTCGGGGTGCAGGCCGCGCAGACCGGGTTGACCGCTCGGCTCAAGCAGTTCGACGAAGCCTGGAACAAGGCTTTCTCCAGCGGCAGCTTCGCCTCGATCGCCTGCCCCTCCTGGATGATCAGTTACATCAAGGGACAGGACAAGAACGGAAGCGGCAAGTGGGACGTCGCCCCCGGACCGGGCGTGGGGAACTGGGGCGGGTCGTACCTGGGGATCCCCAAGAACAGCCGGCACCAGAAAGAGTCGTACGACCTCATCAGGTGGCTCACAGCGCCGGACCAGCAGGTGCGCCTGTTCCAGGACTCCGGGATCTTCCCCGCCTCCAAGGTCGCCGCGAGCCGGCCAGAGGTCGCGGACGCGAAGGATCCCTATTTCGGTGACGCCCCGGTCGGGAAGATCTTCGGTGACGTCGCGCAGAACCTGCCCGTCGCCGTCCACGGCCCGCGGGACGGCTCCATCCTGGACGCCTTCAACAACGGTCTGCTGTCCATCGAGACCCAGAAAACCGACCCGGACAAGGCTTGGAAGGACACCATGAAGAACGTCGAGAATCTTCTGGGTTGAGCCGGACCGACCCGTACCGCACCGACGCCGTGAGGCGGCGAGAACAGGAAAGGACAGCCTCGATGTTCAAGGCCCGCCGACGAGCAGGACAGGGCAGTGCTCCCTATTTGTTCGTGGCACCGTTCTTCCTCGTCTTCGCCGCCTTCGGCCTCTTCCCCATTCTCTACACCGCGTGGGTCTCGCTGCACGCGGTGGACCTGCAGAACCCGAACGAGAGCACGTGGGTGGGGCTCGAGAACTACAGGAAGCTCTTCAGCAGCGACTTCTTCTGGAACGCCCTCGAGAACACCTTCACGATCGGTGTCATCTCGACCGTCCCCCAGTTGTGCATCGCTCTGGGAATAGCGCACCTGCTCAATTACCGATTGCGGGGCAGGACCTTCTTCCGGGTCGCCATGCTCATGCCCTACGCCACGAGCGTCGCGGCCGCGACGCTCGTCTTCTCGGGCCTCTTCGGCCGCGACTTCGGAATGATCAACTGGCTGCTCGGACAGGTCGGGGTGAACCCGGTCGATTGGGATAGCGGGAGATGGACCTCGCAGAACGCCCTCTCGACGATCATCACCTGGCGCTGGGTGGGTTACAACGCGCTGATCTACCTCGCGGGCATGCAGTCCGTCCCGGCGGACCTGTACGAGTCCGCAGCGATCGACGGCGCCAGCCGATGGCAGCAGTTCCGGTACGTCACCATCCCCTCGCTGCGCCCCACGATCCTGTTCACCATCGTCGTCTCCACCATCGGTGCCATTCAGGTCTTCGGTGAACCGCTGCTGTTCGGCGGGGTCTCCGGGCACCTCGGCGGAGCCGGCAGGCAGTACCAGACCCTCGGGGTCCTGCTCTACGACGAGGGCTGGTTCAACTACAAGCTCGGCTACGCCGCGGCCGTCGCCTGGACGATGTTCGTGATCATCGTGGTGGCGGTGCTGGTCAACACGACCCTGGCCCGCCGTCGTTGGAGGAATGCCGCATGACCGGCCCCGACAGACCTCACAGCCCGAGCGGCGACGGGACTCCAGCCCCCCGCCGGAGCCCGTGGCGCCCCCGGTCCCGGCAGGGGCGGGCGGGACCGCTGACCTATCTCGTGCTGATCGGCGTCACGGTGGTCTCGGTGTTCCCCCTCTATTGGACCCTCGTGGCGGCCACACGGACCAACGCGGAGATCAACTCGGTTCCTCCCCCGATGTTGCCCGGCGGGAACCTCATGAAGAACATCGACCTGGCCTACGACCAGATCGACCTCACCAAGGCGATCCTCAACTCCCTGATCGTGTCCGGGAGCATCGCCGTGGGAACCGTCATGTTCTGCACCCTGGCCGGTTTCGCCTTCGCCAAGCTCAGGTTCCGTTTCAACAACCTGCTCTTCGGGCTCACCCTCGGGACCATGATGATCCCGCCGAGCCTCGGCGCCATCCCCCTTTACATGATGATGGTCGAGCTCGGGTGGATCGATCACTTGCAGGCCGTCGTCCTGCCCACCCTCGTGAGCGCTTTCGGGGTCTTCTTCATGCGGCAGTACCTCGTGGAGGCCCTGCCGAACGAACTGTTGGAGGCCGGCTGGGTGGACGGCGCCTCGACCTTCAGGGTGTTCCGGTCCATCGTCCTGCCCATCGCGCGCCCAGCGATGGCGGTTCTGGGGATGCTGGTTTTCCTGCAGGCCTGGAACGACTTCTTCTGGCCGATCCTGGCCCTGACAGCCAACAACCCGACTGTCCAGGTCGCACTGAACAACCTCGGACAGGGATATGTCCCGGACCGGTCGGTGATCATGGCGGGGACCTTCCTGACGACGATCCCCGTGATCGCGGTCTTCATCCTGCTCGGTCGGCAGATCGTGGGAGGAATCATGCAGGGAGCGATCAAGGGGTGACCGTACGGACCGGGAGGGACACGGTGGAGTCGGCCGGGAAGCCCGGCAGGAGGGGATCCGTCCCCACGGCGGGAAGCCTTCGGATTATTCTAGGAAAGATCACCGCCCCGGCCGCACCCGCCTCGACACGAAAATCTCTGTTCACCATCCGTGTCCGACGTGTTCGGAACTCACCGACGGCGGTGGGACGGGCACCGGCTCCGGGCGGTCGGGTCGGTCCTTGACAGGACGTCCGTGGTCCGGACTCCCCTCCCGCCCGGAGCAGGGAAGCGGAGAGGATGTCCGAACGCAGCATCCCGACAGCGAACCGGGGCAACGAGATCGCGGTACTGCGCAAGCAGCTCCGGTCGGATTTCCTGGTTGCCGGTTCGATCCTGTCGGCCCTGGTCCTCCTGTGTGTCCTGGCAGATCCCTTCCGCCAGGTGGGGGACTGGTCCCAGCACCCGGGATGGGGCTGGGTGGACGAGGCCGTGGTCTTCGCCGCCCTCTCCCATGTGGTCATGCTGTGTTTCGGTCGGCGACGTTCCCTGGATCTCAAACGGGAGTTCGCCGACCGACGAGCGGCTCAGCGGCTGCTCCTCCACCAGCTGCACCACGACGACCTGACCGGACTGCCCAACCGCACCGCCATGAAGCGCCTGCCCCTGCCCGGGGCCGCCGGCCTGCCCGATGAGCCCGGGAGCCTGCCCACCGGTCCCCTGTCCGCAGCCCTGCTCATCGACCTCGACCGTTTCCAGGAGATCAATGGATCTCTCGGCCACGAGCTGGGCGACCGGTTGTTGCAAGCGGTCGCCCGGCGTCTGCAGGGCCTGCTCGCCGACGGACAGCACCTGTACCGCTGGGGCGGGGACGAGTTCGCGATCCTGATGGGCCCCCCGCGGCCCCCCGCGGAGACGGGCGGGACCGCGCGCGAACGTGCGATCGAGCTGGCCGCGCAGGTGCGCAACGCACTGCAGGAGCCCCTGTCCGTCCAGAGTCTCGTCCTGCGGACGGACGCGACGATCGGCCTGGCGCTGGCCCCGGAGCACGGAACCACGGTGGGGACCCTGACCCGCAGGGCCGACCTGGCCCTGAACGCCGCCAAGACCGGGCAGTCCGGGGTGGAGGTCTTCGACCAGGTCCTGGAGAAGCGCATGGACGCGCGGGTGGCGCTCTCCGCCGATCTGCGCCACGCGCTCGACCACGACGAGTTCACGCTGCACTACCAGCCGCTCGTCGCCCGACCCGGCGTCCAGGTGTGCCGGGTCGAGGCCCTCGCCCGCTGGGAGCACCCCGACGAGGGGCTGCTCACCCCGGATTCCTTCCTCGACGTCGCGGAGAGCACCGGTCTGGTCCACGGGCTCACCCGCTGGGTCCTCGCCCGGGCCCTGGACGACGTCGTCAGGTGGCGGGGGCAGGGACTCGATATGACCGTCGCGGTCAATCTTTCGGCCAGGAACCTGTTGGAGGCCGATCTGCCCGAGAGGATCGGGGTGATGCTCGCGGAACGGGCCCTTCTTCCGGCCGCCCTGGAACTGGAGATCACCGAGAGCACGATGATGCTGGATCCCGTGCGTTCCCTGGCGGTCCTCCGCCGGCTGCGGTCCCTCGGGATCGCGCTGTCCGTCGACGACTTCGGCACCGGGCACTCCTCCCTGGCCTACCTGTGCCATCTGCCCGTGAGCACAGTGAAGATCGATCGCTCCTTCATCCAGGGCCTGTGCTCCAGCGAGGCTCACCGCACGATCGTCCGCTCCACCGTGGACCTGGCCAGGAACCTGCGGCTGCTGGTCGTCGCCGAAGGAGTGGACTCCCCGGAGACCTGGGCCCTTTTGTCGGAGTACGGATGCACGTACGCCCAGGGGCACTGGCTCTCCCCGCCCGTCCCGGCCGAGCAGGTCCCCGAACACCTCGAACAGGCCCGACGCAGGATCCTGGACTCGGCCGTCCTGACCACCGGCTGAGAGCGACCGGTCGGCGGGGCGCTCAGAGTTCCGCGCCGGTCACGGCAGCCAGGACCAGTCCACGGCCTGCCGTCCACCGACCGGAGAAGCCGGCGACCGTACCCGCGCGGACCGTCGGCCCTGTCACGAGCAACCGGACCGACAGGGTCCCCGAGAGGTCCATCCGGATGTCCGCCTCATCGAACCCCAACCAACGTTCCGTCAACGGATACCACGCCTTGTAAACGGCCTCCTTGGCGCAGAAGAGCAGCCTGTCCCAGTGCGGCCCGGGCCCGCAGGGGGTTTCCCCCCTGCCCTCGGCCGCCCGAAGCTCCTCGATACGCTCCCGCTCGGCGGGCAGGGCGATCCGCTCCAGGATCCCCCGGGGGAGGGGCTCGTCCGGTTCGGCGTCCATCCCCAGGACGGGGGCGGCCCCCGGCAGCTCCGCCGCCCTGGCCACGACAGCTCCCCGATACCCCTGGCAATGGGTCATGCTCCCGACGACCCCGTCGGGCCACAGGGGCTCACCGCGGGGGCCGGACAGCAGCGGCACGTAGCCCACCCCCAGGTCCGACAGGGCCGCGCGCGCACAGCTGCGGACCGAGGCGAACTCTCTGCGCCGTTTGTCGACCGCTCTGGCCACGATCCGGTGTTCCTCGGGGAACAGCTGTTCCTCCGCCCGCGGATCCGGCTCCCCGAATTCCTCCGCCGCCTTGACCACCGTGGGCACGATCCGCTCGATCACCGTTCCTCCAGTTGTGTCCGGCGCCGGGACGGCGGAGCGTGACTCCCCGGGCCGGTCGGGAAGCGGGCCTTCACAACTGTTCTTCCCCCGTGACGGCTTCCCCGAACCTCTCAGAGGAAGTCGTCGGGGTCCGGGTTCGTCGCGCGACGGCTTCATCACGATGAGCTCAGGAACCATCACGGAAGCGTTCGAGGTGTTCCCTGCAGAGCTGAAGTGTTCCACTGCCGTCGCAGGGGACTCCGGTACCGTCCGACGGACTCAGATACTCGCCGACGGGTTCAGGCCCTCGCCGACGAACCCCGGTGTCCTCCCAGGGAACCCGGTGCCTTTCGAGAGACCCCGGTGCCTTTCGAGGGACCCCGTGGCCCTTCGAGGGGATCCGACAGAGCCACCGGGCCCTTCGTCCCCGCTGTGACTTTGTCCCCAGGAACTCCACAGAGCACCTCCCCGTCCCGCTACCGCACTAGAGTCAGAGACACGGACGCCGCCCGGGCGGCACCACAGCCGGCGGGGCGACCGGCACCCGCACGACAGACACGACCGGCACGACAGACACGACCCGCACGACAGACACCGGCACGACAGACACGACCGGGCAGAGGCGGACTGGCAGGGGACGGACGGGACAGGGGACGGACGGACACCATGGGCGCCGACAGCGCTGCGCTGGAAATGGACCAGCGCCACCTCGACCTCGCCTGGGAGGCCAGGGAGCGGCTTCGGCGTTCCCTGGCCGACGCCCCCCGTCAGGCCAGCGGCTGCGGGGCCGGTTCGCGGGGCGTCCGTCGCGGCGTCGACCGCTGGCTGGAAAAATTCGCAGACCCCGACGAGCCCGTGGCGATCGGCCGTTTCGACACCGAGGACGGCGAGCGCCGGTACATCGGGAAGCAGTCGATCCACGACGAGGCCGAGAACCTCCTGGTCGTGAGCTGGCAGTCGGCGGCGGCGCGGCCGTTCTACGAGGCGACGGTCGACGATCCGCGGGGGGTCCGGCTCGTCCGCCGGTTCGTCATGGAGAAGAACCGGATCGTCGACGTCGAACAGATCCTGTTCGCAGACCTGGCCCAGCGGGTCGAGGAGTTGCTGGGGCGCTCGGGTGAGGGCCCCGGCCCCACGGAGCCGCAGGATCTGGACGACGTGCTCCTGCGGGACCTCGAACGCGGGTGCACCGGGCAGATGCGGGACGTGGTCCAGACGATCCAGGCGACCCAGTACGGTCTGATCCGTTCTCCTCTCGACCGGTTGCTGCTCGTGGAGGCGGGACCGGGGACGGGCAAGACCGTCGTGGCCCTCCATCGGGTGTCGTGGCTGTTGTTCAATCACAGGGACCGGTTGAGCCCGGACCAGGTGCTGGTCGTCGGCCCCAATCCGACCTTCACCCGGTACATCCGGTCGGTGCTGCCGATGTTGGGCGACGCCGACGTCCAGCATGTCGATCTGCGGGGCCTGGGCCCTCAACCGGCCGGTTCCCGCGAGGAGTCCGCCGATCTGGCCCGTGTGAAGGGCGAGTTGCGCATGGCGGGGCTGCTGGCCAGGGCCCTGCGCGCCAGGGTACGGGTTCCGGACGCCGCCGCTCCCCTGCGGGTCGGTCAGGCCGCCGGGGCTCCGGGGTTCTCCGCCGACGAGGTCGAGGCCGCTCTGGCACGTTTTCTCGCCGCGGGTCCCTACGCAACGGCCAGGGGGTCCTTCCGCGCCTGGTTCGTCGAGGAGACCCGGCGCCGCGTGCGGGCGGCGCAGCAGCATCGGCGGGCCGTCACCCCTCCGTCGAGTGCTGACATCGATTCCGCCGTGAACCGGGTGTGGCCGTCGCTGACGCCTCAGGCTTTCCTCCGGGACCTGTTGGGGTCCCGGCAGCGTCTGCTGGCCGCCGCGGGGGACGATTTCTCCGCCGGTGACATCGGGCGGCTCCTGCGGGCCCCGTCCGACAAGCTCTCCGAGGAGCGGTGGACCCTGACCGACGTCGCTCTCCTCGACGAGGCCGAGGCCCTCATCGGAGGCAGCCGGCGCACGTACCGGCACATCGTGGTCGACGAGGCCCAGGACCTGTCCCCCATGCAGTTGAGGTCCCTGAGGCGCCGCTGCGCCACGGGCTCGTACACCGTCGTCGGGGACCTGGCCCAGTCGACGGGGCCGTGGCACAGGTCTTCCTGGGACGATCTGATCGAGGCGCTCTCGGTCGCGCACCCGGTGTCGCGTCGGGAGCTGCCCCACGGGTACCGCGTTCCCCGGCAGATCTTCGAGTTCGCCGCGAGGCTGTTGCCGCTGGCAGCCCCCGGGGCGGTCGGGCCGGTACCGGTGAGGGACGGCCCCGAGGAGCCCGTACTGTTGCACAGCGAGCCGGACGGCGTGGCGGAACGAGCCGTCGCCCAGGCCAGGGACTACGCGGGCCGGGGGCTCTTCGTCGGCATCATCTGCCCCGGGTGCCGACGCCGGGCCGTCATGGACCAACTCGCGCGCGCCGACGTACGGTGGAGCGATGTCAGCCGGGGGGACCTGGGGCTGTCGATCAATCTGGTCCGTCCGGAGGAGGCCAAGGGGCTGGAGTTCGACGCCGTGGTCGTCGTCGAACCCCATGAGATCGCGACCGGTGGACCGCAAGGACTGCGGCTGCTGTACGTCGCGTTGACGCGAACCACTCAATTCTTGTCGGTGGTGCACTCCCGATCGCCCCTACCGATCCCAGGAGGCACCAGGACGACGTCAGACCATGACCGCGTACGAGCGAACCCGGAGACACAGGACCTCATGCCTTCCGAGCTCAGGCCTTCAGAGCTGCCCAACCCGGACCGATCCCCTCGCAAGGAGGCCCAGACGGACCAGTCCGGCGAGGGCCGCCGCCTGCCCACGACGCAGGAGCTTCCGCCCCTGCCCCCACCACTTCTGCCTCCCACGGACGAACCGCTCGGCGAGCGTCGGCCCCGTCCGGCCCCGGGCCGGTACCCGGAGGACGACGGCGCCGGGCGTTTCGCCTCCCCCTCGCCGGGCGACCCCTCCGGCGCCGGTGGCCTGCTCGGGTCGTTCGGGCGCCCGGACCAGGGCGCCCACACCGCCCGGCCGGAGCCACGGCCGGAGACCCGTTCCGAGGCCCGTTCCGAACTCCAGGAGAAGCCGGCCCCGGCCCGACGGCGCGCTGCTGTGCGCCGACCGAACTCGGTCCCGGTCGCCGACGGCCGACCCGACGGCGACCCGTCCGCCGGCCCGGGGCGGATGACGCCCCGGGGCGGGCAACGGCAGCGGGACATCACCGGGGTGCGGACCGCCTCGCCCCGACCGGCTCCGCAGGAGCCCGCCGTGGGCGCGGACGCCTGGCAGGGCGAGTCCGCCCCCGCGGCGCAGCGTCAGCGCCTGATGGACGCTCCCCGCCGCCCCACCGCGGACGGGCCGGACCCGCAGGAGGACGATCGGGGGTTCGCCGGGGCCGACTTCTCGCCGCAGGAAGCCGCGGAGCCCCCCGCGGGCGGAGCGGGGGGTCTGCCCGGCGGGCAGTTCTCCCAGATCGCCCAGGAGTCCGCCCTCGGTCGGGCGCAGGCCCCCCGGGGGAACGACCCCCTGGACACCCGGATGCCCTGGTACGCGCCGGACGAGGGTTTCGACCCGGGAGACTGGCACCACGAGTCCTCCGAGCCCGGCCCCCGGGACGAGCAACGGCCCCCCGCGGGTCCCGTCGGCCCCTCCGACCAGTACGAGGCACCTTCCGACCAGTACGAGCAGGCGGACGAGGACGGGGCCTTCTTCGAGCCCTTCTCCGACGCCTACCCCGGCAGTCCCACCGCGCAGGAGAGCCGCGAGTGGTTCGGCGAGGGGTTCTCCGGCGGTCAGCGGGCCGAGGAGGAGCCGATGCCCTCCCTCCCGCTCCCGATCAGGCAGAACCCTGCCGGGCAGACACCGACCGGGCCGGATCCCGCAGCCGGCCCGATCCCCGGCGGCCCGATCCCCGGCAGCCCGTTCCCCGGCGGTCGGCAGTCGGCCGGTCCGGGACAGGGCATGTTCTCCGCCGGGCGTCCCGGCCCCTTCCGGGGACCGGCCCCGGAAGCGCGCGTCGATGCTCTCGCGCACGATGCGGACCTCTCGCCCGACGCGGGCCTCGACCTTCCGCGCCCGACCGACGGCGGCCCGGCTGTTCCCGTCGTTCCCGTCGCTCCCGTCGGACGCGAGCAGCGCCCGGACGCCCGACGGATCGACGTCCGTCAGCTGGGCGACCGGAGGGGACCCGGCAGCTCCGACCCGGGCGAGGGCAGGGACTTCCACCGGCTCGGCGGCCCGGACGACGGGCTGTACCGGGACCGACCCGTCCCCGGCGCCGGGGACGAGGCCGCCACCATTTGTCTGGACGATCTGCACGAGGCCGTCGCGGCCAGTATCGCCCGGCAGATCGCGCAGGCCCTGCGGACGGCGGCGGCCCCGGGGCTCTGGCCCACGGTCCTGGAACTGCTCGACGAGGAACTGGGGGGGCACGGTTCGGCCGACGGGACGGCCTGAGGAACCGGCACCCGCCGGGAGGCGTCTGCGCAGCGCCGGAACCCACGCAACACCGGAGCCCACACAGCGCCGGACGGAGTTCGACGGAACAGACCTCAGAACTCCGGACGGGGCAGGGCTCTGCGTCGGCGGGGGAACCAGCGCCGCAGCACGCCCAGGCGGTCGATCGTCTCCGGGGCACCGGTCGGACGGCTCAGTCCCTGATCGGACGCTGTCGCCCCGCCCGGACCCTCGCCGCCCCCGGGCCGCTGCGGCGCCAGGGACAGGGCCACCCTGCGGACGCTCTCGTCGATCCCCGGGCACGCGAGCGCGATCTGGGCCAGGGAGGCCGCGATGGACACGGTCCTGCCCCCGCAGGTCCGCCGTGTCCGGACCAGCCGGTCGGTGAGGAGCGCCGCGACGTCCCCGCGGGAGGCCGGGTCGGCCCAGGCGTGCACGACCATCGCGAACGCTGCCGCTTCGCACACCCAGTCCTCCGGGCCGTTCATGAGGTCCGCGAGCACCTGGCGTCTGGTGGAGGAGCCCCACGGGCCGTCCTGCTGGTGGGCGATCCCGCAGCACGCCGTGACCTGGACGGCCCGGACCCACGCGTGGGGGGCGTGGCGCCGGAGAGCGGCTCCCAGGTCGCAGTCCGGTTCCGCCGGCGGGTGGGTCAGGACGGACAGGAGGTCGGGCAGGGGGACCTGCCCGAGCTGCGCCGTCTGTTCCCACAGCGACGGCAGGTGGTTCCAACGCACCTGGGTGCGTTCCCGGACGGCGCCGGTGCTCGTCACGCGCGCCGGTTCCCTGGTCGGCCACGGGTCGACGCCGTCGTAGCGCCACACCAGCCACCGCACGGGACGCACGGACTCGCGGGGGTCGTCCGGCCCGGGGACCCCCCGGACCCGGATCCGCGTCCGGGGGAACGCGCGCTGCAGGGTCATCCGGGCGCTGGGGACCTCGAGGTCCTCCAGGACGAAGTCGCCGTCGAGGTCCTCCCCGGGCTCGTGCTCGGCCAGGGTCTGGTTGAGAAGAGTGATCGTCTTCTCGGAGGGCCAGACGATCCCCGACAGCCAGGGGACCTCCTCGCTGGCCCGCGCGAGGGTCCTGGACGCGAAGGCCCTGGCAGTACCGCTCAGACGGGTCAGGCTGTCCGCCAACTCGACCAGGGGCTCGGCCCTCCCGGTCAGGCGGAACTCGTAGTCCTGGGACAGGGTGGTCAGAGCCGGATCCCCGGGACGCGCCGACAGGCCCTCCCGGAGCACTGCGGCCGCCTGCCCGGTCTGGCCCATTTGCACGAGCAGTTCACTCAGGTCCGCCAGGATCCCGGAGTCCTCGGGGTTCTCCCGCCAGGCTGTCCTCAGGGTCTCCTGCGCCTCGTCCAGGCGCCCCAGCAGTCGCAGGGCCATTGCTGCCATCACCGAGGCGTTCGCGCTCGGGGCCAGGTCGTAGGACCTGCGGGCGAGCAGCAGGGCGTCCTGCGGGCGATCGAAACGGCGCAGCACCGCAGACAGCAGCCATAAAAGGTCCGGCCCGCAGTCGGAGCGGTCGCCCGCTGCCCGGGCCAGGGCGGCCAGGGGCTCCAGGGCCAGGCGGTGGGCGGTCGTCATGGGATCGGGCAGCCGGGGCAGGACCGTCAGCAGGGAACCGTGCAGGCGCTCGCAGGACAGCAGGCCGGCCAGGTCCGGGTCCCAGAACCACGGGACGTCCAGCCACGGACGGGCCGGTTCGTGCACGGCCACCTGCAGGAGCAGATCGACGGCCTCGTCCTTGGAACCCAGGCAGGCCAGCAGGTGGGCCCTGGCAGCAACCGCCCCGATGTACCCGCCGAGGGAGGTGAAGAGGGGGACCCCTCCCTGCGGGGTGCGTCCCAGGACGGCGAGGGCCTCGTGCGCTTCGGGGAAGGTGGGCAGGAAGGCCAGGGCCCGGGCAACGTGATCCGCGGCGTCCGGCAGGTCCCCGGTGGCCAGGGACAGCCGAGCGATCGCCGTCTCGCCCTCTGCCGCCAGCCGGGGGTCGTCCGCCGGGGCGCCTCTGCCCGAGGGGTTGTTGGAGCTGCCGCCGTCGACGTCCATGGCCCTCCACCCGGTTCCCGCCGGTGGTCCTCCCCGCCAGGTGAACCACTTCACAGACCCTAGCCCACCGGGCGGGTCGCTTATCACCTGACCTGTCCCTATACGAGAACAAATCCCGGGCTGTTCTGCGGCCGGCCGGCCCGTTTCAGCGACCCGTTCGGCCGATGGTTTCCCCGCAGGGCTCTGCGAAGGTCCGCAATCGCAGCCGCAGGTTCGACAGGAGCACCGCCCCGAAGCAGAACAGAGCCGCCGCGGACAGGCCGTGGCCCAGTCCCCTCAGGAGGTACTCGGTCCCCCGGTCGTCGACCGCGTAGTACGCGATCTCCGGGGTCGACCAGTTGGGCAGGAGCGCGCAGGCCCCTCCGGGCGGCTCTTCAGCGGCCGGAGGGGCCTGCGCTCGTGGTTCTACAGTCCTTCGACGGAGCGCTCGGAGGACAGCAGGATCTCGAACTCCTCGGGGTGGGACTCCGCGAGGTGCTCCAGGGCCCGCAGGCGGGCGCGGCGGACCCGGACCTCCCGGTCGCCGTGTCCCCGGGCGCCCGGGATCCCCCGGGCCTCGACGCGTCGGACGGTGACGCCCGAGGAATCCTGATCGGGAACGGCCACCTTCCGGCGGGTCACGGGGGCCGGGGCCTTCTTGGCGGTCTTGGCCGCTTTGGCCTGCGCACGATCGGCCTTCTCACGACAGGCGACGCAGATGTCGTTGTTCTCCTCGAAATCCGTCACGGGGAGGATCCCTCGACACGACTGGCACCGGTGCCATTGGGCTGCCATCCCCGCACGTCCTTTCGATCGTTCTTCTCGGGTGACGCGACACGTCCTGATGCCCGTGTCGGCGGTTCCCGGTCTCAGGCCCAACTTAGGAGACGGCTCCGAGACGCGAGAAAGCACCCCCTGTTTCGACGGCGGATCGGACAGAGACCCTCAAGGATCGGGTGATGCCCGGCAGGGTCCGGTCAGCGCCCAGAGGATGGGTACTTCGGCAGGTGAGAGGCCCCGAGCGGCGGTCAGCGTCCCTGCAGAGCATCCAGGGCCACGGCCATCGCGGCGGCCACCCGACCGTCCACGAGCCCGCCGGGAACCTTCACCTCGTAGCGGTCCCGCAGGGACCGCCGGCGCAGGGAACTCAGGACGACCCGCCCGGTTTCGTCGGTGAAGTCGAAGTGGAAGAGCACGGGGCACGGGATCGCCGAGATGAAGGGGATCAACTCCCACACCCTCCTCAGCAGAGCGGCCGGCAGGCTCCGTTCCTGACCGACGGCCTGGACGGTGGGGGTCGTCAGGTGCCAGGTCGAACGCAGCAACGACTTGCCGAAGTCCTTGCGGAAGGAGCCGATGGACCTTCCCTCCGCGTCGAGCACGTCGTAGGTGGCGCCCAGGTCGATCCTCTGGCGGGCCTTGAAGGAGAAGATCGGCACCGACCTGCTCTCATCGGTGTAGAAGGTGACCTCTTCCTTGAAAGCCATCCGCTTCTGCTGGGCGAAGGCCAGCAGGGGCCCTTCGCCGCCGGCCGGTCCCTCGGCCTGGACCTCGTACCGGTTGACCATCATGGTGATCTTCTGACGGACCTGGAAGGCCTCGGTCGCCGACAGTCCCTGCGTGCTCATGGTGTCCCCACGGTTCGGTCGATGCGCGCCTGGGCAGGGCCGGAGCACGGCCTGGCACGGCCCTGGCCCGGTGCCGGAGCTCCCGCCGAGTATCCTCTTGCGGTTCCACCTGGCGACGTGCACCCGGGTCCCGCACCGCGTGCAGGGCGCTCCCTGTGACGGCCCGGGGTGGTCTGTCACCATGCGGAAGAAGGGATCGCCCCCGGCAGGATCCGGCAGGAGCAGGACGGAAAAGACCACCGAAGGGACTCATCATGCCCGACCCGGCAACGCACGACACGGGGGACGTACCGGGACCCGGTGCCTCGCAGGCGTCCGGTTCGTCCGGGACGGACCGGCAGAAGGTGCTCCCGGAGTCCGCCGGGACGAGTCCTTTCACCGGGCGTCCCTGGCTGTCCAGCTACGCCCCCGACGTCCCGGCCGAGGTCGACATCCCGGCGGAATCCCTCCCCCAGATGCTGGCCGGCAGCGCGGCGACCCACGGTTCCCGCACGGCCCTGGTCTTCCAGGGGGCCTGCACCAGTTACACCGAGCTGGCCGAACGGGTCGAGAAGGCCGCGCAGGCACTGTGGGACCTCGGGGTCCGGCCGGGGGACCGGGTCGGGCTCGTTCTGCCGAACTGCCCGCAGCACGTGGTCGCCTTCTACGCCGTGCTGCGGTTGGGCGGCGTCGTCGTCGAACACAATCCCCTGTACACCGCCGGGGAGCTGCTCGAACAGTTCGCCGACCACGAGGCGCGCTTCGCGATCTGTTGGGACAAGGCGACGTGGACCCTGGAGGAGATCCGGGCCTCCACCCAGCTGCAGACCATCCTGTCGGTCGACCTGACCCGGGCCCTGCCCTGGCCCCAACGGCTGGCGCTCAAACTGCCCCTCCCGCCCGTGCGCAAGCAGCGCGCCGAGATCACCGGCCCCGTGCCCGAGGGCGTGCGGGACTTCGACGGGCTCGTCGACGCCGCCGCCGGCCTCGACCCCGAGCACCCCGGTCCCACGCCGCAGGACGTCGCACTGTTGCAGTACACGGGTGGCACGACGGGGACCCCCAAGGGCGCCGTCCTGACCCACAGGAACCTGCGGGCCAACGCCGCCCAGGGTGCAGCGTGGCTGCCGGGTCTGAAGGACGGCGAGGAGACCTTCTACGGCGTGCTGCCCCTCTTCCACGCCTACGGCCTGACCCTGTGCCTGAGTTTCGCCATGAGCGTCGGGGCGACCCTGGTCCTGTTCCCCCGGTTCGACCTGAAACAAATGCTCGCCACGATGCGGCGGAGGCCGGCGACCTTCCTGCCGGCGGTCCCGCCCGTGTACGAGCGGCTGGCGGCAGCGGCCCACGAGCAGCGGATCGACCTGACGTCCATCCGGTACGGCCTGTCGGGGGCCGTGGCCCTCCCTCCGGAGATCGTGACCGAATGGGAGCGGGTCAGCGGAGGGCTGCTCGTCGAGGGGTACGGCATGACGGAGACCTCGCCGGTCTGCCTGGGCAATCCCGTGGCGCCGACCCGCCGTCCGGGGACTGTCGGGGTCCCCTTCCCCTCCACGGACATCCGGATCGTCGACCCCGACCACCCCGAGGTGGATCTGCCCCTGGGCGAGGCCGGGGAGCTGCTCGTCCGAGGCCCCCAGGTCTTCTCCGGCTACTGGAACCAGCCGGCCGAAACGGCCAAGGTGTTCGTCGACGGCTGGCTGCGGACCGGGGACATCGTCGTCGCCGACGCCGCCGGCTTCGTCAAGGTCGTCGACCGGATCAAGGAACTGGTGATCACCGGGGGTTTCAACGTGTACCCCACGGAGGTCGAGGAGGTCCTGAGGCACCTTCCGGAGGTCAAGGACGCCTGCGTCGTCGGCCTGCCCACGCAGGCGCTCAAGGCCCTCGGCGCGAGCAGACCCGGTTCGGGGAAGTCCGGGGAGTACGTGGTGGCGGTCGTCCTGCCCGCCCCCGGAGCGCAGATCGACATCGAGTCGATCCGCTCCCACGTGCGCACCCGGCTCGCGGCGTACAAGGTGCCCAGGCACGTGGTCGTCGCGGACGAGCTGCCCCGGTCGCAGGTCGGCAAGGTCCTGCGTCGCCAGGTCCGCGACCGGCTGCTGAGGGAGACCGGGACCGATCGGTGAGCGGGCCGGGGTGCGCGGCGACGGGCGCATCGGGGACGATCGGACCACCATGACCGAACCCGAGATCCAGATGACCGAGCCCGAACTCCAGCGCGTTTCCCGTCCCGTCCCCTCCCTCGTGGACCGGCTGCCCTCCGCCCCAGACCCGGACGACCTCTTCGACGTCTTCTCCACCTGGGCCGGCGAGCAGGGTCTGACGTTGTACCCGGCCCAGGAGGAGGCCCTCATCGAGGTGGCCTGCGGATCGAACGTGATCCTTGCCACCCCCACCGGATCGGGCAAGAGCCTGGTCGCCACGGGAGCGCACTTCACGGCGCTGGCCCGCCGGGAACGGACCTTCTACACCGCTCCCATCAAGGCTCTCGTCTCGGAGAAGTTCTTCGCCCTGTGCGAGGTCTTCGGGGCCGACGCCGTCGGGATGCTCACGGGCGACGCCGCTGTGAACGCCGACGCCCCCATCATCTGCTGCACTGCGGAGATCCTTGCGAACCTGGCGCTGCGTCAGGGGTCGGCCGCCGACATCGGCCAGGTCGTCATGGACGAGTTCCACTTCTACGCCGAACCGGACCGGGGCTGGGCCTGGCAGGTGCCGATCCTTGAACTCCCACGGGCACAGTTCCTGCTGATGTCGGCGACCCTGGGCGACGTCACCCGTTTCGAGAAGGACCTCACCCGCAGGACCGGGCGGCCCACGGCGAGCATCGTCTCGGCGCAGCGGCCGGTCCCCCTGTACTTCCACTACGCGATGACCCCTCCGCACGAGACCATCGAAGAACTCCTGTCCACGAACCAGGCTCCCGTCTACATCGTGCACTTCACGCAGGTCCAGGCCCTCGAACGGGCCCAGGCCCTCACGAGCCTCGCCATCTGCGACCGTCAGAACAAGAAATTGATCGTCGAGGCCATCGGCGACTTCCGTTTCTCCCCCGGGTTCGGCCGGACCCTCTCCCGGCTGCTGCGCCAGGGGATCGGCGTCCACCACGCGGGGATGCTCCCGCGCTACCGACGGCTCGTCGAACAGCTGGCCCAGGCCGGACTCCTCAAGGTGATCTGCGGCACGGACACCCTCGGGGTGGGGATCAACGTGCCGATCCGCACGGTGCTGCTGACGGCCCTGAGCAAGTACGACGGACGACGGGTGCGGCGCCTGAAGGCCAGGGAGTTCCACCAGATCGCCGGTCGCGCGGGCCGCGCGGGGTACGACACCTCGGGGACCGTCGTCGTCCAGGCCCCCGAGCACGAGATCGAGAACGCGCGGCTGATCGCGAAGGCCGGGGACGACCCGAAGAAACGCCGCAGGATCGTGCACCGCAAACCCGCCGAGGGCACGGTCTCCTGGAGCAGGGAGACCTTCGAACGCCTCGTCGCCGCCGATCCCGAGCCCCTGAACTCACGTTTCAGGGTCAGCCACGCGATGCTGCTCAACGTCCTGCAGCGCCCGGGGGACCCGGTCGCCGCCATGCGGCACCTGTTGGAGGACAACCACGAGGACCGGGCCGCCCAGCGCCGGCACATCCGCAGGGCGATCGCGATCCTGCGGGCGCTGCTGGCGGCGGGGGTCGTGGAACGCGTGGAGAACCCCGACGGCTCGCGCACCGTCCGGCTCCTGATGGACCTGCAGCTGGACTTCGCGCTCAACCAGCCGCTGTCCCCGTTCGCGCTGGCCGCGATCGAACTGCTGGACCGCGAGGACCCGAACTACGCCCTGGACGTGCTGTCCGTCGTGGAGTCCACCCTGGACGACCCGCGGCAGGTCCTGGCGGCCCAGCAGTTCAAGGCCAGGGGCGAGGCCGTGGCCGCGATGAAGGCCGAGGGCATCGAGTACGAGGAGCGCATGGAGCTCCTGGAGGAGGTCACCCACCCCCGGCCCCTGGCCGACCTCCTGGAGGGCGCCTTCGAGACGTACCGGACCGGCCACCCCTGGGTCGCCGACCACGAGCTGTCCTGCAAGTCCGTGGCCAGAGACCTGTACGAGCGGGCGGCGGGCTTCACCGACTACGTCGCCCTGTACGGGCTGGCCCGCAGCGAGGGGCTGGTCCTGCGCTACCTGGCGGACGCCTACGGGGCACTGCGCCGGACCGTTCCCGACGAGGCCAAGACCGAGGAACTCATCGACCTGATCGAATGGCTCGGGGAACTCGTCCGGCAGGTGGACTCCAGCCTGTTGGAGGAATGGGAGCGGCTGCGGGCCGGTGCGGGAACGGGGGACGAACCGATCCGCCCGATCGGGCAGGCCGCCACCGGGGTGACCGCGAACCCCCGGGCCTTCCGCGTGATGGTCCGCAACGCCCTGTTCCGCCGGGTGGACCTGGCGGCCCGCGAGCGCTGGGGCGATCTGGGGGCCCTGGACGCCGAGAGCGGGTGGGACGCCGATCGTTGGGCCGAGGCCCTGGACGACTACTTCGACGATCACGACGAGATCGGCACGGGCCCGAATGCCCGGGGCCCCGGCCTGCTGCTCATCGAGGAGGGCAGGGGGGCCTGGACGGTCCGTCAGATCCTCGACGACCCGGACGGCGACCACGACTGGGGTATCAGCGCCGAGATCGATCTGGCCGCCAGCGACGAACTCGGCGAGCCCGTCGTGCGGATCACCGCCGTGGACCGTCTGGGCGGCTGACCGGTACCTCCTGGCCGGGCGAAGCACCGGGCCGGTGGTCTCGTGGCCACCGGCCCGGTCGATGCTCCGATCCGTACGGTTCCGGTCCGGGCTCCCGCAGGAGGCGACCGGCGGATGCTGCCGGCTGCGGATCAGTACTGGCCGACGATGTCGATCACCAGGACGGTGGCCCCCATGGCCGACGAGCCGCTCTGCGCGGGGACGACGGACACGGCCCTGCTCCCGACCTTCTGGTCCTTCAGGGACGAGGCGATCGAGAGCACCTGCTCGGCCGCCACGAGTTCGAGCGAACTCCCCCAGGTCTGCTGGGTCTGTTTGCCGGTCGCGGCGTCCGTCTGGATGAGTTCCATCAACAGGCTCTTCTTGGAGTCGATGGTCTCGCCCTTGCCCGCCAGCAGCAGGGCGGAGGACGGCGTCGACCCCGTCTTGACCCCCTTGACCGAGGTGATCGTGGGCTTCTTCCCGGGCTCCGAGGAGATCTCGGGGAAGCCGGCGGGCAGGGCGGTGCCGGCCTTCTCGCCGTCGGCGGCCTTGTCCTTGTCCACGGAGTCGATGATGTCGACGACGAACACGAGGGCCTCACCCGCCAGCTCGTGCTCCTCCTGGCCGGCCTTGGCCTCGCCCTTCTTGCCGTAGGCGTCCTCGGGCGGCACGGACATCAGGACCCTGGAGCCGATCTTCTTGCCGACCAGGACCTTGTCCCATCCGACGATCACCTTGCCGGCGCCGATCAGGAAGCCGGCAGCTTGCCCGCGGTCGTAGGAGTTGTCGAAGACGTTCTCCTTGTCCTCCTTGGGTTTCCAGGTCTGTCCCAGGTAGTTCGCGATCAGGGTCTGCCCGGAGGCGACGGTCTTGCCGTCGCCCTCGCTGAGCACCTCGGACTTCAGCTCGGCCGGGGCCTCGCCGGACGGGACCGTCAGGTCGGGTTTCTCACCGAACTTGCCGGTGGCCTTCACTCCGAACGAGGTGCTGTCCTTGGACTCCTTGTCGTCGGACGAGGAACCGCCGCAGGCGGTCAGTGCGAGGGCGACGAGCGGCAGGCACAGGAGGGCGGCGTGGCGCCGCAGGTGGAGGTTCACGTCTACCTCACGGATCGGGAGCACGGAATCACCGACGCTAGTCCACCAACCTGATGATGTGCGCGGCCCCCCGTGAGGAGGGGCCGCCCAGCGGGTCCCCCCGGCCTGTCCGCGGTCCTGCTGCCGGGGTCGGATCAGGGGTCTGGCGGGCACCGTCCGAGGCCGGGAGCTGGTCGGTCGCGTTCTTGGGCGCGTCTGCCGGCGTGGGGCCGGGGTCCCGGGGGCAGGGGTGGATCCGCATCCGGGTCAGAAGCTTCCACAGCGGGGCCAGGGCGGCCTGCCGGTCGAAGGCGTACTCCGAGGCCCTCACGCGCCAGATCTCCCACCCGACGCGACGCAGTTGCCGTTCGCGCACCAGGTCCGATTCGAGCTGTTCGGGGGTCGAGTGCCAGGCGTCACCGTCGCACTCGACGGCCAGGCGGCCGCGCTCCCCGGTGATCACCAGGTCGATCCGGCGGCCGTTGCTCTCGACCTGGGGGGTCACGTGGTAGCCGCGGGCCAGCACGTCGAGGTAGACCCGCTGTTCGAAGAGGCTGTCGAAGGGCTCGCACGCGACGTCGGGCAGCACCAGAGGCCCCCGGGGACCGGGTCCGGCCGGCGGCCGGTTCACCAGGTGGGTGAGGTAGGAGTGCCGCAGGTCGGCGGGGCTGAGGGAGTCGGCCGTCACCGAGTGGAACAGCCACACCTGGTCCTGGGCCCGGGAGGCCGCCACGTTGAACCTGCGCCGGTACTCCAGTCGGGTCAGGGAGGTCGTCCGGGTCCCCGGGGCGATCACCATCGACAGGAAGACCA
The DNA here is from genome assembly GCA_030837505.1 of Actinomycetota bacterium. Taxonomy (GTDB): domain Bacteria; phylum Actinomycetota; class Actinomycetes; order Actinomycetales; family Kineosporiaceae; genus JAUPKJ01. The sequence goes on from JAUPKJ010000041.1 coordinate 36,405, forward strand.
CGTGCCGTTCGTCCCCCTGGAAATCGGGGGGCGTGCCCACCAGGAGCCTGCGATGCTCCTGCTCGGTCCGGGGCAGGCGGCGCAGCAGGGCGTTGCGGATCAGGTCGGCCTGGGCCGTGCCCTGCAACACGATCACTCCGAAGGTCAGGCCCTCGTACGCCGGGTCCCGCGAACAGGCGAGCACCCGTTCCACGAGGGCCTCGGCCTCCACCTGGTTGCGCAGGGTCGTCCCGTGGCCCTCGGTGTACGCGCCGGGCACGTGCACGGCGCGCAGCGGGTCCAGGCGGGCCGTGCCGAAACAGCGCAGCGGGACGAGGGGCTCGTCCCGGTAGAACATGTGGCTGGACCATTCGATGATCTCCGGCATGCACCGGAAATGCTCCCGGAGGCGCACCACCTGCCCGAACCGGGTCCGCAGGACGGAGAAGAGGCTGGACCGGGGGGTGAAGGCGACCCGCAGCCAGGCCGGAAGGTCCCCCAACAGTTCGTCGAGCCGGGAGAAGATCGGTCCGAGGGCCCCGAGGGCCGTCTCGGGCGGGGTGCACTGCCGGTCGTCCCCGACCACGATCACTTTCGGAGCCAGCCACAACAGGAACAGGCTCTCCAGCCCGGCCTGGCTGGCCTCGTCCACGATCACGACGTCGAAGGACTCCCGGGCCGCCGGCACCGTCGACAGCACGTCCGACAGGGGCATGATCCAGGCGGGGACGGCGTCGCGCGCGTCGAGCATCGCGTCCCTGGCCGCGGCAGCGAACCGGGCCGCGTGCTTGCCCTGGCCCTTGCCGCGGGCGTCGAGGGCGGCCTGGTAGGAGCGCAGGGCCGCGACCTGCCGGGCGGTCATGCGCTCCAGACAGTGCTGCCAGGCCCGTTCGCACGCCAGGTCGGCCGTCAGCCGTTCGACCTGGCGTTCGACGACGCCCAGTTCCCGTTCCAGGGACTCCTCCAGACCCTCCTCGCGCTGGGACTCGAAGAACTCCCGGGCCCTGGCCCATCCCCAGGCCCGGGGCAGCCGGGTCAGCCTGGCGCGCCACGCGGGATCGTCGGGGTCGCAGCTCAGGGCCCGGGCCAGCACCGGGTGAGCTGCGCGCAGCAGACCCAGCAGGTGGGCGCAGCGGTCCCGCCGCTCCCGCGCCCGGCGCAGATCCTCGCGGTCCCCGTGCAGACGGCGGTAGGCCACGGGGTCCCGGTCCCGGACGGCCCCGGCCGCCCGCGCCGCCGCCCGCGCAGCCTCCCGTGGTGTCCCCGGCGCGTCGGCCCGGTGTTCCAGTTCCTCCGCGAGGCGGTCGACGGCCTCGGTCGCGCGGTGGGCCGCGAGTCGGCGCCCCACGGCGATCTGCAGCTCCGCCAGGGGCCCGCGGCGGTCCGGGCCGGCGCCGAGCAGGAGGTCACCGATCTGGATCCCGCGGATCCGGCGGGCCACGAGCAGGTCGTCGAGCCGCAGCGCGGCCCGGCGCACCTGCTCGGTCCGTTCCAGTTGCGCCGCGAGGTCGGCCAGGAGCCCGACCCTGCGCGGCAGGGGCCACTCGGCGGGAACCTCTGCCCCGACCTGGGCCCACCGGTGGACCAGACCCGCTGCGACGATCTCGGCCCGCAGGTGCAGGCACAGGGCCCTCAGCTGCTCGGGGGCCGTGGCGCTCGCCCCGTCCACACGGCAGCGGCCGACGGCGCGGCGGGCCGCCCGGGTGGCGGCAGAGGGCAGGGCCCGCCGCACGGACCCCGTGCCGACCTGCACCAGGTGGGTGGCGTGACCGTGGAGGGTCAGGAGGTCCTCGTGCGCGCGGGGCGCGCCGGCGGGTCCCCCGCCCGCCCCACCGGTGTTCCCCGTCAGCTCGACGACGTGCAGTCCCACCCCGTCGAGGGCCTCGACGGCCTCGGTCACGCGGTGGGCCTGGCGGGCCAGCAGGTCCCACAGGGTGGTGTTGCGGCCCTCGGCGGCGTCGAGGACGGCGCGGGCCCGCCAGTCGGACGGGTCCTCGACGGGCGGGGTCCGGGCCGCGGCGTCGTCGAGGGCCTGCAGCGCGCTGAGCAGTTCCCGCAGGTCCGACGCGCTCAGCGCGCCCGACGGTCCCAGCGCGCCCGACGGTCCCAGCGCGCCCAGGCCCGTGGTGCCCGGGGGCTCGCAGGCGTCGGCGTCGGCCAGGCGCTGCCGTTCGACGGCCAGCAGGTCCTCCAGGTCCGCCGGTGGGGGCAGGTCCGCCATCGGGCGCAGGTCCGCCGGTGGGCGCAGGCCAGGGTCGGCAGCGCACGCCCCGTCCCCCGCCCCTGACCTGTTCCCCGTCCCGGGCCCGTCCCCCGTCCCGGACAGGGGCCCCTCCCCGTGCGGCCCCTCGCGCAGCAGGTCCAGCAGTTCCAGGGCCTCGTCCTCGGACAGCGGCGGGTGCTCGTCGGACGGGACCCTGTCCTGGGGGCGCGCCGACCGGGGCCCGAGCTCGTACAGCCATCCGTCCTCTGCGCGTCGCCGGGCGAGCCGCTCCGCGATCCGGGACAGCGTCCCGCCGTAGTCGTCGGCCACGCGGGGATGCTCGTAGCTCTGGGCCTCCCGCAGAGCCCTGAGCTGCTCGCCGAGGAGGGAACGCCGTTGCAGCGCCCGGTGCCGGGCCGCCTCGACCCGCCGGATCTGCGCGGCCCTGGTCGGGGCGTGGTGGATGGCCCGTTCCGCAGCGAGGGCCGCCACGCTCCCGCCCGGTTGCGCCGAACCGTTCCGGGAGACGTCGGTGAGGCTCACGCACAGCCGACGCATCTGCGGCGGCAGCTTCTCGTGCAGAACGCGCAACGCCTGCGCCTTCTGACTCGTGACCAGGACCCGTTGCCCCTGGGCGAGCAGGGCGCACACGAGGTTGGCGATGGTGTGGGTCTTGCCGGTCCCCGGGGGGCCCTCGACGACGACCCCGCTCTCGTGCCGCAGACAGTCCAGGATCCGGGCCTGCTCGGCGTTCGTCGGCAGACAGAACAGAGGCTCCGGCTCCGCCGGACGTCCGGGTCCGTTCCCGGGGCCGGCACCCGAGGCGTCCGGGTGCCCGTCGCGCGAACGGGCCCGGGGAGGTTCGGCGTCGGGGGACTCCACGAGCCTGGCCAGGCCCGAGGGCGGCCGCCCGGTGAGGGCCAGGGAACGCAGCATCGCGTCGTAGTGCTCCAGCAGGGCGCCGCGGCCGCGCCGCCGCAGCAGGACGACGGGCGCCAGGTCGATCCGGGGAGTGCCGGTGACCTGCCCGGCGGCCACCCACGACCCGTGGTACCCCCGGGGCGCGTCCAGGGCACCGCGCAGCCAGGAGGACAGCACCCGGCCGGTGCCGGGGCCCAACGGCTCGGTCCGCTGCGAGCGCAGCTGCTCGTGCAGGGTCCGGACCCCGTCGGCCCGGTAGCCCCGGCAGCCCTGGAGGAGGGCCGCGTCCTCCAGGCAGGTGAGGGCGTCCTCGGGCAGGCGCAGGTCGATCGTGCCGTCGGCCCGGTCGACCTCCAGGTGCACCCCGGTCGTGAGCAGGGGGTGCCGGATCCGTTCGCCCTCGGCGGTGCGCAGGCACAGCAGGCCCGTGGCCAGCACCAGTTCGAGGCAGTCCCCCTCCTGGGCGAGGCGCTGGTGCGCGGTGTGCAGGGCTTCGTAGCACCGGTGGTGGGCCGCGCGTTCCCGGTCCTCGACCGCCCACCGCTGCCAGGTGGGCAGCCAGTCCTCGTAGGCCCGCACGACCTGCGGCACCGTTTCCCGGGACACCTCCGGCAGGTCGCAGAGGTCGGCCTGTGCTTCCTCCACCTCCCCGGTTTCCTCCACCTCCCCGGCCCGGCGCGGTCCGCCCGGCGGGGCGGGGAGAGGTCCGCGCTCGCGCAGGGGCGGGGCTGTGAGCCGGGAGTCGTCCCGGTCGGCGAGGCTGACCCAGCCGGTCAGGACGGCCGGCAGACCCGGGGAGGGGTCGATCTGCGCAGGGGGCAGTCTCAGGACGAGGTCCCCCGGTCCGGCCCGGGTGTGGACCGGGATCTGCTCGGGCAGGTCGGTGAGCCACAGGGCGGTCGGGTAGCGCTCGACGTCCCGGACGCAGGGTGTGCGGGCCAGGGACAGTTCCCGCAGGAACCGCACGAGTCGACTGCACCGGTCGGCCAGGGCCCGGTCCTCGGGGCCGGCCGGCTTCCGCCGGTCCCCGGGTCCCGGACCGTCTCCGACCGACGACGTCGCACGCATCACGCATGATGATCGCAGAGCCCACCGACGGGCGCTGCCCGAGACGGGCGGGACGGGGGCCCGTCCGGGCGCGCGTTCAGCGGTCGTAGCAGGGATCGCGTTCGGCGGTGCGCAGGACCTCGACGGTGAAGCACCGGCGTCCGATCACCACGCGCGCGCCGTCGGGCACGACGTATCGCTGCCAGGGGGTGCATCGCAGGGCCAGCCCCCCGGGGCCGACGATGGCCGTGCCGTTGGTGGAGTTCTGGTCCTCGATCCACAGACCTTGGTGGTCGGTCCCGAAGACCAGGTGCGTCTTGGAGACCGACAGCTCGGGGTCCAGGACTCTCAGCAGTTGGGGATCCGGGGGGCGGTCGGGGTCGGTCCGCGGGTCCGTGAAGGCGCGCGGGGCCCGGCCGATCAGTCCTCGGGGGCCGGCCTCCAGGGGGTTGCCCCAGTCCGGCCGGATGATCACACGGGGGGCGGTCTCGCAGAAGCGCAGGTCGAGTTCGTGGGGACGGTGATCGACGGGTTCCTGAGCTGGTCGGGCCCCGGGGGCGAAGGGGTCCGGGAGACAGGGGTCGGAGAGACAAGGATCAGGGAGGGAAGGATCCGGGAGGCAGGGATCCGGCGAGAAGGCCTCCGGGGTGAAGGGATCGGGCGCGAAGAGTTCCAGGGGGAAGGCCCCTTGGGCGAAGGGGTCCGGTTCGGCCGTGTCGGGGGCGGGGTTCGCCGGGGACGGGTGGCAGTCCCCGAGCAGGGAGTCCTCAGATACGCCGTCGCAGGGCTCCCGACGGTCGTCCGGTGGCCGGGGGCTCCGGCCCGCGAGCATGTCGGACCAGCTGCTCTCCCCGCCCAGTCCCATGGGCTCGGCGAGGATCGCGGGCCCCGGACCGTTCGCGAGCGCCGCGGCCAGGTCCGCCGGCAGGGGGCCGGAGATTCGCACGACGATCCCCCGCAGGTCGTCGTCGACGAGGACGAGGGTGCGTTCGATCTCACGGGACCGCCGCAGTAGGCGCGACAGGGGGCTGCGGCCCGTGTCCACGGGGCGCAGGAAGGTCAGTGCTCTGCCCACCGGTTGTCCTTGACGGAAACCCGCTGCGGTGAACTGTTCGACACAGATCCGGACCGCTTCGGCGGCCGTGGGCAGACTGCAGGCCAGGACTTCCTCACCAGCGACCCAGGGCATCTCCCGGTCTCCTCCCACCGCCTCGCCCCCGCCGAACCTTGAATCCACATGCGGTAATGGTGATGCTACTGAGCGTGAAGTATGGCTGCGAGAAGGCGTTTCGAAACGTCCGACACGCTGTCGGGTCCTTCCTCACCCTCCCGGTCATCCGTCCTGCCCGTCCCGGAGCCCGGGTTCCCTGTACACGAAGGACACCTCCGGGGACAGCGAGACCACGGCCCCCGACCGCAGAGGGAAGGGACGTTCGGGTTCCAGGGACCGGGGCGTACAGCCGGGCAGCGCCACCACCGTGCCGTTGCGCGACCGCAGATCGACGGCGACCGTCTGCCCGTCCTGCCATCGGACCTCGACGTGGTTGCGAGAGATCACCGGGCTGTCCGCGCCGACCCGCAGGGGCAGCGGCAGCCTGTCCAGCGGGACCCGGTGCGCCGACGGCGCGCGGCCGATCCTCACGGTCCCGCACACGGGGACCGTCTGTCCCGTGGAGAACGTGAGGGTTCCCCGGGCCGTCCCCTGCCCCGCCGGCCGGCGGTGTTCCGATGACCGGTGGTGATCTGATGACCGGTGGTGTTCGAGTGGACGGTGGAGTTCGAGTGGACGGTGGTGTTCCGGCGGCCGGTGGTGCGCGGGACCGGCCGATCCCATCCACCAGGTCACGGCGTCGGCGAGGACCACGCCGCGCAGCAGGGGCAGCTCCGGGGTCGTGGCGCGGGGAGGATCGGGCGCGAAGCCGGGGGCCGGGGCCCGCGCGAGGACGACGGCCAGGGGCGCCCCGACGGTCTCGTCGGCCCAGGTGCCGCTCCCGGGGGCGGCCAGCAGCCGTTCCCCGGCCGGGGTCATGACCCCGGCCGTCGTGCCCGGACGGGCGACGACCCTCACCCAGTCGTCCCCCCGGACGGCGACGGCGCAGGGGACCTCACCGTTCGGGCGCCCGCCGCCCATCGTCCGGTTCACGGCGTCCAGGAGTTGTTCGGGCGCGCCCCCGGCGCGAACCAGCGACCAGGCCCTGAACAGTCTGCGTTCGGAGCAGCCGTCCCCGACCAGAAGGACGGCTGTTCCCCCGGCGGCGACCCACCAGTTCCCGGGCCGGTACCGGACCTCTCCCGTTGTTCCAGGCACTCGCGTTCCCTCCCGCCGTCCCGCCGCCGTCCTCCCCCGCGAACCGCCTGTCGTCCCCCGTCCGTGCTCCCCTGCCGTCCGTCGGCGCCGTCCGGGTCCCGCAGCGGGTCCGGCGCGAGCGGCGCCCCGTCGCCGTACCACGGCGTCGGCCCGGGACCGATCTGCGGCAGGGCCCCCGTGTCCGGGTCCCACCGGACGGCCCCGCTGCGGGGATCGCTCAGGTCGAGCACGCTGTCCTCGGGATCGCCGACGCTCACGACCACGGCGGTCACGTTGTCCCGCCCCCCGGCCTCCAGAGCCGCCCGGACGAGCGCTCCCGCAGCCGCCTGGGGGTCGCTCTCCTCCCGCAGGATCCGGCCGATCCGGTCGTCGTCGATCTCGTCGGTCAGGCCGTCGGTGCACAGCAGGAACTTCTCGCCGGCCTCGGGCGGGAAGAGCCAGAAATCCGGCTCCGTGCTGTCCCTTCCCCCCAGGACCCGGGTGATGACGTGCCGTTCCGGATGCTGCCGAGCCTGTTGGGCGTCGAGGAAACCGGCCTCGACCATCTCCTGCACGAAGGAGTGGTCCACGGTGATCTGATGCAGCCGTCTCCGGTGGAACCGGTACAGGCGGGAGTCGCCCACGTTGAAGGCCAGCCAGTACTGCGCACCGGCCTGTTCCACGAGCACCAGCCCGACGGCGGTCGCGCCCAGTCCGCGGACCCGTTCGTCGCGCTCGGACGCGGCCCGGAGCGTCGTGTGGGCCCGTGCCAGGACGGACTGGACGTCGACGGGGACGGGGTGGGCCGTCAGCTCGTGGAAACTGTCGACGACCAGGTGCGAGGCCAGTTCACCGCCGGCGTGGCCCCCCATGCCGTCCGCGACCACGAACACCGGGAGTCCTGCCAGCAGGGCGTCCTCGTTGCAGTGCCGCACCCTGCCGGTGTCCGTGGCGCAACCCCACCTGACAGCGGCCATCCTCACCTCCGTCCTCACCGCCACGGAGCGGGACCGTGGTCATCGGGAGCGAGGCGGCAATCGAGAACTCCGGCTCGCGACGGGCAGGCCGAGGCCCCCACCCCGGATCCGCCGTGCGAAGACTCCGAACCCACTCCCGCAATTGTCACCTTGAGCTACATCTGATATCGGAGAGTATCCACCCTGGTCGTCCTGCGAGGTCCGAACCAGCCACGGCGCGCCGCCGTCCGCCCGGATCCGCAGCCTCCGGCACCGGACGGACCTGCACCGTTGCCCCTTTCTGCCCCTGCGGTGCCACAACGGTCACCGACACGGGACAGAATGCTCACGACCCCACCGGGAAGGCGGAACAGGATCGTGAGCACGTCCATCAACCAGCGGATCGCCGAGGAACTCGCAGTGCGCGAGCGGCAGGTCGACGCCGCCGTCACCCTCCTGGACGGCGGCGCCACCGTGCCGTTCATCGCGCGGTACCGCAAGGAGGTCACAGAGCTGCTGGACGACACGCAGCTGCGCACCCTGGAGGAAAGGCTGCGCTACCTGCGGGAACTGGAGGAACGGCGGACCGCCGTCCTGGAATCGATCCGCTCGCAGGGCAAGCTCGACGACGCCCTCACCGCGCAGATCCTCGCCGCGGACTCCAAGGCCCGGTTGGAGGACATCTACCTCCCCTACAAACCCAAACGCCGGACCAAGGCCCAGATCGCCCGCGAGGCCGGCCTGGAACCCCTCGCCGACGCCCTGAGGTCCGACCCGTTCACCGTCCCCGAGCAGGCCGCCGCGGCCCACGTCGATCCCGAGCGCGGCGTGGCCGACGTCAAGGCCGCCCTCGACGGCGCCCGCGCGATCCTGGCCGAACGTCTCTGCGAGGACGCCGACCTCGTCGGCGAAC